>DATIBM010000043.1:0-2633 GCA_035457545.1 Nitrospiraceae bacterium
GCCTTTCCTGTATGATGAAGTCGAGGGTGGTGCGGTCTATTATTCCCTGCGTGGCCGTTGCCGGCCTGCTGGTCGGTTGTGCGGCGTCCGAGGAGCAGATCAAGAAGTCGGCCGGGTATTACCAGGAGGGCCTGGCCAACCTGACGACCGATCGCCAGCGGGCGTTCGTGTCGTTTCAGAAGGCGATCCAACTTGATCCCAAGAACAAGGATGCCCATTACGGGCTGGGGCACATCTATGCGCAACAGGGGCGGTTTGCCGAGGCGGAAGAGGAGTTCCGCCAGGTGCTGCTCATCGATCCCGAACATTCCGAGACCCTCACGTATCTGGGCCAGGTACAGGCAAGCCAGGGGCGTTGGGACGAAGCCATCAAGAGTTACAAGCAGGCTCTGGCCAACCCCCTGTATGTGACGCCGGATCTGGCCCGCTTCCACTTGGGGCGGGCGTTGATGCATCAGGGAGACATGAGGGCGGCGGCCGCCGCGTTCGAGGATGCGTTGCAGGTCAATCCGCCCAGCATTTCTCCGGCCATGGTGAACCTCGAGCTGGCCCAGGCTTATTACAAGATGGGACATGAGCAGAAGGCGAAGGATGCCCTGACGCGCGTGTCGAGTCTGGATAAGGGAGGAGAGTACGGTCAGGCGGCGGAACAGCTTCTCCAACGAATGAAGCAGTATTAGCGAGCGATAGGGAGCGGCATGGACTCCATCGGAGATTTCTTTCGACAGGTGCGGGAGACCAAAGGCTTGACGGTCGATGAAGTGGCCTCCAAGACGAGGATCCGCGCCGATTTCGTGCGCGCGATCGAAGAGGGCAACTACGCCAGGCTCCCGGATCAGGTGTTCGCGCGGGGATTTGTGCGCTCCTATGCCCGTTCGTTGGGATTGGATGAAGAGGACGCGTTGCAACGGTTCGTTCAGTCGGCGGGGTCCTATTATGATCGGCAAAACGAACGCGAGCGGCTGAAGCAAAAACAGGAGGAGGAAGACCGCCGGCGTCGCGCGAGCCGCAAGGCGGTCGGCATCGCCATTGCCGTGGCCGTGGCCTCGCTGGTGGTGTTGCTGACCCGCCAACAGTCCGGACAATTGATCAAACGGACCGCCTCCGAGTTCGCCGGCAGCCAAAGCGGCAGCGCAAGGCCTTTGTCGGCCAACAGGGAAACGAAGGCTGCTTCAACTGGTCCTGTCGAGGAGGCACGGCCTGCCGGCAAGGGAGCGGCCGCTCCGACGCCGGAGGTGAGCGAGCCGCCGCAGGCGGCCGCGCCGGCCCCTGCCGCTTCGTCGGTCCCGCCTCCGGCCATGGCATCGGAGTCAGTCCCCGGGGAATTGACGGTGCGATCCGAAGGGCCCCTGGCGGGTCTTTCGGTGGAAGGCCCGGGCGCGACAGAACCGCTGGTGCTTGATTTGGAGGCCGTCGAGCTTAGTTGGGTGGTGGTGCAGATCGACGGCGGTAGCCCGGTCGAGGCCTTGCTCCGTCCCGGCGAACGGGCCCGCTGGAAAGCGCAGGATCAATTTGCCCTCACGCTCGGCAATGCGGGCGGTGTCAAGGCCCTGTTGAATGGCAAGCCGCAGAAGCCGTTTGGACAGACGGGCCGAGTCGTTCGGGATGTCGTGTTGAAACGGGAAAGTTAATACCGAGCCTTTCGCGTCTCCTCCTCTCTATCCCCATCATTCTCTTCGGTGCTCTTCACAAGGCCGGTCTTGTGAGGTTCTTGGTCGTCCCTCGGCCCCGATTGAGGCGTCCGGCCTCGCCGTGAGGCGCAAAATCACCACAACGTTCGTTCCGGAATCCCAACCCGGGGCCGTTCCTGTTGCAAATGAGTTGCAAATGATTGGAACCCGGCGGCTCTGAATATATGGAATCCGGCACGACTCTTGATGTTCCTCGGTCTCGGACCCGGTCGATCGAGTCTGAACCCAATGTGAGGCGGTTCAGGATGTCGCGAGGGGGGCTCCGCCGCGTCAGATGCGGCGATCTTCGTGTCGCCGGGTTGACAAGGTTGAGAAGGCGTTGCTATAGTTCGACGCCTTTCAGGCCCGACGTCCTTTTTTGTCGTGATCCTTGTTGCGGCCTGTCGGGAAAAGGAAAGCTGCTCAACGGCACGGGCGGACGGAGTGTGTCATCAAGTGTTTACCACAAAGGAGGAGTGTGATGGGGTACGTTGCTAGGGTTCTGGCGTTAGTCGCGGTTGGTATGTTCGTGTCCGCCACGGCGTCCGTGGCGGAAGAAAAGGATCCCTTGAAGCCTCGCGTTCCGGCGGATCAAATGGCCGAGGCCAAGCAGATGAAGAATCCCGTCGAGGCTACGCCGGAGAACATCGCCAAGGGCAAGGCGCTGTTTGAGGGCAAGGGCACCTGCGTGAATTGCCATGGGAAAGAGGGGAAGGGCGACGGACCGGCCGGTGCGATTCTGAATCCCAGCCCGCGCAACTTCACGAACTGCAAGTTCCACAAGAAGCGGAAAGACGGCGAGCTATTCTGGGTGATCAAGAACGGCAGCGCAGGAACTGGCATGGTGTCCCTGGTCCCGGCCGCGATTACCGAGGAAGAGGCCTGGACGATCATCAACTACGAGCGCAGCTTCTGCAAAGAGTAATATTAAGCCGATTACATTTCTCATAGACGGGCGGCATG
>DATIBM010000044.1:0-2286 GCA_035457545.1 Nitrospiraceae bacterium
CGAGCAGGTCAGGTAAGGGTTTAGCGAAATGGCTCGCCAGGTTTCACTCGCGCGGACGCGCAACATCGGCATCATTGCCCACATCGACGCCGGCAAGACCACGGTCACCGAGCGCATCCTGTTCTACACGGGCGTGTCGCACAAGATCGGCGAGGTGCACGAAGGCGCCGCGACCATGGACTGGATGGAGCAGGAGCGGGAGCGCGGCATCACGATCACGGCCGCGGCGACCACCTGTTTTTGGCGCGACCATCGCATCAACATCATCGACACCCCGGGGCACGTGGATTTCACGATCGAAGTGGAGCGGTCGCTCCGCGTGTTGGACGGGGCGGTGGCGGTGTTCGATTCGGTGCAGGGCGTCGAGCCGCAATCGGAAACCGTCTGGCGGCAGGCCGACAAATATCGGGTGCCGCGGATCGCGTTCATGAACAAGATGGACCGGGTCGGGGCGGATTTCTATGCCAGCGTCCAGTCCATCATCGATCGTCTGGGCGCCAATCCGGTGCCGATCCAGATTCCTATCGGGCGGGAAGCCGAATTCCGCGGCGCCATCGACCTGGTCAAAATGAAGGCGTTTTATTACGACGACGAGACGCTGGGGGCCAAATACGAAGTGAGAGAGATCCCGGCGAACTTGTTGGAGCAGGCCCAACAGTACCGCGAAAAGATGCTGGAGGCCGTGGCCGAGCATGATGAGCAGGTGCTTGAAAAGTATCTCAACGGCCAGCCGTTGACCGAAGAGGAAATCATCCGCGCCATTCGGGCCGGGGCCGTCACGATGAAGGCTGTGCCGGTGCTCTGCGGGTCGGCGTTCAAGAACAAGGGCGTCCAGCAACTCCTCGACGCGGTGGTCGAATATTTGCCTTCTCCGCTGGATATTCCCCCGGTCACGGGGGTGGACCCGAATTCCGGCAAGGAGCTGACGCGGCGTACGGCCGATGACGAGGCGTTCTCCGCGCTGGCGTTCAAGATCATGACGGATCCGTTTGCCGGACAGTTGACCTTCTTCCGGGTGTATTCCGGCATGTTGAAGACCGGCACAGCGGTGCTCAATCAGACCAAGGGCACCAAAGAGCGCGTCGGCCGGCTCTTGAAGATGCACGCCAACAAGCGGGAGGAGATCGACACCGTCTATGCCGGCGATATCGCGGCGGCGGTCGGCCTCCGAAGCGCCGGGACCGGGGATACGCTTTGCGATGAGAAGCAGCCGATTCTGCTTGAGGTCATGAAATTTCCTGAGCCGGTCATCGCGATGGCGATCGAGCCCAAGACCAAGCCGGACCAGGAGAAGTTGGGGTTCTCGCTCCAAAAACTGGCGCAGGAAGATCCGTCCTTCCGCGTGAAGACTGACGAGGAAACCGGGCAGACCATTATCTCGGGTATGGGCGAATTGCATCTCGAGATCATCGTGGATCGATTGCTGCGCGAGTTTAAGGTCGAGGCCAATGTCGGAAAACCTGAAGTGGCCTATCGGGAGACCATCAAGCGCCGGGCCGAAGCCGAGGGGAAATATATCAAGCAGACCGGCGGCCGCGGGCAGTACGGCCATGTGGTCATGACGGTGGAGCCGTCCGAGCCGGGCAAGGGGTTGGAGTTCGTCAACAAGATCGTCGGCGGCGCCGTCCCTAAGGAATACATTCCCGCGATCGAAAAGGGAGTCCGGGAGCGGATGGAAACGGGGGTCCTCGCGGGCTATCCCATGCGGGATGTTCGGGTGACGATCATCGACGGCTCATACCACGATGTCGATTCGAGCGAGATGGCGTTTAAAATTGCGGCCTCAATGGGCTTCCAGGAGGCCTGTCGAAAGGCCGATGCCGTGTTGCTCGAGCCGATCATGAAGGTCGAGGTGCTCGTCCCGCAGGAATTTATGGGCGACGTGATCGGCAACCTGAACGGACGTCGCGGCAAGGTGCAGGGGATCAAGGTTCGGGCCGGATCTCAGGCCATCGAGGCGGCGGTTCCGCTGGCCGAAATGTTCGGGTACGCCACGGATCTTCGGTCGCGGACCCAGGGGCGCGCCACGTACAGCATGGAATTCGATCGCTACGATCAGGTGCCGAAGCAGATAGCGGAAGCCATCATTGCCAAGAATCGAGGCGAATGACGGTCGTTGTGAGGATGATGGGGGAGGAGTGAGGCATGGCGAAGGCGAAATTTGAGCGAAAGAAGCCGCACGTGAACATCGGGACGATCGGGCACGTGGACCACGGCAAGACGACCTTGACGAGCGCGCTGACGAAGATTTCGAGCGACAAGGGGATGGCGAAGTTTGTGAGCTAC
>DATIBM010000045.1:0-3050 GCA_035457545.1 Nitrospiraceae bacterium
GGAGGCCGTTGAAAGGATGAGTGGTGCTTCCTGAGGAAAACCCGCCTCCCGGCCACAATGCATATCCCGATCGCCGCCGGACTCCCCGGCGAACGGCAGACCTTCATCTTGCCCGGGGAAATAGAGAATTAGAGACAACCCTCATCATCTCTCGAGCACTGTCACTGCACAACACCTTGGAAGACTTGGTTGCGCAGACCCTGGACACCGCCTTGGAGGCGGTTGACGCGGAATGCGGGTCCATTCTTATCGCTGATCCGGCCTCTCAACAGCTCGTCAATTATCATTCTGTCGGTGCCAAGCCGGTGCAACCTGGCTCAGCCATTCCGTGGCACCAGGGAATGGCCGGTGCCGTCTTCAAATCGGCCCAGCACGCCATCATCGTGGATGTCGAGAACGATGCCCGCCTGCCGGACAAGATTGATAAAGCCACAGGATCCGTGATGAGGAATATGGTGATCCTGCCGCTCAAAAGGTGGCAAGGTGAACCGGTGGGTGTGATTGAGATTCTCAATACGCGCAACCATCGGATCACCGAAGAGGATATTGCGGTCCTGACAATCATCTCGTCGCTTGCCACGCCGGTGATCGAGGAGGCACGGTTATGTGAAGCCAAAAAACTTGCGCAGGTGGCGCAGTTGGCCGGTGATATGAGCCACGATATCAAGAACCTGCTCATGCCGGTCCTGTGCGGAGCAGAAGTGCTCAAAGACGAACTCGACGAGTTATTCGGGAGATTGTCCGATCAGGATTCGCCTCAATCGAAGAAAAGTCGTGCGCTGTGCGATGAGGTATTGACAATGGTGCAAGAGGACGTTCGACGAATCTCAGACAGAGTCCGCGAGCTTGCAGACTGCGTAAAAGGCATGAGCGCACCGCCCATCTTTGCGCCATGCCAGGTTGCAAACGTGGTGTTGAGTGTATTCGGCACACTGGACCTGATGGCCAAAAAAAAGGGAGTTACGCTCAGCTGCGAAGGCCTTGATGGTCTGCCTCCTATCGAGGCTGATGAACAGCGCCTCTTCAACGCCTTCTACAACTTGGTGAACAACGCCATTCCGGAGGTTCCTTCCGGCGGATCCATCACAGTCATCGGAAAGGTTCCTCCGGCCGCCGACGTACTCGACATCTCTGTAACCGACACAGGCCGTGGTATGCCGCCGGAAATTCTTACCAGCCTCTTTACTGCTCACACGCTCAGTCGGAAACCCGGCGGGACAGGACTCGGCACCAAGATCGTTAAAGACGTCGTCGATGCCCATAAAGGGCACATCAATGTCGAGAGTGCGCTGGGTAAAGGAACGACGTTCCGTCTCATCCTCCCCCTCCAACAAGCGAAAACCAGTCGGCATAAGGAAGCGAGAGCAGCCTGACCTGGGGCATGAACCGATAGACTTCGAAGGCTCCAGCTTCACAGTTCCGATTCCTGTATTGCTGACTTCGCGTCCCCCCCTTCCTAACTTTCCTTTAGGCACAGTTCATGGTGGAGTTCGTGGAAGCGGAGAATTCGATGGGGTTCCAAGCGCCGCAGGAAGCGGCGCGGATTCTAGGAGAGGCGATCGACTATGCCCGGCAGGGGCATTGGCCTTACGAGGCGAGCCGACGCTGAGCCACTAGCATGGGGGCGCGCGCTGGCAGGCGTTCTTCACTGTCCGAACTTGTATTCGCCCACACTACTTCTCTATTGTCGGCGTTATCGAGGGTGGTGAAGAACACCATGAGACAACTATGACACATGCCGGTGCTCGCCCAGGGTCGCGGGTTATTGTCTTGCCTACTGATTTTCAACGCCCGGCTCGGCGGGCGTTTCTCCATGGCGTGAGGCTGGCCATAGCCTTCAAGGCACGGCTTCACATTCTGCATGTCATCAAGACCCCGACGGATCGCTCAGGCGAGGCGCGTGACAGCCGCTTCCTCCGATCGCTCAGAACCTCGGCGCTGTTGGAGCTTGGCCGCCTGGTACGCACGGCTCGAGACGGCGGCGCGTCCGGACATCCGCAGTTGCTCTATGGCGATCCGGTCTCCTGCATCCTAGAGACCGTCAAGCGGACGCACGCCGTCATGATGGTGATGGGCACCGAAGGACGCATCGGTTGGGATCGGCTGCGGATCGGCAGCACGGCGGAGGCGCTGGTTCGGGAAGGGCCCTGCCCCGTGCTGACTGTCCACGGCGGCCTAGCAGGCGACGTCGCCCGGCATCCGGCACGAGTGCGCCTCCGGCGCGTGCTCATTGCGACGGACTTTTCACGCCCCGCCGACGCGGCGCTCCGGACCGCCTCCGGTGTGGCGTTGAACCTCGCCGCGGCGGTCCGACTGGTGCATGTCGTCGATCCATCCTCGGACAGAGGCCGTGCTGAGCGTAAGATTGCCGCCCAGGTGCACGATCTTCGGCACCGTGGGCTGGAAGCGGAAGGCCAGTGTCTCGCTGGAGAGCCGGTCCAGGCCATTCTGACGGACGCTGGCGTATGGCATGCTGATCTCCTCGCTGTCGGCACGAGCGGGCGGCGGGGCCTGCATCGTCTCGCGCTCGGCAGTGTAGCCGAGGAGTTGCTGAGACGGTCGGGGTGCCCCGTTCTCACGGTCGGGAAACACGCGCGCAGTGGTAACTCGCCATGATGCTGACCATTGAATATTTCCTGCTCGCCGCGGCGGGCCTGTTACTGCTCAGTGTGCTCGCCAGCAAGGCGTTCGGCCGCATGGGTATCCCCGCTCTGCTCCTGTTTCTTGGTATCGGAATGCTGGCCGGATCGGATGGTCCCGGGGGCATTCACTTCGACAATCCCTGGCTGGCTCAATCCCTCGGCGTTGTCGCCCTGACCTTCATTCTCTTTGCGGGCGGAATGGACACGGAGTGGGCCAGCGTACGGCGGGTCCTGGGAATCGGCATCAGTCTATCCACCGTCGGCGTCGCCGTTACCGCCGGGCTGGTCGGATGGTTCGCCACCACCGCGTTGAATATGTCCTGGTTCGAGGGGCTGCTCATCGGCGCAATCGTCTCGTCCACCGATGCTGCAGCGGTGTTCGCCGTGATGCGTTCGCGTTACGTCGGC
>DATIBM010000046.1:0-13171 GCA_035457545.1 Nitrospiraceae bacterium
TTGGGATGGGGATGCCGCCGGTCCGGCCGGAACACCCTCTTCATGTTGAGTCAGGCGCAGGAAGACATCTTCGAGCGTCATCGAGATGGTACGCAGCTCCAAGAGCCCCCAATTGCGGGAGACCACGAAGCGGGCGATCTCATCCCGCATATCGCGTCCGAGTTCGGATTCGATCAAGGCCGACTGGGCGTGCTCGGCTGGCAGGACCGCCAGGATGCCGGGCATCATCCGCAATTGCTCCACCCAATCTGCGGGCGGGGTCTTGAGCGTCACGCTGATTTTTTCCGACCGGCGGAGGCGCGCGGAGAGCTGTTCGGGGCTATCCTCCGCCACGATGCGCCCACCGTTGATGATGACCACGCGCCGGCACAGGGCGGTCGCCTCCGGAAGGATGTGCGTGCTCAAGATGATCGTATGGGATTGGGCCAGATCCTTGATGAGTTGCCGAATTTCGATGATTTGCTTCGGGTCCAACCCGACTGTCGGCTCATCCAGGATCAACACCGGCGGATCGTGAATCAGCGCTTGGGCGAGCCCCACCCGCTGCCGGTATCCGCGCGAGAGGTTCGCGATGAGCCGGCCGCGCACGGCGCCCAGCGAGAGACGGTCCACCACCGCGTCCATCCGCTGCCGCAGGGTTGCGCCGGTCAGCCCGCGCAATCGTGCGACGAAGGTCAGGTATTCCTCGACGGTCAGTTCCTGGTAGACCGGAGGGGTTTCCGGCAGGTAGCCGATATGGCGCTTGACCTCGGTCGGCTGCTCGAAACAATCAAATCCCGCCACGGTGGCCCGGCCCTCGGTCGCCGGCATGAAGCAGGTGAGGATGCGCATCGTCGTGGTCTTGCCGGCGCCGTTCGGGCCCAGGAAGGCCAGCACTTCACCCTTTTCCACCGAGAAGGAGACGTCCTGAATGGCCGTCAGTTGGCCGTACCGCTTTGTGACGTGGTGAACGTGGATCATGGAGCCGGAGTCATGAACGTCGGTATACGGGGGTGTGAGGCGGTCTCTGCGAAGCAACGGTCTAACGGCATCGCGCGCAGCGGCACCGGCGTTCGCGGATACTACTAAGTCGCTGCCGCAGCGTCAAGGTATCCGCGCCTGGCATGGTCAGCCTGTTGATAAGCACGGCCCGGCCCGAGTCAAGAAGGAGAAGCGTCTTTACAGAACGGGCCGGACTCGTTATAGTTCGCAGCCGTTCCTTGGGAGCCGTTCGTTCTTGCCAAAGCTACCTCAGAGACAGGCGGGTACTCGGAGGCCGGTTTCTTCCACGCGCTCGGGCCGGCGCCAATCGGGTTTGCATGCAACGGCGTCGGCTGATCCGTGGCATCAACAGAGAGTGCTTGTGAGGGTACAGGCGGATACCCCAGAGCATCCTTGGTAAGGGAGGGGATTGTGAAGAGACTAATTGCTGGACTTGGAATCGTCCTCGGGGTCGTGATGATGCTCGGCTGCTCGGGGCAAAGTGAAATGATCAGCTTGTCGATTCCCAGCTTGCGCGACCCTGCGGCGGCCAAGCAGGCCAAGGGGGCCGGCCCGACGGTGGGAGTCGTGCGTTTCGAGGACAAGCGGGCGAACCGGTCGCACCTCGGCACGAAGACCGGCCGGCTGGGCGGCATCGAGCATTTCGGGGTTCGCGGCAACGATCCGGGCCAAGCGGCGGCCACGGCCCTTGCCGATTATCTGCGCAGCAAGGGCTGGAATGCGTCGGTCATGTCCGAAAACGCGGCCAGTGCGGCCGATGTGATGGTGTCCGGCGAGATCCAGGAAATGGAAGTGGATGCCAAGAACGGGTTCTTTTCGACCGACCTCTCGTCCAAAGTGAAGGTGCTGGTCCAGGGCAACAACAAGAACGACGGGAGCAAGGTGCGAATGACCTTGACCGGTAGCGGCACGGACAGCGTGTTTTGGTTCAGTCCGGATGATGCGCAAGGTTTGGTCAACGATGTGATGGCGGAAAGTTTTTCGAAGTTGGTCTCCTCGACGAAGTTTGAAAACGGCGCGCTACGCCTCAACTGACCTCGTGATCTCGGCAGGGCGCGGGCGCGCTCCGTCCCTGCCTCCTCATTTTCTTGCACCACCGGGGTGAGATCGATCGGGCACAGGCCCGACGGCGACGTCTTTGTTCAGAATGAAGGAGGTCCTTGCGGCCTGCGGTCCGACGAATTTTGGCCTCCCGCGGATGGGAGGAAAGGACTACCTCAAGGGGGTTGGCGCTCACCGGCGGCTGGCTTACGGTAGGTCGTCATGAAGATGATCGTCGCGAAAGACAAGAACGACAAACGGAGCAAGTGCAGGATGTACGCCATCACTCACGACCGCCGTCTGGCTGCCGCGTTGGCCGGCGTCTTGCTGGTTGGCCTGAGCGGCTGCAGCGTGCTCCCCAAGGGCTCCGTCACCTTGGATGTGGGCGCGCAGGACCGAGGCGTGGCCTCGTGGTATGGCGAACCCTTTCACGGAAGGCTGGCCGCGGACGGCAAGGTCTTTGATATGTACGCCCTGACCGGCGCCCACCGCACCTTGCCGCTGGGCACGACGGTCCGAGTTGTGAACGCCGTGAACGGCAGGTCGGTGCTGATCAGGATTACCGACCGGGGGCCTTATATCGAAGGCCGCATGCTCGACCTGTCCTATGCTGCGGCTGAGCGTTTGGGCATGGCGGAACAGGGCCTCTCTCCGGTTCTGGTTCAGGTTGTCGGAAGCCACGACCTGCTGGTTCACAATGTCCGCGCCGCGCTCACCTCCCTCGAAACAGCGGTTATCTCGAACAGAGGCCGGAAATGGCCGGCGTCGGCCGTTTCGATCCCCTCGGTCGAACACCTGACCCTTTTCCGGCCAGGTGATGTGTGGGGGTTGCGGCGGGAGCGTCGTATTGGTCCGGCCTTTGCCGCCCACCTCTCGGTCGGTCGAAGCGTCACCTCATTCTCTCTCTTCACTTAGCGCCCCGGTCCGGTTGACAGGGCTCAAAACAACACACTACACTTCGACAAATCCGGATTTGATTGCAGTCTTATTTGCGGGAAGGAGCGGTGTATTGCTATGCCCAAGAAGACTCAAGAAGACAAGGATGAATCACGGCTGAAAACCAAACTGCGCGAGCGGCTGGCGGGTCACGCCAATCCCGAAGGGGATGCGGCGATGCGGGCGCTGCACAAGCGCTTGAAGCGGGCCCAACGCAAGCGGCGCGCGCTGGCGGCTCGGAAGGCTCGGGCGGCAGGGGCCGCGAGTCCCGAGCAAAAATAAGCTGGAAAACGGATTCGATCGATAGGAGCACGACAGACTATGGATAAACCGACCCACGACGAAGAGGTCTCCCCTTCCGCGGATCAAGCGGCTCAGGACGAACTGACCGATCAACTGTCCGACCGGCTGACCGCCGACGCATCGGCCGCTGGGGCGGGAGAAAGTCCTGCGGATCAAGCCGGCGAGGAAACCGTCGTCCTTGAAGAGGAAGAGGTCAAGGACGAGATCGATATCCAGATCGATCTCTTGAAGGACCCCGATTGGGTCGTTCGGCGTGAGGCGGTGGTCACCCTGGGGGAAATGGCCGACGAGCGGTGCGTGGAGCCGTTGTGCAAGGCCCTCCGCGACGGTGACTGGCAGGTGCGGGAGGCGGCGGTGGAAGCCTTGGCGAACGTCGGCTCCCCGGCCGTTGAGCTGCTCATTAAGCTGTTGCGCGATTGGGATGTGCGGAAATACGCCATCCAGAGCCTGGGCAAGATCAAAGATGAACGGGTGTTGGAGCCGCTGGTCGCGCAGTTGCGCAGCGATGAATTTCGGGAGGACGCCACGACCGCGCTCTCCGAGCTGGGCAAGCCAGCGGTGGAGCGGTTGGTCAAGGCGCTCAAAGACAAGGACGAGGCTGTCCGCAAGCAAGTGGTTCTCATCCTGGGCCGGATCAAAGATGAAAGCGCGGTCGATTCGTTGATCGGGATGCTCGGCGATCCGGACTGGTTTGTACGTCTCACCGCGGCGGCCGCCCTGGAAGCCATTCACGATGAGCGGGGACGGGAAGCAATCAAGCCCCTGTTGAAAGATCCGGATCTGGTCGTCCGCATGCGCGTCGAACGCATCCTCGCCGCGTGGAAGAAGAGGCAACAGGAGGTCAACGCCTGAGCGAGGCCGGACTTACTTTTGTAACAGCTCGTCAAGCTCCTTCTGGATGCCGTCCAGTTTTCCCGGACCGAATTTTTTTCCTACCGTCAGTTCCAGCCGCACTTCCTTGATCTGCGCCACCAGCGTCCGCAACCGCGCCGAGGCGGCCGGCTCCCTGGTGCCGTGGAGCGCCTGCTCCATCGCGTCGATGGTCTCCGCCAGTTCCTTTGTCGCGTTGCCGTAATTCCGGTCGGCCAGCTCCAGCTTGGCCTGGACCAACCGGGCCTTGGCGTCGACCAGCCCATGGCGGCGACGGAGGTCACGCTCGATTCCCAGCGTGGTGTCCATGACGTTCTTGGACAGTTCCCGGACCTTCTCCGTCAACGGCTTGAGCGGAAGCTGCCCGAACACATACCCGGCGGCGAACGAGAGCGAGATCAGGACCAGCAGGCCGAGAAATCTCAACATAGCCGTATCACCCTGCGTCAGCTCGTTCTGGGTCGTCCGCGGTCGATGACGCGAAGCAACCCGCCGCCAGCGGTGATCCTGACGGCCGGTTCCGAGTCCTGAAGAGCCTTCTTCAGCGCGGGGATGGCTGTTGGTCCGCCGACATGGCCCAGGGCGCGGGCGGCGGCCAATCGAGGTTGCGGCTGCGGATCGCGCACCAGTTGCTCAAGCAGGGGGATGGCCTGCTTGTAGCCGTTGACGGCAAGCGACTGCGCCACGGCAGCCCGCACTTGCGGGGCCGCATGTTTGGCCAGGTGCGCGGCGGTCAACAGCACGTCCTGATCTCTGGCCCGCACCAACCCCTCCAAGGCGCTGGCCCGCACGAAATCATCGGCATCCCGCAACAACGGTTGCAGCAGCGATCGAATGTGTGGGCCGCCCAGCCGGCCGGCGCTCGTTGCCGCGATCGCCCGGACCCGTGGGTCCTCATCCGCCAGCGCATGCGTCAGCGCCGAAAGCCCTGACTTCTGCCCGAACTCTCCGAGCGCGCCGGCTGCGAAGGCACGGACGGAGGCGTCCGGATCATAGACCGCCTGGGTCAGCACGGAGAGCGTGGCCGCCCGTTTCAACCGGCCGAGCACCCCCAGCGCCGCCATGCGGATTTCCGCGTCTGGATACGTCGCCGCGCCTAACACGTCCGCCAGCATGTCTTCCCGGCCGAGCCGAATCAAGGCGCCGGCGGCAAACACCGACTCCGGACCCTCCTCCCGTCGCGCGATTTCGACGAGCCGCTCACGGACCGAAACGACGCTCAGTTCGCCCAGAGAGGTCATGGCGGCAATCCGGACGGATGGGGCGCGGTCCTCGAGGGCCCTGATCAATATTCCTACTCGAGATGTCAATTGTGCCCGTCCAATGGCCTCGGCCGCTTTCGCGCGGATGACGACCGAAGGATCCAGGAGGCTGTCCTCCAGCAGCGGACCGATATCTTGCGTTCGGGACTCCGCCACTACGGCGAAGGCGGCGAGCCGGATATGTTCCTGCGGGTCGCGCATCCGGCTGGTGACCGTGGTCCAGGCGATCTCGCGCAGCAGGGGAAGATCGTCGGGGGAGCCGTCCGGAATCAACTGCTGGTACAAGGGCCAGGCGTCTTCCGGACGCCCCAGCCGGACATAGCTGCGTAGGGCCAGGCGAGACAGTTCTGTGGACGGGGTCTGAGCACCGTCCGCTCGCGCGGCCTGGTACAACCGGATCACCTGATCATATTCTCCTGCGTCGAATGCCTGCTCGGCGGGACTGGCCGCCTGCTTGTGAGGAGCGGGCTTCGCTTTGGCCGACGCAGGAATGATCTGGTGGGGTATTGAGGCCAGGAGCATGAGAGAGAGGATGACAGGATTCAGGGACGGCATCGTCGTCCATTTCTCGCGGAGTTGTCCGGGCGACGTGGAGATCGAGCGAGCGGAACCGGCTTCCGGCTCCGTCACCCACGCGTCGCCCGTCCTACCATGAAGAGGGAGCTTTCGTCGAGGCAGGGGCGTACACGAGATCCATGTATTCTTTTACCATCCGCCTGGCGCTGAATCGGGGCGCATTGGTCCGGATCGATTGCTTGACCACTTGGAGCCACGCGCGGGGCACCCCGTCGAGATCCCGCTGGTAATAGAGGGGAATCACTTCCTCCTCCAACAGACGATACAGCTCCTTGCTGTCGAGATCATCTTCAGCCGCCGGGTCCTGGAGGTGGCTGGAGGTGGGAATGCCCCATCCGTTGCTGCCGTCATAGCCTTCCTGCCACCAGCCGTCCAGCACGCTCAGATGAAGCACGCCGTTGAGTGTGGCCTTCTGCCCGCTGGTCCCGCTGGCTTCCATGGGGGCTCGCGGCGTGTTGAGCCAGACGTCCACGCCCTGCACGAGATATTTGGCCATGTGCATGTCGTAGTTCTCAAGGAAGGCGATATGGCCGGCCAGTTTGTGGTCGTGACAATAGGACAAGACCTGGTGGATGAATTGCCGGCCCGGCTCGTCCGCCGGATGGGCTTTGCCGGCGAAGACGATCTGGACCGGCCGCCATCGGTCATGGAGCAGGCGGCGCAACCGTTCCAGGTCTCGAAACAGCAACGTCGCGCGCTTGTAGGTCGCAAACCGGCGGGCGAATCCGATCGTCAGGGCCTCCGGGTCCAACATGGTGCCGCGAGAGAGCACTTGAGAGGCGAGCAGGCGGCCCTCGGCCCATCCCCCTCTGGCGCGCTCGCGGATGAAGGACATCAGTTTCCGCTTCATCAATTGCCGGACGGCCCAGAGTTCCGCATCGGGAATGTCCGGCACCCGTTGCCAGATGGCCGGATCGTCCGATCGATCCACCCAATCAGGGCTGAGGTACTTGCTGTACAGTTGATGGAGTTCCGGCGCGATCCAGGTCGGGACGTGCACGCCGTTGGTGATGCTGCGGATCGGGATCAGGTCTTCCGATAGTCCTGGCCACAAACTCTGCCACATTTGGCGCGTGACGCGTCCATGCTCGCGGCTGACGCCGTTCACGTGCGCGGACAGGCGCATTGCCAACGCCGTCATGTTGAAGCCGGCTCCGGGATGGTCCGGGTGCTCGCCCAGGCGGAAGAACGCCGACCGGGTGAGTCCGAGCTGATCCCAGTAGCCGTTGAAATATCGTTCCATAAGGTCCAGCGGAAAAACATCGTGGCCGGCGGGAACCGGCGTATGGGTGGTGAAGACCGTGCTGTGGCGGACCGCTTCCACGGCCTCACTGTGGGTGAGGCCGGCGCGCACGTGTTCGCGCAACCGCTCCAGGGTCAGAAACGCCGAATGGCCTTCGTTTGCATGCCATACGGTGGGGTTGAGCCCAAGGGCGCGCAAGGCGCGGACTCCGCCGAGGCCGAGCAGGATCTCCTGGCACAGCCGCATTTCCTGTCCGCCGCCATAGAGCCGGGCCGACAGCCCGCGATCCTCCGGGGCGTTGCTCGGCACGTCCGTATCCAACAGGTAGATGGGAACCCGCCCGATCTGCACCTTCCACACGGTCGCCGAAACCTGGCGGCCGCCCATTTCCACGCTGATGTGGCAGGGAGTCCCCTCGGGCGTGAGGGCCGGAATGATGGGAGACTCATCCCGGTTGAACGGGGCATATTCGGCTTCCTGCCAGCCATCGGGCGTGATGGACTGGCGGAAATAGCCTTGTGGATACATGAACCCCAGGCCGATCAACGGCAGACCCAGATCACTCGCTTCTTTGCAGTGGTCGCCCGCGAGGATGCCGAGCCCGCCGCTGTAAATCGGGATGGAGTTGTGGAATCCGAACTCGGCCGACATGTAGGCGACTTGAAAATTGGTCAAGGTCGCGTAGCGGGTGGCAAACCAAGTCCGTCGATCCGAGCGGTATTCATCGAACGCCTTGATGACGGCGGAATATTGCCGGGCGAATCCAGGATCGGTCGCCAGAGTGGTCAGCCGTTCGGGGTTGACGCTCTGGAGCAGGAGCACCGGATTGTGGTGGCAATGAAACCACAGGACGGGATCAATGGCCTCGAAGAGCCGGCGCGCGTCCAGCCGCCAACTCCACCAGGGGTTTTGGGCGAGATCATGCAGCCGGGCGATCGGATGGGGAAGACGGTGAGCGGACATGCGTGTTACGCCGATCCCTCCTTATCAGGCATGTCCCGCCTCGTGCCAGGTGGCCCAATGGTCCGAAAAGGCCACCGCGGCGTACCGCTCCCCGAGAATCTTGGTGACGCGGTTCATCAGGCGCGTGAGTTCCTGAGCTTCCTGGGCGGTGAGGTCGCGGCGGAATCGGGGATGCAAACCCCAGCGGGTCTCCACCTCTTCTCCCGTGATGGCGGCGACGACACTGACCAGTTTGATTTCATTGCCGGTACCCGAGGACTGGGCCGAGCGCTCGGACTGACCTTGTGAGGCAGTGGGTTGCGCCGCCAGTTGCGGCTCCGGCTGCCTGCCTTCGAACAGCGCGTTCATCGCCGGAATGACCGCGCCGGCGCACAACACCGCCGAGGCGGAAATTTGGCCGTTCTGCGGATCGCCCATCACCTGCGCAATCCTTGTCCCGAACTGCGCCAGCATCTCCTGCTTCTGCTTCGAATCTTCGGTGACCATGAACTTGAACGGTTCGTACAATCGCCGGCTCTCCGCCACGGTCAGGCCCACGGTCATGACCAGTTCCATGGGATCGCTGGTGTTGCTGATGGCTTGGGCGAGCAGACTTTTCAGGCGATGGCTGACCGCGTCTTCCAATTGATTCATGAATTCCGGCTGGTCCGCCAGGGGCACGTGCATGGCGGATAACCGATCCGCCAGGTTGAACAGGATCTTGAGAAACTCCAGATAGACTTCCCACTCCTCCTTGCGTTTCAGCTTCAGGGCGCGATCGGGCGCGCTTTTCTTCACGAGCGTGACCGATTCGCCGGCGATGGCCAGCATGAGTTCGGCCAACGCCCGAATCTGATCTTTGTATGGGAGCAACGACGTCGCCACCGCGTATCCTGAAAATCAGCGTATTATAGCCGACTCGTGCGCGACCTCCAAGGTATTTAACGCCAGAGGGGTCGGTTCGAGTACGGTGAGCCGGCGAAGGACCTTGCAACGGCGAGGGACATGGGTGCGTTGCGGTCAAGCCGGCGCTATGTTATACAGCGCGAACGGGATCGCGCGATTCTCTCGCCGCCCGAATTTACCGGTCTCGCCTGCGCTGTGAACCCTGACGTCAAGCCCTACATCCTTCGACGGAGCGAGGAGCCGGCCGCTCGCCGGCTGTCGCTCGATTACGAGCGCGCCCTCAATCCCCAACAACTGGCGGCGGTAAAGGCGGTCGACGGGCCGGCGCTGGTGATCGCCGGCGCGGGCAGCGGCAAGACCCGCACGCTCATCTACCGGCTCGCCTATCTGATCGATGCCGGGGCGGATCCGGCGTCGATTCTCTTGATGACCTTCACCCGCAAGGCGGCTCAGGAAATGGTGGAGCGCGCGAGCGCGCTCATCGGCCCCGGAGCGGAACGGGTGTGGGGCGGCACCTTCCACTCGATTGCCAACTCGCTGCTCCGGCGGTACGGCGCGGCGATCGGAATCGGTCACGGCTTCACGATTCTCGACCGCAGCGATGCGGAAGATCTCGTGAACCTCGTCCGCGGCCAGCTCGGCTTGAGCGACAAGGACAAGCGGTTCCCCCGCAAGGGCACCATTGCCGAGATCTTCAGCAAGTGTGAGAACACCCTTCAGCCGATCGAGGATGTCGTCCTGGACGAGTTTGCCCACTTCAGCGAGTTCCTGGAGGACTTGATCAAACTCAAGGCGGCCTACGACGCGCAAAAGGAGCAACGCCAGTTGCTCGACTACGACGATCTGTTGGTCAAATTGTCCAGGTTGCTCGCGGAGACCGAAGGGGTGGGCGGCAAGGCGGCGGAGCAGTTCCGCTACATTCTCGTGGACGAATATCAGGATACGAACCGATTGCAGGCGCAGGTGATCCGCCGGTTGGCGCGCGGGCACCACAACGTCATGGTGGTGGGGGACGATTCCCAATCCATCTATGCGTTCCGCGGCGCCACGTTTCGCAACATTATGGACTTTCCGCAGCTCTTTCCCGGCACGCGGATCTACAAGCTCGAAGAAAATTATCGGAGCACCCAGCCGGTTCTCCAGTTGGCGAACGCCATCATCCAACGGGCGGCCGAGAAATATGAGAAGACGCTGTTTACGCGGCAACTGGACGGGCCGTTGCCGGTCCTGGTCGAGGCGGGGAGCGAAAATACGCAATCGCGGTTCGTAGTCCAAAAGATCCTAGAGCTGCGCGAAGAAGGCGTGCCGCTCAACGAGGTAGCGGTGCTGTTTCGGTCGGGCTTTCACTCCTTTGATTTGGAGCTGGAGCTTTCCCGCCGCAATGTGCCGTTCGTCAAGCGCGGCGGCATCAAATTCATCGAAGCCGCGCATGTGAAGGATCTGTTGGCGCACCTGCGCGTCGTCCAGAATCCGTTCGATGTCGTGAGCTGGAACCGCGTGCTGCTCTTGATCGAGGGCGTGGGGCCCAAAAAGGCCCGTGACGTGATTGCCGCCGTCATGAAGACCGACCGGCCCTGGGACGTCCTGAGCGCCGTGGGAGGGCGGTCGGGGGGCGGGTTGCGGGATCTGGCCGCGACGTTGGAGGAGCTGTCCGGGAAGCCGCTGGAACAGGTCGGGGACATCGTCGGGCGCACCTATGAATACTATCTCCCCCTGTTGAAGCTACATCACGACGACTATCCCAAGCGGATGCGGGACCTTGAGCAATTGCACGCCATGGCCGGACGCTATCAGGAGTTGGAGACGTTTCTCGCGGACCTTGCATTGGAACCGCCGGAGGGGGCGACCAGGGGCTTGGCCGAGGGAGACGAGCAGGAGGAGGCCCTCATCTTGTCGACGATCCACTCGGCCAAGGGATTGGAATGGAGGAGCGTGTTCGTGATTTGGGTGGCGGACGGACGGTTCCCCTCGATCTACTCCGCGACGAGCGACGACGACCTCGAAGAAGAACGGCGCCTGTTTTACGTGGCCGTGACGCGGGCCAAGCGGCATCTCTATCTCACCTATCCGACCAATGTGTACGAGCGCAGCAGCGGCTTTGTTTTCTCACGGCCGTCGCGTTTTCTCGACGACCTCCCGCCTCATCTCTGGGAAACGTGGAAACTCCAGGAAGAAGACTCGCCGGAGTGGCGCACGCGCTCCCACTCCTCCTGGTAAGCCGCTGTTTTTGCCTGGCAGGAGATTGCCCTCGGATCGGTCATGCTGAAGCAATGGGTCGCGCTCACGGTTGGTGCCGCCCTCTCCCTATGCGGAGGAGGCGTCGGCGCGCCGGATTTGGCCCAGGCTGGGAGCGGAGATTCCGCTCCCGCCGCTCAAGCGGCGCCGGACCCCTGGACGCAATTGATTCGCGGAGCCGCTTCCTTGGGGTTGCCCACCGGCTTCCTCCGCGAAATTCCCGCCTCCTTTGTGACCATCGAGTTTGAAGATCTGCATACCTATGCCGCCGAATACCATCCGGCGGAGCACCGCATGGTGCTCAACCGCGCCCTCTCGTTCAACCAGGCGGGGCTGGTCTTGCGGCCGTTGCGACACCTCAACCGGCGTGACCTGGGCACGCTCTTTCATGAACTGTTTCATGCCTATCTCGATTATTTGATGGCCGTACCGGCGGCGGATCGAAGCCGAACCGGCCAGGAGCTGTTCCGCTTTGCGGAGGATCGGCGGGCCTGCCGATATACCACAGTCCTGATCACGCCGATCGTGCAGAGGAAAGGGGCGACCGAGGAACGGGAGTTGAGTGAACGGGAAGCCTGGGAGGCGTTGAATGAAACCTGGGCCGTCTTCATCGGGTGGGCGGTCTGGACGAGACTGGAGGCTGCGGCTCCACGGAACGGTCATGCGGCTGATGAAGGCACGGTGCGGCGTGAATGGGTCAAACGACTACAAGTTGCTGAAAGAAGTGGGGAATTGCGTGGATATTACGAACCGGAAGATGCGGCCGAGCAGGCGCTCACCAAGAAGCGCTACCTCGCGCATGCCTACCGCATCACCGAAGAGGAGCTTCGCGCGTTGTTGGAATTGGTGCTGGAAGTGCCGCGTGAGGTGGCCAAGCAGGCAGCCAGGACCATTGCCGGCGACAAGCGCCCCCCGTTTCCCGGTCACGGCTGTTCGCCCTACCCCATGCCGTCCGGAGCCGGTTCGACCGGTGCGCGATAGCCGACGAACCAGCCGTCGCCGTTCGTTCTCCCGACCACTTGACATCGCTGCCTTTCATCAATACAATCGGGCGTTTCAAAAACCAGGCCTTTCCTGCTCAGTGTAATCCAGCCATCCGAAGAGAAACGGCTGCTACCGTGCAGAGAGGGTGTCTTTGTCTTTGTGTGGTGGTCTGCCTGCATCGTGTGGGCATCATCGTGGTAACGGTTTCATGGTCAGGTACCCAAGTGGCCAACGGGGGCAGACTGTAAATCTGCTGCTTACGAGCTTCCAAGGTTCGAATCCTTGCCTGACCACCATACCAAGCTTCGCGTGAGCCGGCGAGCTTGCGCAGGGGCGAGCCGGAGAAACACCTTCTGTCTGATTAGGAGATGAAACAATCAAGGCGGGCGTAGCTCAGTGGTAGAGTCCCAGCCTTCCAAGCTGGCTGTCACGGGTTCAAATCCCGTCGCCCGCTCCAAAATGAGAATGTCAAGCGTCATTCGTGAAGCGAAAAATCTAAGAGAAGACAGCGCGATGGGACAGTTGACGAATGACGGTTGACGAATGACGAACTGTGACGCCCACGTAGCTCAGTTGGTAGAGCACGTCCTTGGTAAGGACGAGGTCACGCGTTCGATCCGCGTCGTGGGCTCCATACCAAGCTTTGCTTGAACCGGCGCGCTTCGCCGTCACGCACGCAGCCGGGTCGGCGCCTTCAGGTGGATCGAGGTGGGTAACCTAACGGGCACGAATTTTCCAGAGGGAGCAAGCGATGGCGAAGGCGAAATTTGAGCGAAAGAAGCCGCACGTGAACATCGGGACGATCGGGCACGTGGACCACGGCAAGACGACCTTGACGAGCGCGCTGACGAAGATTTCGAGCGACAAGGGGATGGCGAAGTTTGTGAGCTAC
>DATIBM010000047.1:0-8894 GCA_035457545.1 Nitrospiraceae bacterium
GCCCGCTCGCAGGCCCAGCCGGCCTGACCGCATTGTGAGACACCATGTCAGGCTTCACGCATCACATCTTCGTCTGTGTCAACCAGCGGCCCAAGGACGATCCGCGAGGCTGCTGCGCCAATCAGGGGTCGGAGCGGCTGCATGCCTTTTTCAAGAAGGAAGTCGAGCGGCTCGGGCTCAAGGGAATGGTCCGGGCCAACAAGGCCGGCTGTCTCGACCATTGCGAATACGGCCCCAGTGTCGTGATCTATCCCGAAGGGGTCTGGTATTGGGTGGGCTCGGAGGCCGATGTCACAGAAATCATGGAACGTCATGTCGTCAAGGGCGAGATTGTCGAGCGGCTGTTGATGCCCAACCATCAACCAGGCACCCCGCCCGGACTCCCTCATCTGCACCTGTAAGCCGTCCGCGACTCGCCCGCGCCAACACTATGGCCACCGAAGACAAATGGAAAGCGAACGCGGAAAAGGTCGCGTTTATGAAGCGGTTCCCCGGTCTGGTGACGGACTGGACCCAACTCATCGGCAAGACGGTCGAGGCCGTCGAGCCGCTGGCCGGCAAGCCGGGCGCCATGGTGCTGGTCTTCACCGACGGGTCATTCGTCGTGGCCCCGCCGCTTGCGCCGGAACCCTGGGAGATCGGCGAGGCATTGAAAAATGCCCGTCCGCACCTGGCAGGCGCACATGCACAGGCGTATGCTGAGTATGATCGGCTCGTTCAGCGGGACCGCGAGGCGCTTCGCGCCGCCAGGCTGGAAAAGATTCTGGGAGCCATCCACAACAATCTGGAACAGATCCCCGAATTGAAAGACCGGTTGAAAGAGCTGGTGAAGGAATGGAAGTGAACGAGTCCCGCGCCAAGAACATGTTCGAGATCTTCTCGCAGGGACTTTTTGAAGGAGTCAAACCGATGATGGTTGTTCGTGATCATCTGGTTCGCCACCCCGACCGCTGCACGCATCAAGCGATCTGCGTGCCGATCTGCCCGACCGGCGCCTGGCTGTCCACGCCGCCGTTCAAGTTCGATGCATCGCGCTGCCTCGAAAGCTGTCGCCTCTGCCTGGACGCCTGTCCCTCTCATGCCATCTACGGCGTGTTCAGGAAGGGGGAGAAGCTGCTGGTGCCTCAGACGAAGTAGAGCATCTACGGTGCCCGAACGGCCCGCTGACTCGGCAGCGTGACCATCTGTTTGTTGACTCCCGAACCAACAACCTCCTGAGGCCTGCCTCACAGCCCCGCGAAATACGGGCTTCCAGGCAGCCTACCACCATCCTTCACGATCAAGGGGGGGCACCAGGTAGCGACCCTGGCCCGCCTTAAAGCTTCCAGGGTGGCAGCACGGCCTTTCCCGACCTTGCCCAAAGGGAGAAGGGGGAGTTAGCATACAAGACATACAGCCCTCGGCATGGGGCATGCCTTGCGCGAACGGAATTCTTGGCGCGCGGTCGTGGCTCCCGCTCTTATCCCCGCAGCAAGAACTCTCTATTCCCGCAACAGGCAAGCGGAGGCCCTGCGCGCGTCAGCTTCGCCGTTGCGCTGTCAGAAGAGCGCAGGAGGTGGAACGGTCCCTGACCTGGTTGAAACAAGGGCACCCAGGAGGTTGAACCATGGAACCAGCCAGAAAATTTCAGCCGTTCCCACGTTGGGAGGCGCCGACGTATCAGGAAGACGAGCCAGATTTCAGCTCGGGCGACCGTGAGGTCCCGGAATGGGAGACGAAATTGGGGAAGACCATTTTTTACATCACGGTGGCGCTGAGCATCTGGTTTTTCTATTGGCTGAACGGCATCCAATGTCCCTGTTAGCCGGGATTATTCGAGTTGCTTTCTCAGCCGGTTCCAGTAGGCCGTGCCGACGTAGCCGCAGCCGGCGGTCCCGGCGGTCAGCGCTATGATCTGATAGACCCTGCTGCGGGGAATCTTCACCTTGACCGCGGGATTCAACAGCTCGGGTGAGTCCTGGACCAGCTTGAGCGATTCGCCGGCCGAGAGAATCGGCCACATGCAGGCAAGGCGAAGCCGGATCTCCTTGCGCGGGATGGCCATCGTGTAGAGCCAGCCCTGGTCGAGATGTGACACGGCCAGTTTGACGAGTGTGCGCAGCGCCGGCCTGAATTGCGGCAACCGTGCAGGATCGAGCAGGTCGGCCGGCGCGAGGCCCGCCTCGTGGAGCAAGGGTTCCGGCACATAACAACGGCCGCGTTGCAGATCCTGCGCCACGTCCTTCACGATGTTGGTGAGTTGCAATCCCTTGCCGAACCGGATGCCGACCTCTGCCATCTCCCGCGCGTTCCAGCCCGCCAGCGCCGGACGGTGCGCGCACATGAGGTCCGTCCAGAATTCCCCGACACAGCCGGCTACGTAATAGGTGTACCGGTCCAGATCGTCGAGGTTCTTGAGCGCCGCCACCTGCTTGACCGAATCGCCGGGGAAACAGATCAGATCCAATTCCATGCCCTTGGTCAACGTACTCATCAGCCGTTGCACCCGTTGCCGATCGTCCGGCCGGAACTCGCCGAACAGGCGAAAACACTCGTCCAGCCTCTGGAGCAGCGCCCGTTCCGCTGAATCCTGTTGAAGCGGGACCATCTCGCGCTGGATCGAGCGGATTGATTCCCGGTCCAGGTTGTCGTGCTCGAACTGCTTCTGAAATTGTTTCAGGTAGTCCAGTCGCTTGGACCGGTCGATCAAATCGGTGTCCGCAATGGTGTCGGCCGCCCTGGCAAAAAGGTAGGCCAGACTCACCTGATCCCGCACAGTCCGCGGCACAACAGCCAGAGTCGTATAAAACAGGCGGGAGACTTGTTTGAGAAGATCGCGGAGGACGACAGCGTTGTCGGGCTGCGCAGGTGGAATGGTCACGGCCTCACGTCCAGACGGCCTTCCATACCCTTTTCTCGATGGCTTTTGAAGAACAGCAATTGCTTGTCGCAATAGAACGTGAATTGCCCCTCTTTCACAGGGACGAATCGGACGGTCTTGGTTTCGCCAGCGCTGACATCCTGCTCGACGGAGACCCCGCCTTCTTTCAAGACAAAGTTGTGGGGGGTGAGCACCGTCACACTCTTCAAGACGAGCTCGACCGGTTTGCCCGCTTGGACCGCGATTCGGTTTGGAGCATAGGAATAACTGTCCAGTGTGACCGTGAGCCGCTGTATCCCGTCCGGCCCTAATTCGGCAATAACGGGTGATTCTGTGGAGCCCTGGCCTGCTTTCTCTGCACGGGACCAGCCAGGATACGCCAGCATCGCAAGCGTCGCGCAGGAGAGGAGGAGCGGAGCTTGTCTCGGTTCACGTGCCCTTGGCGTCCCCATGAGCCCTTCTAGCAAATGGAATTTCGCGGGTCAACTCAGCACGATCACAGCCATTCTC
Organism: Nitrospiraceae bacterium; assembly: GCA_035457545.1. Taxonomy (GTDB): domain Bacteria; phylum Nitrospirota; class Nitrospiria; order Nitrospirales; family Nitrospiraceae; genus Nitrospira_G. Next base: position 3,371 of record DATIBM010000047.1, read on the forward strand.
CCATCGGCCCTTTGGACGCCTCCTCCGGCCATTTCTCGGCCTTGACCTCCGGCGGCATCCGCCTTATCTACCTCAGGGTCTGCACAGGACCCCATACGGGGGCTGGACCAATATCCAGGAACGTATCGGTCCCTTGTAGTATAATCTGGCAAGTTGACGATCGGGCCGGTCCCCGGTAGTCAGTTCCGGCAATCCGGCGAAGGAGGAGATAACAGATGAAGTCGTTGAAGGGAATTGTGCTGTTGCTCGCCGCCAACATCCTGATCATGGTGACGCTCTCGATCACGGTTCCGATCGTGATCAACGTGATCTTGCCGATGTTCGGCATCGACGTGCGCGGGTCGGTCGATCTCACGTCCTTGGTCTGGGCAATGGTCTTCGGGTTCGGCGGCGCCTTTATCAGCTTGGCGTTCTCGAAGCAGATGGCCCGCGCCATGCTCGATTGCTATCAAATCACCAATCCACGGACGCAGTCGGAACAGCTCATCTATGGATCGGTCAGGGAGATTGCCGCCCGCCTCAATATCGACATGCCGGAGGTCTGGGTGTATGAATCGCCCGATCCCAATGCGTTCGCGACCGGCCCCAGCAAGAACAACTCGATGGTGGCGGTTTCGACCGGCCTGTTGCGCAACCTGAATGAGCAGGAGGTCAAGGCGGTCCTTGCCCACGAAATGGGCCATGTGTTCAACGGCGACATGTTCGCCACCACGGTGCTGGCCGGCTTGATGAACACCTTCGTGTACTTCATCGCCATGTGGGTGCGGCGTTTCTTTGCCGAACGGGACCAGGCGGCGCTGGGGTTCGGGCTCTCTCTCGTGCTGCAGATTGTGGTCAGCATCCTGGCCTCGATCCTGATCAGTTGGTTCTCGCGCCATCGTGAATACGGCGCCGACGCCTTCTCGGCGAATGTTTACGGCAAGGATTCGATGATCTCGGCGCTCCGCGCGATCGACCGGTGGGTGACGCAGACCCAGTTCGAGCCGGCTCCGCAGGACGCGCTGGCGACCATGAAGATTTCGGGACGCACGGGCGGCGTGATGAGCCTTTTTGCCACGCATCCGCCCATTGAGGACCGGATTGCAGCGCTGCAACGACTGCGGGCCTGACCAAGCGTGACTGAACGGAGAAAGGCGGGAGACTCCCCGATGCGCCATCATATTCGCTAAAACGAAAAAGAGGCGCCGGGTCAAGCAAGCTTGGTATGGAGGAAGGTCATGTCTACGGTCCGTCGATGGTTAATGAGTGTCGGCCTCGGGGCAGGACTCGTTGCGGGCTGCAACTCCAGCTATCTCTTTGAACCGGGCGGCGCACAGGCGGCCCAGGAAGGCATGACGGTGATGGCGGCCAAGACCACCGACCTGTACGATTTTACTCTGAACGATATCGACGGCCGTCCCCTGTCCCTCGGACAGTTCAAAGGCAAGGTCCTGTTGCTCGTGAACACGGCCAGTTTCTGCGGCAATACCCCGCAGTATTCCGACTTGCAGGCGATGTACGAGAAATATAGGGAGCAGGGCTTTGAAATTCTGGCTTTTCCAGCCAACAATTTCGGCCAGCAGGAGCCGGGGACGAATCAGGAGATCAAGAGCTTCTGTTTCACGAAATACAGCCTGACCTTTCCGCTGTTCAGCAAGATCAGCGTCAAGGGACCGGACAAGCACCCGCTCTACCGGTATCTGACGGAAGAAAGCCCGTTCCCCGGCGAGGTCGAATGGAACTTCCAGAAGTATTTGGTGGATCGATCCGGCAGGGTCGTGGCCAAGTACCATCACCGGACCAAACCCCTGTCCGACCAGATCGTTCAGGACGTCGAGAAGGCCCTGGCCAATTGACCAGGGCTTTCTTGTTTCTCACCGCTACGCCTTCCGATAAAAGCTGATGTGGTTGCGGTATTGTTCTATCGCCGCTCCGAGCGCAGCCTTCCCCATCGGAATATTGGCTTCGAGCACATCCGTGACGTGGACATCGTCGATTTCGACGTCGTATCGAACCTGCACATTCGTCAGGACCGGCCCCTGCTTGACGTCCCGCGGCATGTAGATTTCAGTCCAGACTTCCTTCTCCACCAGGCAGACATCCCGAAACCGCTCATAGAGCAAGGTCAATTTCTCCGGATCGGTCTCCTTCACACGCTCGGCCATCTCCTCCCATCCTCCTCTTCCGCTTCACGCCCCGCCTCCGTGATCATGCCCCCCGCACGCTCCTCCCCCTTCCGCGCTCGGCATCGAAGCCGGAGCCTGAATTCCGGTGATATTCAGCGGGGTCGGATCCGGTGTTGACACACCGACGGCGCCCGTTCGCGCCGCAAAGGTGGAGAACACCCGCTGGATGGCTGCCCCGCATTCGCGGCAGCGGCTCAGCGGAGCCTCACTTATGGATTGCAGATACTCCAATCGCTTGGAGCAGGGCTGTGGGCGCAGACAGTCCTGCGCCAGATATTCATAGATCGGCACCGCGGACCTCGATGGACGTGACTCTACAAAGGAGGGCCGAACGAACGCAAGACCGTGAAGATCGTTATGGCCTGGCCTGGCCGGTCTGCTGAGGCTGATCGGTAATGGTGAACTTCATCGTCCCCACCTGGTTCGCGGCATGGAAGGCTTGCTGGCCAAGCGGGGTGATGTAGATTTTTACCACGTAGTTGCCTTTGGGCCAGGCGCCGTCGGGTTTCTTCAATTCCAGGTACCCGTATCGCGAGTGTCCCGGCACCTCCAGGGCATCCTTGCCGATCGGATTCTCGGAGAGCTTCCCGCCTTCTCCTTCCAAGTACCATTGCGCGCTGAACAGCGCGGGATCCTCCAACGGAGCCGATTCAAAGACGATATAGATGACCGGGGTCTCAGGCTTAAACACCGAGCTGCCGCCCCCGATCGGCTTCAGTCTCGGGTCCTGCGTGTACCACCCCTTCCGGCCGAAGCTGTCCCATTCCTCTTCGAACCCTTCCGCCAATTTGATCCAGACAAAAATCGCCTGTGGCGCGCCTCTCCGCTGCTGGTCGAACTCCTGCAACTGCGTGTGATCCACTTCCGTATTTTGCTGCTCCTTCGGCGCCATCAGGTCAACCGCTGCCGCAGTGCCCGGCCAGGCGAACAACGACAGAGTCCCGAGAAGACAGAGTCGCAGGAGATCGCCGGCCTCAACCGATCGATTCTTTGATGTCCAGCTCTTCATGACATCCCTCTCAACAATTGACCCCTTCCCTAGTGGAATCGCTCGCTCTCTTCTCCCCTCTATTGTGCCACGGCGGCCGATCGGACGATAGGGCCCCTTTCGACAAGCGCCGGGCGGCTTGGCCGGGATTTGCTATAATTCAGCACCGATCACGCTTCCTCAATGGATTCACTGCCGGCTTCCTCGTGCGAACCGTGAAGCAAGCCCCTGCCACAACTCAGGCCTCTCAGGATGCTCCCAACGCCGCTGTTCGCAATTCAATAGCCTCCCGGCCTGGAGCTATGGGAGAAGCCGATACTCCCCACCGGGACCAGCGACATCCCATAGCCAGCCTTTCCAAGAAGGGTCAGCAAGAAAGCCGGACCAGTGGAATCCGCGACGGCCTTTGCCAGGCCGTTGCGCAGGGGATCGGCGAACATTATTTCTCGGCCTTTGCGCTGTTGCTCAAAGCGACACCGCTTCAAATCGGGTTGCTTTCGGCGCTTCCACAATTGGTCGGCACATGGGCGCAAATCTATGCCACCAGCCGGGCCCTCTCACACCTTCCTCGCAAGAAGCTCATCCTTCTCGGATCGTTCGGACAGGCACTGGCCTGGTTTCCCTTATTTCTGTTGCCCTTGCTCATCACGGACCAGGCCACCGCGCTGTTCATCATCGGGGTGGTGGTCTACGCCGCGCTGGGCCACGTGACAGTCCCGGCCTGGAACAGCCTCATCACCGACATCGTCGGTCCCAACCTCCGCGGCCGATATTTCGGCCGCAGGGCCCAGCTTATGGCCGTGGCCAATTTCGCCGCCCTGGCCGCCGGCGGATTCCTGCTCCACGTCAGCGAGCGTGGGGCTTTAACCTGGGGCGGCTTTGCCTTGATCTTTCTGCTCGCGGCAATCGCCAGGGCCCTGTCCTCCTTTTTTCTTGGGCGTTTAGCGGACGTGCCGGTTCCCCGTTCGGCCATCCAATCGGCCGGGTTTATCGACCTCCTGGTCCGCCGCAGCACCCCCGACTTTAGGCGGTTTCTCTGCTTCTCCGGACTGATGCATGCAGCGACCCTGCTGGCCGGCCCCTATTTTGTCGTCTATCTGCTGCAGGACCTCCATCTGAGCTATGTGGAATATGGCGTCTGGCTCGCGGCTCAAATGGTGGGCCAATTCGTCTCGCTCAAGGCCTGGGGACGGCTGGGCGATCGTTGCGGACATGCCTCGGTGCTGACCGTCACCGGCTACCTCGTGCCGGTGCTGCCCATGTTGTACCTGTTCAGCAGCCACGTGACCTTTCTGATCTGCGTCAATTTCGTCGCCGGAATGGTCTGGTCCGGTTTCTCGCTTGGGCTCCAGAATTATATTTTTGACGCAGTCCCGGCAGGGGACAAGGGCCGCGCGGTGGCGCTGGCGAACACGATCAACGCGGTGGGCTGGTTTGCGGGGGCCCTGGCGGGCGGATGGTTGGCGGGATGGTTTCCGACTCGTCTATCAGGTTTCGGGATCGAGTGGTCCCTCGTCTCGAATCTCCCTCTATTATTTCTCGTCTCCGGCTGTCTGCGGCTGGCCGTGTCGGCCCTGTTTCTACCCAGGCTGCGGGAGCTGCGAACGGAGGGGACCTGCTCGATCCATCGCCTCCTGGCTCATCTGCCGGTCCTGCAGCCTCTCCACCGACTGTTCCTCCGCGGCCGAGAGAAGCCACGCCCATCGATTCGGCCATCGCTGGAATAGAACGCTGGGCGGCCGCTACCGCATCGGCTGGGTGACATCCCTTCCCTGCCGCTCTTCTTCCGTCAGTTTGTCGAATGCTCTATCGGCATGGCTTCGGACATCCTGATTGGAGGGGGAAGGCGGTCCCTTGACCGGTTGCGGCGAGCTACAGCCGACCGCGGCGAGGATCCAGATCACGAGCAATCCTCCCGTCACAATACGGCCTGATTCCGTTCTCATCCCGTTCCTGCCAGTTTCCATCTTCATGACGCCTCCATACCAACCTACGGTTGAACCGGCCGCCGATTAGATTGCTCTTGGCGGCCGGAGAAACACCGCCCGTGCCTCTTCTCCTTGTTACCCATGCCAAACATTGCGAGAATCGGCGCCTTGTTTTTACGTATCTGCTGCGGCCGGAGAAACGCCTCCTACATAATGAATATCTGGCGTTTTGGCCGTTTGCGCCGAACGAGCGGCTGCATCTTACTGGAAGTTGTATCCGAACGCCACCGGCATCCGATTTACTGTAATCCCAAAATGATAATGTCCGCTTTCGCCAAGATAGAAATGTCCTCTTCATCGGTAGACTGCCGGCTTGTATCAGGAGGGCCGGATGGTCGGAGAGGACAGAGTGATCATGAGGGGGAAGGAACTGCGGCGGGTAC
>DATIBM010000048.1:0-3593 GCA_035457545.1 Nitrospiraceae bacterium
ATTCTTGGTCCGTTTGGATTCCCAGAGGATCGTCCCGCAGGACTGCCCGAGCGGGCCGATCACGATCTGAAGCACATCGCCGCCATGTTCGCCCTTCGGCACCGGTTGGATCGTATCGCGTGGGAATGTGGCGCCGAGCAAGGCTTCGATCTCCAGTTCCTGCACCTCCCCCTGGAGTTGCTGCGAGCCCTGTTCGGCCTTGCGCTTGAGCTCTTCGATCTGTTTCTGCATCGAGGCGATGGTCTGTTCCTTTTCGAGCACCTTCAGCTTCAGACCCTCTTCCGCCTCCCGCTTGGCCTGTTCGCGCGTGGCAGCCAACCCCTCTTGCACGCGCTTTTCAACCGTGAGGTCCAGCTCACGTTTAGCGTCGTCCAACTCTCGCTGCTTCCTAATCAGCTCCGCCTGTGCCTGCTGGGCTTCCGCCAATTTGGCGTCACGCTGTTGAAGCAATGCTTGAAGATCAGACAATTCCCTCGTCTTCTGATCGAGGTCCGTCTGCAAGGCCAGCTTGGCCTTCTTTGCTTCCTCAGCCGCGATCCTGGTTCGTTCGAGGCGCATCTGTTCCGCCACCTGATCGTCAATGGTTTGCTGCGCCTTCGAGACGGCCGCTTCCCGTTCGCGCAAAGCCGCTTCCCGTTTCGCCGCCTCCGCGTCTTTCAGAGCCAGCCGCTTCTCGTATTCCCGCTTGGTGGATTCGATCAGCGGAGCCGCGAGGGACTCCGTGAGTTTGATTTCCGTCTTGCAGGTGGGACAGATGATGGTCGGTTCGCTCATAGAGGTCTCCGTTGGTTTTTCCCCGGGAGTCTGAACAAGTCTACGGTCGGCTACGTCCCGGAGGCGGCCAGCATATCAACTCCTGCCTGGGCCGTTCCAGCGTTACACTTCAGCCCATCGATTGTGTAGACTGTCGCCACGGCAGGTTACAGATCACCTGTCGCGTTCCGTGCCAACGAGGATCACGTGCATCAGATCTCGCCCGCTCCGTTCTACATGTTGGCCGGCCCCTTGGGGACCGGCAAGACCACGCTGCTGCTGCGCCTACTGGAATACTGGAAACGGCAGGGCCGCACCGTCGGAGTCGTGATGAACGAGTCCGGCCAGGTCAGCATCGATGGACCAAGGGCCGGCGCCGTCGCCGGTCAGGTGGTGAATCTTGCCGGCGGTTGTGTCTGTTGCGACACAAAAGACGATCTCGCCTGGGGCATCGGGCAACTGATCACCGACTTCCGTTCCGACCTGATCGTGCTCGAATGTTCCGGCATGGCCAACCCGGCGGAAGTCATCGATGCGGTGACGGACGCGTTCGTTTCCCGCCTGGTGACCCTGCGCCAAACGATCGCGCTGGTCCAACCGACAGCGGACCCTGAACAGGCCTACAGCGATCCGGTGATCGCCCATTCGCTCCGTTGCGCCGACGACATCATCTTGAACAAGCGCGATCTGTTTCTCAGCACGATGTGGGAGGCCTCGGCCAAGGCCATCGTGGCCCGCAATCCCTATGCCCGGCTCTGGGAAGCCAGCCATGCCCGCCTCGACCTGGACGAGCTGCTCCGACCGCGCGAACGGTCGCCGTTGAACCAGCCGTCGCCGAACGTGACAGTCGACGCCCATCCGCCCTCGACCCGATCCAAAACGCGCGCCGCCTATCATCCGCTGGTCATGACCGCGCGGCTGCCCGGTCCGGTGAACCGGCGCAAGTTTCTCGATTGGATGGACCGGCTTCCGATCGGCTTGGAACGGGCCAAGGGGTTCTTGCGGTTCACGGATGATCCGTCGCTACAAGAGTTTCAATATGCGCCGCCTGGCGTCAATCAGGTGGAGCCGCTTCACCTGCTAGATGAACCTCCCCATGCCATCGTCCTCATCGGCCGAAGCTATGACCAGGAAGCTTGCCAATCCGCATTACTGGCTTGCGTGGAATTACCGGCGGCGGACCGAGCGGGTGATTGAAGACTGCGCGATGAGTCCTCGCGCCGATTCGGCAGCCGACCTCTTCATGTTCTTTCTCCTCTGGTGGGGATCGCTAGTGCCGCCCACCGATGCAGGTCCCCTCGAACGGTCGATCGAGCCTCCTTCACCGGCGTCGCCCTCCCTGAGACTGGTCGCGTCCGCTCCATCTGTCGCGATCCGGATCATGCCGCTTGGCGATTCCATCACGGAGGCCTCCAGCGGGTTCGGCAGCTATCGCTATTATCTATGGCAGGAGTTGACGCAAGAAGGATTCGCCGTGGACTTCGTCGGGTCGATGACCGGCACCGGAGGCGAGGCGGCTGCTGCGCCGGAGTTTGACTCGGACCACGAAGGCCATCCAGGGTGGAGAGCCGATGAGGTGGCAGCCAACATCGAGCGCTGGGGCAGATCAGCACAGCCCGATCTCGTGCTCGTGCATCTCGGCACCAATGACCTGGCTCAAGGCCAGCCCCCGTCGGACGTGATTCAGGATTTGACGACCATCATCAACCGGCTCCGGGTCGTCAACCAACACATCTATATTCTTCTCGCCCAGATTATTCCGATGAGAGCGGATGGTCCGCCGGATGTCCAGGAACTCAATAGGGCCATCTCGGCCCTCGCCGCCACCGCGCGCACCGTGGCGTCACCCGTTGAAGCCGTGGATCACTTCACCGGCTTCGACCATGCCGGCATGACGTGGGACGGCATCCATCCTAACCGGGAAGGCAATCGGAGAATCGCTGCAATCTGGCACAAGGCCCTGCTCCCGCACCTGCGGGCAATCCAGCAGGCGGCACGGTAGGCCAATCGGTCAGCGGACAGGCCCAATCAGGGTCTCGTCCTTTTCTTCGTTGGAATGGGGATGGGATGCGTTCGGCGCGGTCTGGGCTGACGCCACCGGTCGGAAGCGATGCCAGCGCAGCAGCAAGAACGCAGCCCCGGCTCCCATGATCCCGCCAACCAGCCAGCCTCCCATCACATCGCCCGGATAATGGACGCCGGTATAGACCCGGGCCACTCCCACCAATGCGACAATCGGCCAACTGATCCAGCCGGTCTTGGGGTAGAGGGCGTGGAGAAAGGCCGCCATCGCGGCCGTGTTGATCGCATGGTTGGAGGGAAAACCGAAGAGCCGGCCGCAATCGCCGAGGAGGTGCACGTCGGGAAGGGTCACGCAGGGCCGCAATCGCTCGACCAGATGCTTGAGTTGCGCGCCCATCGCATCGGCGATTCCAACTGCCGATGCGACGGCCGGCACGGCGAATATCGCCTCCCACCATGACCACCAGGCCCACAGCGCGACCGCGACGACAATGCCGAGAGACCCGGGGCTGGGATGCGCCAAGAACCGCATGGCGGTATCGAGCCACTCAAAACGGCCGGCAAGGCCGTTGATCGCATAGAACAGTGCGGCGTCCCAGTTCATTCGTCAGTCGTCATTCATCAAGCGTCATTCGTCAAGCGAGAGGTGCGACTCGTCCCGGCCCCGGCCTTTCCTTTTGAGGTGAACCTGAGAAAGCAGGCGATTGACGGTTGACCAATGACGAATGACGTTGGTTCGGTTCACTGCGTCCGGAAATGAATGCGCACCGTGATCTCCCCGTCCACCGGCTCATCACCCTTCATTTGGGGATCGAAGG
>DATIBM010000049.1:0-9561 GCA_035457545.1 Nitrospiraceae bacterium
TGTTGTCCCCGTCGGCTTGCGCCATGACCGGCCGGTCTGGGACACTCCTCAAGACCGTGGACGGGGGGAGTGGACCCACTGTGAGCCCATCGCAGCGACCCACTCACCCCGTTGGGAGGCGCCGTGCGGAGTCACGGCGCCCCCTTCCACAGAAACCATCGGCCTCATTGCCTCACCATCCCCATTCCGCCGGCACGCCCGACCACCAATCGTCCGCCCGTTCGCTCCGCCACCGGGCCTGCTGCCTCCACAGCGCCTCGGTCTACAGGGCATCGAGCCTGGTGGCCATGGATGCCGTGAGGTCCGCTTGATTCCGCACGCTCTCCTGAATGAATTCCTTGGCCATGCGGGCGAGCCCGCCCGGAGGATCGATCAAATCCTGCGCCTCACGGTAGGTCAAGTTTCTGTACAACTGTTCGACGAGGCCCCATTGCTCGCGTTGCGACTGGCGCTCAAGATAGCCGTCGATCGCATGGTAGACGTAGGTCAGATAGGTGTAGCTGGCGGCCGATGGCCGTTCGTTCACCTCCTGCTCACAGGCCTCCAGCGCCCGGCGAAAGTCTCCGGCGGCGAGGTACAGTTTGGCCCGCCCCAGATGACCGGACGCGGGGAGCGGGAACGCCTGGGTCGACTCACCGGAGGCGGCCGGATTCAACGAGGACAGCGAGGCCCAGACGACGGCACAGACCGCGAGGCCCGCCAGCATCGGCAGCAGGCAAGAGTATCCGGTTCGTCGATATTGAACATTCACTGGTCCTCCTTTTGTCCGCCGGAGACGAGCCAGTCGGACAGGCTCTATCGGTCTGGTCTGCCATGGGTTCCGGGCATGCCTTTGTAAAGCTGGTCGCTCCCGACACGGGTCAGGGTCACCTCGCGGGTCCCGCGTTCGTCCCTCACGCTAAGCCTGACCGCCTTCCCTACCTCTCCACGGACCATCATGACGACCTCTGCGTGGGTCTTGCCGACCACCGGCTGGCCATCGATGGCCGTCACTTCCTCCCCATGCTCCAACCCGGCCTCATGGGCCGGTCCTTGCGGAAAGACCTGCCCGATATACAGCGATGCCGGACCCCCCACGCGCTCGGCCCCCACATGCAATGACAGGCCGACGACCCCGTCTGGCATGGCCGGCTCTGCCTGGCCGCCGCGCGCGGCGCGCTCATCCATCTCGCGAGATTCTGCTCCTGCAACATCACCAGCGAGCCCCAGCGGAGCCAGTCCCGACAGGGTTAATAGCCCAACCATTCCAGACATCGCGAGTGACCATCGACGGTGCGTCATATCGTCCTCCTTGTTTGTTACAAACTGATCGAGAACCCCAGCAGCCCCAACGCGCAGAACAGGACCAGGGTGTTCAAATACACCGATCGTTGGTGTAGTCGCTGCCAGTTCCGTTGCAAAGCGAGATCGACCGAACCCGTCCGCTCCTGTTGCTTCAACCGGTCCCGCATCTCATTGCTCGTGGGCGTGAGCGGCGACCGGCAGTAGGCCTCTGCCGCGAGGACGATCAGCCACAACAGGCCCGCGGCAACGCCGGCCCAGGTGAACCTCTTCAGCATGCTGAGACATGTCACGGCCGCCAGCCCCAGCAGCGCCGAGGCCATGCCCAACACATAATAGGCCGGGAAGAGTTGCCGGACGACCTTGCCGAATGACTCCGGCTCCAGGGTCTTGGCCAGTACGGGCGCCACCACGAACGACAGCAACGCCACCTTGCCGATCAACAGGCCGCAGGCCAACAGATGCAGATAGCGGAATGTCGCCTCCATGGCGGTCCCCCCTATGGTCGCGGCAGCAGTTTGCCCGCGGCCTCATAGGCCGCGTCGAAGTTCGGCAACTCGCCCTTCGGCACCAATTGCAGGTAGCGAATCACGTTGTGTCGATCGACGACAAGCACGGCGCGATGGAGGATCTTATATGGGCTCAGCAGGAGCCCGGTGGTGCGGCCGAAGTCATAGCCCGGCGCGTCGGAGAGAAAGGTAATGTTCGCGATGCGGGCCTTCTTGGCGAAAGCCGCCTGGTCGTCGGCGCTGTTGGTGCTGAGCGTGATGACCTGCACCTTGGGATCGAGCGAACCCCGCTGCTCGCTGAAATGGTGCGTCTGCTCGTCACACACCGGCATGTTGAGTTGCGGGACGATGCTGATCAACTTCACCGGCGCACCGGTCTGAGTCAGCCGCATCGGCTTTCCGCCGGTGCCGATCACCAGCACGTCGGGCAAACGGTCTCCGACTTTGATCCCCGGGGAGCCTCCGGCTGAAGACGAGGCGGCCGACCCTGATGACGCATGAGCGAACATCACAAGCGCTGCCAGGCCGGCGATGCCGACGCTCAAGACGGTCCATCTCTCTTTTGGTCCATGCAGGCGATTCATGGCGCTGTCCCTCCACAAGAATTGGTTGTCGTTATGCCGACACCTCGGTCTGCCGACGGTCCGGGACCGAAGGCCCGGCGCCGATCCTGCCGATCAGGATGGCGCGCAGGGCCGATTCCAGGTCCGGATAGACAAAGGGAAACCCGGAGGACAGGGCGACCATCGGGGTGACCCGCTGTCCGGTCGTGAGCAACGTGCCCATTTCGCCCAGCGCCAACCTCACAGCGAATCCTGGGACCGGAAGCCAGGACGGGCGGCCCATGACTCGGCCGAGCACACGGCAGAACTCAGCCATCGCCACGGCCCCCGGCGCCACCGCATTCAAGGGACCGGAGATCGTGTGATTCGTCATCGCCCAGTGGATCAACCCGATCAGATCTTGTCGATGAATCCACGACACCCACTGGCCGCCGGGCGCGACCGGGCCGCCCACAAACAGTTTGAAGGGCAGCAGCATGCGCGGCAGCGCGCCTCCATCCCGCTCGAGCACCATCCCGATACGCAGCCGCACGACCCGCACGCCGAGCGCCTCGGCCCGACAGGCCTCGGCCTCCCAGGCCTCCGACAGGTCCGCAAGGAATCCCGATCCCCGTTCCGCCCGTTCATCAAGCAACCGATCGTCGCTCGCTCCGTAGTATCCGACACCGGAACCACTGATCAGTGCCACGGGGCGGCTCGCGCGGCGACCAAGCGCCTGGACCACTAATCTGGTGGCCGAGACGCGGCTCTCGATCAAACGCCGCTTGCGGGATTCGGTCCAACGTTCATCCGCAATCGAGGCCCCGGCCAAATTGACGACCGCATCGACCTGCTCAAATGCCGTCTTCCAGGCGCCGGGCGTAGTCCCGTCCCATTCCACGTATTCGCAGAGATTTCCCAGTCGGCGCCACGCCCGGTTGGTATCGCGGGTGAGCAGCGTCACCCGATGGCCCTGATTGGCCAACTGCTCGCTCAGCGCCGCCCCGATAAAGCCGGTCCCTCCGGTCACGACGATGTGCATGGCCTCCTCCTTATTTCGCGCCGTCAGGACCATCGACGCTCTTGGCGCAGCGAAAGCCGGTGCCGTGCGTCTGGAGCGCAAACCCTCCGCGACCCCGGGAGGCTGCGCCGATATCCCACATTGGGCTGTGCCAGGACCCGCCTCTGACACAATCAGCTTCGGCATCGTACCAGTTTACTCCAACGACCGGTTGCTCCGGCTTGTTGAGTCGTGGTTCGTCCCAATAGACCGGGGCCGGATGACCATGGTTTTCATCATATGAATACCCATAGAATTCATAGAGTTGCGAAACTGACCGGCCTATCGAAGGATGTGATTCGCGTGTGGGAGCGGCGCTACGGCCTCTTGCAGCCGACTCGCGGTGCCAACCGTTACCGCAACTATTCGGACGATGACGTGCTGCTGCTGCGATTCGTGAAGGAGGAACTCGACAAGGGTTACTCGATCGGCGAACTGGTGGAACTGGGGCGAGAGGAGTTGCTGGACCGCGCGAGAAAGGCCGCCTCCCCGGCGCGCCTGGCGGCGGACAATCCCTATGGTCGGCTCATCGAGGAGCTGATCGGATCACTCGATCCGCTGGACAAGACGACCTTTGAACGGAGGCTGAACGGGGCGGTCGCGATCGTGCCGTTCGAGGAAGCGCTCCACGGCATGTTGATCCCGCTCGAGCGCCGGATCGGGGAATTATGGCACGAGGGGAAGATCAGCGTGGCGATCGAGCATTACGTCAGCAACCTCGTGCAGCAGAAACTGTTCTCGGTGATGAATCAATTCCCGCTGTCGGACCATGGACCCAAAGTCATCGTGGCCTGTCCGCCCAAGGAGACGCACGAACTCGGCGCGCTGACCGTGGCTTACCATTGCGCGCTTCGCGGCTGCCGGGTGATCTACTTATGACCCAACACGCCGATCGACGACCTGTCGGCCTTGTGCCTCGAAGTGCAGCCGGCCCTCGTGCTGCTCTCGATCACGCTGGGCGCGCCGGCGGACGAGCTTCGCGCGCTGGCGGAGGCGCTGGCCCGCAAGATCACGCCGCTGTGTCCGGTCGGGCTGGGAGGAACCGGCCTGTCATCGGTTCGGGAGATCTTCGAGAACAAAGGGTTGGTTGTGCTGGACGATGTGGACTCGCTGGACCGGTTCCTCGATCGCCTGCGTTCTACCCGTTCCTCTCCGCTGCGTTAACGCGCGCCCCGTTTTCCGAACAGACAGCGGTTCTACTCGCGAATCGTGACGCGGGAGACCGGGTACCACCGGTCCGCGCGCCGGCCCGCGATGGCCAGGTCCACCAGCGCTGATCGGCCCTGCTCGTCAAGCACCGCGACATCCAATTCATAGACTCCGCCCGACAGATGCTCAGGAATGGTCGGTGCGTCCTCGACCTGGTATTGCTCGCCCGGCAGCCAGCGCTTGAGCTCCGCCCCGCTCGTCCATTGAACCATGACCTGCTCCGACTCGTTCCGCAGCCGGTAGGCGAGCGGCCAAGGACGATAGACGGGAGCCACACCGACATTCTCCCATCGGGATTGCAGCACCAACGGACCGCCGGCTCTGGCCTCCGCCTGATGGCTGAACTCACGCAGCACCAGCCGATAGCCCATCTTCTTGAGAAACTGTTCAACCTTGGATCGCCAGGCTTCCGGCACGGGAGCCGATTTTGCGTTCAGGACCGAGACGTGCCAGTCCAGCCCCTGCTGCAAGATACGATCGATGTCGAACCCCTTGTCCTGCCAGTCTTGCATCACCCCGCAGACCTCGAACTGCACGGGACCGCGCTTCCAGGCGTCGCCGATCACCGGATCGCGCAGCACCGGTTCGTAGGCATGCTCCATGTGATTCCAGGTGGGGGTGAAATAGCCGTAGTCTCCGAAACAGTCCCCGCGCCAGCCGGCCCCGCGTTCGGCGCCATATTTGAGTTGGCCGCCGTGCAAGCTGACGAGCGGCACCTGCGGAAAATACGTGAAGTACCAGTCCGTGATCCTGAGCTGATTCGCCTCGCTTGGAAAGAACGCCTGGCATTGAGGGCGCTGCTCCGGGAGGCAGCAGGCCGTGTTCCACTCTCCCCAGCAGCCGACCGACCCGATATCCACATGGTCGATGTCCGGCGAGGCGCCATAGCGTTCGCCGAAGGCCTTGATGAGCTTTTCGTGGTACTCGAGGAAGAGAGGATTGTTGTAGTCCGGGAAGATCCCGTCGGTTTCCTTGATGCTGGCGACGCCCTTCTCCAACAGCCAGCGCGGCGATCCCTGCTCGTATTCGGCCACGATGCGGAAGGCCAGCCGTTCGCCCTTGGCCTTGGCCTGTTCGATGATCCGATCGACAAATTCAAACGCGTACTGTCCCTCGGCCGGCTCAAGATCGGCCCAGGACCAGCGGAAATAGGCGACGGTCGAGCGAGGATAGTGATCGGCCGGCGGCGGGTGGCCGAACCCGAAGTGAAAATCGGCGAAGCCCATCCCCGGATTGTAGAGGACCTCGTGGATCTCGACCGGCCGCACCGTGACCATCGGGACCGGCTCCCGGGACGGGAGCCCCTGAAGCGACCCGCCGTCCGCTGCGTTGCCGGGACCCGGGATCTGTGAGACTCCGCTCCACAGCAACAACCAAAGAACAATCGGCCAACGCCGAGTTCGCCCGCTCACGTTCATGATGAGGATCTGCGATTGCGGCAGAAGCGATTGGGAACAATGCCGGCTAGCTCATACGAGCCGCCGACAGGTCCTGAATCGCCCGCAGGATGTCCGACACAGACAGCACGCCGATGATGGTGCGATCCGCCGTCACAGGCAGGTGCCGCACCCCCGCTTCCTTCATCAGCGCCAGGGCGTCGGACAGAGACTCCGTCAGCTCGATGGTCACGACCGGCTTGCTCATACAGGTCAACACGGTGGTACTGTTCGGATCGAGGCCGCGGGCCACGGCCTTGCGGCTCAGATCCGAGTCGGTCACGATCCCGATGTACCGCGAGCCATCGTCCACGATCAACGATCCGACCTTCCACTTCTGCAACGCCCGGCCCGCCTCCTTGATCGTCGCGCCGCTGTGGATGCTGCGGACATCGCTGGCCATGTAGTCTTCCACTTTCAGCCGCTGCAAGGCCTGCCCGTCGAGACCAGGCCGCCGCGTGACGAGAAGGCGTTTGCGGAATTGCAGCTCGGCCACGCAGCTTTCGAGCACCCGTTTGCGTTGTTGCAGGCTCTCCCGCTCCACGTCATGGGTGCCGCTTTCCTGCGCCTCTTCGGGCAGGAGACCCCCTTCCCCGATCTTGGCATAGAGATAGGCCTCGAACTGATCGGAGGCCTGGCCGAAGACCTGGCCGATCAGATCCTCCATCTGCTCGTCGAACTCCTCCAGGGTGATCGATGGCTTCCTGCGGGAGAGAAACGGCTGAAATTTCTCCAACCGCTCGCCAAACCGTTGAATATACCGATCCAGAAACGTCGCGCGCGTCAACCCGGTTCTTGCCTTGGTTCCCATCGTGTGCCACTCCTCTTGTGAAGGGAGCCAGACTATCGCAACAGGGGTTCCGGGCTCAAGAGGGAGGCAGAGAGGTCGAGCGGCCAATGCCGGACAGCGATGGGATTCGCCGCCTGATTCCGGATCAAGAATCGAATCTCTAATGAAACAGTTTTCCAGCGACCCCCTTCACCAGCTCAGAGAGAAACAGGGCCAGTTCGTGGGCGTCGAAAAACAGATAGGTCATCTGCATGGTCAGGACGAAAAACAGCGCATAAAACGAGGCCGGCCTGGACCGTTCCCATGTCGTTGCCCAAGCGCCGAGTCGCGCCCGAATCCGCTCGCTGGCGCATAGCGCGTAGGTGACCGATCCTCCCAGAGCGGCCCCCGCGACGATGTCGGTGAAGTAATGGAGACCGAGATACACCCTCGGCAGCGAGATGACGAGAACGGCATGGGCCAAGGCCAGATATCCTAACGGCCGGGAAACGAAAAACAACCCGACCGCGAGCGAAAAGAAGAAGGTCGCATGGTCGCTTGGAAACGAGCTCCACGGCGCATAATGCCATTCCTGGAGTCTCTCGGCATGCTTCAGGTGGAGTTCCGGAATGAACAGCGGCCTCACACGGAGCGGCTTGTACTGCGCGAGCTGGGAGATAGCCACCGCCAGAAGGCAGGCCATCAGCAGGGACACAATCGTTGCGCGATCGTGCTCAGTGCTCTCTTTTCTGAACCAGGCCCACCAGAGCAGCGGCAGGATGACATAGCCCTTGGCGAGATTGCTTGAGGCGAAATAGACCATGAACGCATCGAACGTCCACGACCGCTGGACAAACTGGTTCAAGAACAACGTCACAGCAAGATCAAGAGAGGTCATTTCACAGGACTCCTTCTCCCCCATTGACCATGATCTCGTGAAGGTCTTGCATGGATTATAACTCCTGCGAGGGAAGCTCCAAATCGTCTGATGCGTTGCGACAGGGTGTGGCGCGCCGGTGGGATGTCTATGAAATAGGAGCATTTTTAGAAAGACGGCTGCATGACTCGGATTCAGGGTAAGAGCAAATTCCAGTCCGCCGCCAACCATCCGCTTCGGACCATTCCAGCGCGAAACAGACCGGATATGAGTCAGAAGTCAGGGAGGCGGGATCGGAACCCGTGTCGTCTCGGTATGCCACTGTCAGCGATCGCACCGAGCGGGTGGTGCGAAACCGCTCATTCGCTTCGGCTTATCGAGCGGGCCTTAACGAACACCCCAGTGTCTGTGGTGCGTTGACCGACAGAACGAGCGGATTACGAAATGGGGAGAGAGACAAGCCCTGGGTTCGGACCGGCTTATAGAAAATTGGACATGGCGGCTGCGGATGCCGGACGTCAGACCTGATGCTGCGGGTCAGCCGCCGATCCGTAACCGGCACAGGGACCGCGTAAGGAACTGGCAACCGCGGCGGCCCCCTGCGCGAGAACGTCGCAGGCTTCGTTCTCCGGATGGCCGTTATGCCCGCGCACCCATTGCCAGTCGATGTTGTGGAGGGCGGCAAGCCGATCCAACTCGGCCCAGAGGTCATGGTTCTTCTTCCGCTTCCAGCCCAGCGTCATGGTCTTGATCAGGAGTTGAGAGTCCGAATGAAGCAGAACCGTCTGTGGGGAAGAGAGGGTCTTCAAGGCCTCGATGGCCGCCGTCATTTCCATGCGGTTGTTCGTGGTCTCGACGCAATGGCCCGAGGCTTCGGTCCGCTCCTCGCCGACTTGAATAATGTAAGCCCAGCCGCCCGGGCCGGGATTCCCCAGGCAACTGCCGTCGGTCCAGATCAGGACGAGATGGTTCATCCTGGTGGCAGAGAAGAGGCGATCAGCCATCCAGAGTTGTTACGATCAGGATTCATCACCGGCGTATAGGTCGATCCGACTTATCGCATGATCGGCCCAATTCTTTCCACTCCCACCACCTGCTCCACTCCCGGGGTCCCCGGTCCAGACTTGGGTTCTGCCTAGTCCTCACACCGACCAAGGACGTTCTATCCTCATGACCGAAGGAATCGCCAACGCGCCCGGTCACGCGTCGTTCATCATGCAACAGGGGCGGAGGGAAGATCTTCGCCCGTTGAAAGGAGGGCTACGATGTCAGTCGTCGAACAATCGATCGAGGTCAATGTGCCGGTCAGGACGGCCTACAATCAATGGACACAGTTCGAGGATTTTCCGCATTTCATGGAAGGGGTCAAGCAAGTGAAACAAATCGATGACCGGCAGTTGTATTGGAAAGCCGAAATCGGAGGAAAAGAAAAAGAATGGCGGGCGCAGATTACGGAACAAATCCCGGATCAACGCATCGCGTGGGCCAGCACCTCCGGCGCGAAAAACGCCGGAGTGGTGACGTTTCATCCGCTCTCGGCCACGAGAGCCAAAGTGATGGTGCAGATGGAGTATGACCCGCAAGGCGTGGTTGAAAATGTCGGCGACGCGGTGGGCGTTGTGACGCAACGAGTCCAGGGAGATTTGGAACGATTCAAACAGTTCATCGAAACTCGCGGGCAGGAAACCGGAGCCTGGAGAGGGGCCGTGAAGTAGCGCAGGACAGGATCGGCTGCGTGAATTCCTCCTAAAGACCACACACAGCCGGCGATTCGACAAGGCGGCCGTCGCGGGCTCACCTCCGCGACGGCTTCCCATCTCTCAACGGCCGGTGCATGTCCCGCGTCTTGCCCTGTGAAAGACAACCGGGCAGAGCCGG
>DATIBM010000050.1:0-4780 GCA_035457545.1 Nitrospiraceae bacterium
CCTTCGCGTGAAAGACCCCCTGCGCCGAATCGCCCTCGACGCCGATGGTCTTGGTTCCCTGGGCGCCGGTGGAAAAGACGATCGCGCTGGCGCCGAGCGACCGCAGTTGCTCGACGGTCAAATCCTTGTTGGCGCCGACGGAGACGTTTCCGAAATAATGCACGTTCGGCCGCTCTAGGATATCCCAATAGGTCTTCTTCAAGCCGCCCCGCAGCTTAAGCTTGCTCGGAAAAATGCCGTATTCCGCAAGGCCGCCGAACTTGATGTCGCGGTTCAAGACAATGATTTCGTGCCCGGCTTTCGACAACACGTTGGCCACCGACATGCCGGCGGGGCCTGCGCCGACCACGATAATCAGGTGTGTAGCTCCGGATGGCTGATGAGCGGTATTCATATGCGACAGAGGTCCCCTTGTGCGGTTGCGGAGGTTTGAATAAAAAAGGCAAAATTTTCGCGGACTTTAGCACAGTGACTTTTGAACTGTCAAAGGAGCGGAAGGGTTCCTCGGCAATCCGCCGACTTTCCTTGTGTCTGTGCCCGCGTGTTTACCCTCCGGCGCTGCCCACCGGGCCGCCCGGTTCCGTCATGCGCCAGGGATTGAGCAATGCCTTGAGCCGCTGTTCTTTGAGCACCCGCTTGCGCCTCGCCACTTCCCGGACGGTCTTGCCTGTCTTATAGGCCTCCTTGGAGATCTGCGCCGCCGCATCGTAGCCGATTTCCGGCGCCAAGGCCGTGCACATGGCCAGACTCTGCTCAATGGACTCGCGACAACGCTCTTCGTTGGCCTGGATGCCTTCGATGCAGCGGGCCGCAAAATTGTCGGAGGCGGTGGCGAGCAATTCGATGGACTGCAGGAGGTTGTAGGCCATGACGGGCAACATCACCAAGAGTTCGAAATTGCCCGCCTGCCCGCCGACCGTCACGGTCGCGTCGTTCCCGATGACCTGCGCGCAGACCATAGTGACGGATTCGGCGATCACCGGATTGACCTTGCCAGGCATGATCGATGAGCCCGGTTGCGTTTCCGGGAGGTGCAGTTCGCCCAGACCGCATCGGGGGCCCGATCCCAGCCATCGAATATCGTTGGCGATCTTCATCAGGCTTACCGCCACCGTGCGCAGCTCTCCGCTGGCCTCGACCACGGAATCTTGGGTCGATTGCGCCTCGAAGTGATTTTTGGCTTCCTTGAGTTTGCAGCCGATCTCCTTGGCAATTATGGCAATCACGCGTCGGGCAAAATCCGGGTGGGCGTTGAGGCCGGTCCCAACGGCGGTGCCACCCAAGGCCACTTCGCTCAGCGCGGCCTGCGCATGCCTGATCCGTTCGATCCCCAATTCGATCTGGCGGGCATAACCGCCGAATTCCTGTCCCAAGCGCACGGGTGTGGCGTCCTGCAAATGCGTGCGGCCGATCTTGACGATCGGATCGAACTCCTTAGCCTTGCGGCCCAAGGCCTTGCGCAACCTGATCAGCGCGGGAATGAGCTGCCGTTCCATCATTTCCACCGCGGCGACATGGATCGCCGTCGGAATGACGTCGTTGCTCGACTGCCCCAGATTCACGTGATCGTTGGGATGGACGAGCTTGCTCCCCCTGGCTCCGCCGAGCAATTCCGTCGCCCGATTGGAAATGACTTCATTGGCATTCATGTTGGACGAGGTGCCGGAGCCGGTTTGAAAAATATCCACGGGAAACTCGGCATCGAGCCCTCCTTCGACGACTTCCGTCGCGGCCTGCTTGATCGCTTCGGCCTGCGCCTTGTCGATCAGGCCCAACGAGTGGTTGACGGCCGCGGCCGCGCGCTTGATCAGGCCCATGGCGCGGATGAAGGAGCGGGGAAACCGGAGGGAGCTGATCGGAAAGTTCTCGATGGCGCGCGCCGTTTGCACGCCGTAGTAGGCTTCCGCCGGAACGGCGAGTTCGCCCATCGTATCGCGCTCCACCCTGGTCGGCCCCTGCGGGATTCGAACGCCGGTCCGGTTGGTTATCGGCTGTGCGGAACGTGTCGGCTTCATAATGCTGGCTTCCCCTTGGTGCTGGTCATCCCTTGGTGCTGGTCATAGTGATGCAGGCGGATTGCGGCTGCCATGCCGTCAAAGAGCGAGGCATCTTAATCATTTGACGGTCCGTTCACAAGTCCATTGAAGAAGCAGGAAGGTCGAGGCCGGGAAGAAAAACCGGGAAGGGCTCGCCCGTGAATGACTCCGGAACGGCATGGCAGAAACAAGGATGGACCGCAAACAACGAAGGCCCGCCGGTCCGGCGGGCCTTCCGTAGTTACTCGAACGATGACTCGACGAGCCGAAGCGATTAGGCGACCTTGACCTCGATGGCCCTGGGCTTCGCCTTCTCGGATTTCGGAAGGTGAAGATGCAGCACCCCGTCCTGGTACTCCGCCTTGATCTTGCTTTCATCGACGTAGTCCGGCACGACGAAGCTGCGCACGAACCGTCCATACGCCCGTTCGATCCGATGGAACTTCTTGTTCTTCTCTTCCTTCTCGTGTTTTCGTTCTCCCTGAATGCTGAGGACACCCTCCTCGAGGGTGATCTTGACGTCGTCCTTCTTGACCTCGGGCAGCTCGGCCTTAATCAGATACTCGCCGTCCGTCTCGCTGATATCGACGGACGGAGTCCAGTCGGCCACCGTCATGGTCTCTTTACCGTCGGATTTCGCCGTCGCTGGACGTCCGAAGACACGGTTCAGACGATCCGACATCTCTTCCAATTCCCTGAATGGGTCCCACCGTACCAGATTCATCATCGCACCTCCTTGAGTGTGGCGGCTCCGATCAGCCGGCTTCTAGGTATGTAGGTAATCCGGCTTGCCGAATCGTCAAGGGGAAGGGCGCGAGCGGTGAAGGTTTTTGCGCGAGACCGAGACGTTGACTTCTCATGAAAAAGACTTATTACCTCCTCACTCTTTCGCCAAAAGGCGAGGAAGTCCCCGCCTGCTACCGGCGTTGCTCGATCGGCACATAGGGGCGGTTATGTTCCCCGGCATAGATCTGTTCGGGCCGGAAGAGCTTGTTTTCGCGCAATTGCTCCAGCCAGTGCGCCAACCATCCCGCCACCCTCGCGACGGCAAAAATCGGGGTGAACAGCTCTATGTCGATGCCCATTTTGTCGTAAATGATGCCGGAATAAAAATCGACATTGGGATAGATTTGCTTGGCGTCGAGATAGTCGGCCGCCACCTTTTCGAGTTCGACGGCGATCTCGTATAGGGGCGACGGGCCGAATTCGGCAAACAATTGCTCGCAAAGCCGTTGAAGAATGACCGCCCGGGGGTCCTTCACCTTGTACACCCGATGGCCGAACCCCATCAGCTTGCCCTTGTTCTTGAGTTTCTCGTCGACATAGGCTCGGACGCGGGACGGGCGGCCGATCTCGCGGAGCATTTGAACCACTTCCTCGTTGGCGCCCCCATGCAACGGCCCCTTCAGCGCCCCGATGGAGGACGCCACGACCGTGTAAGGATCGGCCAGAGTCGAGGCCGTGACCAATCCCGCGAAGGTGGAGGCGTTCATCGTGTGCTCGGCGTGCAGAATCAGGCAGACATCCAGAATATGCGCCCAGACCTTGGGCGGCTCCTGATCGAAGAGCATGGCGAGAAAGTTCGCGGCAAAGCCCAGATGATCGCGCGGCGGCACATGGTCGTCTCCGTGGCGCATACGGGCGATCGCGGCCACAATGGTCGGAACCTTGGCAATGAGCCGAACGGCGGACCAGTAGTTGTTGTCGACGTCCTTGACGTTACGGCCCGGATAGAACATGCCGAGGGCCGCCACAGCCGCTTGGAGGGCATCCATCGGATGGCCGGTCTCCGGCAGGCACTTGATCAGGTCGATAATCTTGAACTTGATGCGGCGATGATGTGTCACATCATCGACAAACCGACTCAATTCCTGCTCGACCGGCAGGTGGCCGAACAGCAAGAGGTACGAAGTTTCGAGAAACGAGGAGTTGGCACAGAGATCCTCGACGCGGATGCCCCGGTACTCCAAGACGCCTCGTTGGCCGTCCACGTCGCTGATCGCGGATTTGGCGGCCGGAACTCCGGCCAGGCCCGGCATGAAATCATGCGCCATAGTCGCCCCTCCTCTCGTATCGTTCCGACCTCGCCGATCGCATTGCCGAGAACGTGACGACGGCGCGATCTGACTTCATTATGCCGTCCGACCGCGACTCTGTCGAGTGTTCGCTTCGGCCTTGCCGCGCCCAAGATCCGTGTCTCCACCTTGCAAAGGTCCAAGGCGATTGGCATACTGAATATACGTAGGCATGACAGCATGGACGCTGGATTTGGGATCTGAGGATGAAGACAGCATGGGTTCGCGTCATGACGGTCCTCGCCCTGTTGCTCCTTGCAGCCAGCGCCCTTGTGTGGTGGCGCCAGGAGACGCAGCCGCTCCCGGCCCTCGTGTCGCCCGATGGGCTGTCCGCTCCCTCCTCCTCACGCGTGGGGACCAGCGCCTTGAGCCATGGCGGTGCGCCCCCTGATCCGGTTCGGCCACCGCCTCAGGGGGCGACCCGATCCGATCGTTCCGGCGGATCGGCTCCCTCATCGCCGTCGAGACAGGAAACGGCAACCGGCTCATGATAAAGGCGGCAATGCTGATGAAGAGGGCCTGTGCAGGATGGGGCGGTCTCATGCTGCTCACTGTCGCCGTCAGCACCCCGGTTTTGCTGTCGGCCCAGGACGGAGAATTACAACTCTTTGCCGTCGTCACAAAGCCGCCCAAGGATAAAACCGCGGTGACCGCCCAGGTCTCGGTGGA
>DATIBM010000051.1:0-10025 GCA_035457545.1 Nitrospiraceae bacterium
AGATGCGCGTCGTCCTGGGTGAAGCCGCGGACGCGCAAGAGGCCGTGGAGCACGCCCGTGCGCTCGTACCGATACACCGTCCCCAGCTCGCCGTAGCGGATCGGCAGGTCCCGATAGCTCCTGAGATGGGACTTGTACACCATGATGTGGTACGGGCAGTTCATCGGCTTGAGCTGATATTCGCTGTTCTCCACCTTCATCGATGCGAACATGTTCTCGCGGTAATAGTCGACGTGGCCGCTGGTTTTCCAGAGGTCGAGACGGGCGACGTGGGGCGAGTAGACCAGTTGATAGCCCTGCTTCAGGTGCTGCTCCCTCCAGAAGTTTTCGATCAGCAGCCGGACGAGGGACCCCTTGGGGTGCCAGAGGACCAGCCCTGGGCCGATCTCGTCCTGGATGGTGATGAGGTCCAGCTCCTTGCCGAGCTTGCGGTGGTCGCGCCGCTTGATTTCCTCCAACTTATGGAGATAGGCGTCGAGCTCGGCCTGGGTCGGAAACGACGTCCCGTAAATCCGCTGCAACATGGGATTCCGCTCGTCGCCCCGCCAGTAGGCGCCGCCGGTGCTGAGCAACTTGAAGGCGCCGACATGCCCGGTCGTCGGCAAGTGAGGTCCGCGGCAGAGATCGACGAACTCCCCCTGGCTGTAGAGGGAGATGGGCTGGCCCTCCTCGAATCCCTGGATCATCTCGACCTTGTACTGCTCGCCCCGCGAGCGAAAGAAGGCGACGGCCTCGTCCTTCGGAAGTTCGGTCCGTTTGACGGTCAGGCCGCGCGCGATGATCTCCTTGGCGCGGGCTTCGATCTTTTCCAGATCCTCCGGCGTGAAGGGCCGATCGAACGCGAAGTCGTAGTAAAACCCTTCGTCGAGCGCCGGACCGATGGTCAACTGCGCGGTCGGAAAGACTTCCTTGACCGCCTGCGCCATGATGTGGGTGCTGCTGTGCCGATAGACTTCTCGGCCGTCCGGCGAGTCGAACGTGAGCGGCTCGATCGCCGCATCCTTCGTCAGCCGCGCCGAGAGATCCACCGGACGCCCGTCCACCTTAGCTGCAAGGACGCGCTGGTCCAGGCTCGCGCCGGCTTGGGCCAGCGCGTCTTGTACCGTGCAACCAGTCGGAACCTGTCGGCGAGACCCGTCTGGGAGGGTGATTGTGATCTGCACTGAACTCAAAACAAATGCCTGGAAAAGAAGAAAGGCACCGGAACCGGCACCACCGGTTCGATGCCTCGGGTTACGTGGTAGGCGCGGACGGTCTTGAACCGTCGACCTCTACCGTGTCAAGGTAGCGCTCTCCCCCTGAGCTACGCGCCTAGAATCCGAACCGGAATGCTAATACATGGTCTTCTTGAGTGTCAAGAAACGGAGCTGGAAAGGAGCCCGGACCTCCGGGACCTGCTCGCCAGCTCCAGTCTTGGACGATGGCGCTGTTGAGAGCGGCGCGTTACTTCACTGCGGCCTTCAGTTCTTTGCCGGCTGAAAACTTGGGCACACGGGCGGCCGGGATCTTGAGCGGCTCGCCGGTGCGCGGGTTTCGGCCGGTTCTGGCCTTTCGCTTGCTCACGGAGAACGTGCCGAAATTCACCAGGCTGACGCGCTGACCCTTTTTCAGGGACGCGGATACGGCCGCGGTGAAGGCTTCGAGGGCCGTCCCGGCCGCCACCTTGGTGATGCCGGCCGACGCAGACATCTTCGCGATCAGTTCCTCTTTGGTCATCGCTGATTCCTCCCGTTACGCGCCACAAGGGTCGCCCCGTTTCGCTCAGAGGGGGCGCCCTCACGGGTTAATGGTGACATGAAACGCAGGCCACAGGCCTGAGTCTACGAGGCGATGGTCTGAACCGCTTTGGTTCGGGAAACGGGAATGTGCAGGGCCGTGATTTTCTTTCGCAAGGTGTTGCGGTTCATCCCCAGCAATCGAGCGGCCTGAATTTGGTTGCCGTTGGTTTCTTTGAGCGCGCGGGTCAGCAGGGGGCGCTCGACGGCCGACATGAGAATCGGATAAAGATTCTTGGCGGATCCGTTCCGCATGCCCTTGACGAAATCTCCGACTTTGGATTCGATCAGTTCCTCTAGCGACAGCACGCGGCCATTGGGTTTCTGGCCGTTGCGGGTTTCGGGCGATGCATGGAGAAAGCGAATGGCTTGCTGCAGGGATTGGCGCGATCCGGCGACCACGAGCGGCTTGTGCGAATCGACGATCGCTTTGAGCGGTCCCGGTTCGGCGAAAGCATTGGTCGTACATTCCACCAAGGCCACATCGAACCGTTTCTTGGGGATCAGCCGTGACAGCCCTCCGACTTCCTTCGCATGGGTGACCGTGGCGTCCTTGAACGTTTGTTTGACTTGCGCCTGCAAATCCGCGTCAGAGGTCACGAGCAGAAGATTCAGGGGTGCGGCACGAACCATGGTGTGGATTCCAGCAGGAGAAGAGGGCGGGATTATGTCCCAGGTCCGGCGCGATGTCAATTCGGAATCTCGCGTTTGGAAAAAACTCAGCGGTCGATGCGAGATTTTCTCGATCGCTGCAAACCAACAAGACATGCGGGCGCGCAGCCATTTCAACAACTTGGAATTGGACGTATTGTTTTGACCCGGCCGGCACCGACGATGAGAACAACCTGAAATGCAACGTGAAATGATGATGCATGAGCGCCCACGTGCCCGATGGCATTCGCAAAGCGACGTTCGTTCTATGAACCACATTGCCAACAGATCGAATCGACCGATGCACTCGCCTCAAAGTGGGAACCGGTTGCAACCTTGCTTCGAGCAGAAGCAGGTGCAACTGTCAGAAGACCATCCATCCCGGATTCGCAAGCCGATCACATCAGCGGGTTCGCTCCGCTCCTAATGCCTGCGTCTTGACAGCGCCCAGCAGGATACGCTAACCTCCCCACGCGACTCCTAATCTCTATCGGATATGTAGGATTTAGGCTCTTCATGTTAAGTAAGCGAATCCATTACGCCATTTTGGTCGTCATCGACCTGGCCCTCCATGGAGGGATCAGCCCGATTCAGGCGCGGACCATCGCGCGGCGACAATCAATCCCTGCTCGATTTTTGGAACATGTCCTGAATGCGATGAAGCGAGCCGGACTGATCGAGAGCGTGCGCGGGGCGCAAGGCGGCTATCTCTTGGTCAAACAGCCAGCCGAACTCTCCCTGGCGCAGATCGTTGAAGCGGTCGAAGGGCCGATCATGGGACGGACGGCGGGGCGGGGTCCGGCGCACCTGCACCGGCCGACTCAGATCGACCTGCTTCTCCGGGTCGTCACGGAGCGGCTTCGCCAGGCGGAAAACGACGTGCTCAACCACATCACGCTCCAAGAACTAATCGATCGATATCAAACCGCCCACCGGGCGGACAGCCAGATGTATCACATTTAACCGCGATCGACGGACGATCGCGGCGGACGCGCGCCTGCTTGTCACGGCGCCGAGAGGGACGACAATGACCACAGCCACCATACAACGGGTGCCGGTGCAGACGGCCCCCATCCCCCAGAACATTCTCGAAGAGATTGAAGCGTTCGAAATCGAGGCGCAACGGGTTCTGTCGGGCGAGTTGTCCGGCGATCTCTTCAAGCCCTTCCGCCTCCAGCATGGCATTTACGGGCAGCGGCAGCCCGGCGTCCAGATGTTTCGCATCAAGATTCCCTTCGGAGGGCTCACCGGCAACCAACTGCGCCGGATCGCCGAACTGGCCGACCAGTACGCGACCGGAGTCGGCCATGTTACGACTCGGCAGGACATTCAACTGCATTACGCCGAACTCAAACATGTCGGCGCGATGATGCGCGGCCTGGCCGAAGTCGGTCTCACGACCAGAGAAGCCTGCGCCAACACGGTCCGCAATGTCACGGCCTGCCATCTGGCCGGAGTCTGCGCCGGAGAAGTGTTCGACGTCACGCCCTATGCGAAGACGGTCGCGTTGCATCTGCTGCGTAACCCGCTGAACCAGAGCCTGCCGCGAAAGTTCAAGATCGCCTTTTCCGGCTGCGCCCATGACTGCGCCCTCACCCCGATTCACGACATCGGGCTGCTCGCGGCGCGTCGCCCCAACGGCGAGATCGGCTTTCGGATGGTAGTCGGCGGAGGACTCGGCTCGACGCCGCGCCTCGCGCAGGTCCTGCGCGACTTCGTCCCGATGCCCGAACTGATTCCCACGATCGAAGCCGTGATCAAGGTGTTCGACCAGCTCGGCAACCGGAAAAACCGCCACAAGGCGAGGATGAAGTTCGTCATCGACAAGCTGGGCTTCGAGGAGTTCAAGCGGCGCTGGGAAGAGGCCTATGTCTCGATGGGGCACGGCGTTCCCCGCACCGAACCCCTCCGCTTGCTGGATCATTGGGATGAGCCAGGTCCGCTGATCATGCCGTCGAAGAACGGCGGGCAGGCCGGCGGCCATGGCAACGGCCATGTGCCGGGCACCCCCCTCACGGAGGTCGAAGCCTATGACCGATGGAGACGCACCAACGTCTTGGCTCAGAAGCAGGCGGGCTATGCGGCCGTGTTTATCAAGCTGCCGATGGGGGACGTCACCGTCGATCAAATGTGCGTCCTGGCCGATGCGGCCGAGCAATTCGCGAACGGCAATCTGCGGACCACGATCAGTCAGAATCTCATTATCCGCTGGGTGCCGGAATCAAAACTGCCCGCGCTCTATGACCTGCTCGCCGCCCATGGCCTCGCCGAGCCGGGCGCGGAACTCGTGGAAGACATCGTGGCCTGCCCCGGCACGGACACCTGCGGCCTCGGCATCACCTCGTCGAAGGGCTTGGCCAGAGCCCTGGCTGAAGTGTTCCCTGCCGGCTCCGTGCCGGACGATCTCAAGGGCACCAGCATCAAGATCAGCGGCTGCCACAATTCCTGCGCGCAGCATCATATTGCCACGATCGGCCTGCATGGGGTCGGCAAGCGCGTCGGGGACCACACGGCGCCCCATTATGAGCTGCATATCGGCGGGGGAGTGAACGGCACGGCGCGCATCGGGCAACTGGTCGTCAAACTCCCCGCGAAGAACGTGCCGGCGGCGGTGTCGCACCTGGTCGAGGTTTTTCGCCGGGACCGCCAAGGGGAGGAAACGTTGCCGGTCTTTGTCGCCCGAGTCGGCAAGTCCAAGCTGAAGGATGTATTGATACCGCACACGATCCTCCCGTCGTTTGAAGAGGACCAGACCTACTACTACGACTGGGAAGGGGAGAAGGAATTTGTCCTGGAGGACTTGGGACCAGGGGAATGTGCCGGCGGCGCTCTGGAATTGATCGACAACCAAATGCTGGAGGCCGAGCAGGAATTTTACCAGGCGAAGTTGTTGTTGGAGAAACATCAATATGCGGTGGCGGTCAACAAGGCCTATCGAGCCATCATCGCCTGCGCCAAAGCGCTCCTCGTGACGGAAGGGGTCGAACCGGCCACCGATGCCGACACGTTCCGCGAGTTCGAAACCAGGCTGGCCAGCAAAGGCGTGATTCCCTCCGCCTACCGGAACTTGCAGGAGCGGTGCGGCGATCTCGGTCCGAAGGACGCGGGCGCCGAGTTCGCGCAGGCGCGGCTGGACTTTGCCAAGGGGTTCATCGAGGCCTGCCGCAACGCCACCGAGGGGATCGGAAAGGACCTGAAGCTGAAAGCGGCCGTGGCGGAGCCGCCCCCGGTGCAGGCAGTCGCCGGAGAAGCGGCCGTGAACGGGGCGCAGGAGCCCTCTGCGGCGCCGGTCTATGATCTCCGCGGCGTTGCCTGTCCGATGAACTACGTCAAGACCAAGCTCAAGCTCGAAATGATGGAGGCGGGCGAGCGGCTCGAAGTCTGGTTGGACGCCGGCGAGCCGATTCGCAATGTGCCGATGAGCCTGCGCAACGACGGCCATAAGGTCCTGTCGGAGGAACCGCTGGATCCGACCGCGGCCCACTTCAAGATCCTGGTTGAGAAGGTGGAAGGATGACGGTGAGGGGCCTGTCGAGGATCCGCCAGGAGAATCGATGGGGTCGGTCTGCATGATGGCGAACGGATCGGACATTCGCCCCTCGGACGAGGAGCTGAAAAAGCTGAGCGACTCGTTCGAGTCGAAACAGCCGTGGGAGGTGTTGGCCGAGGTGCTGCCTCGCTACGCGCCCCGGATCGTCCTGGCCTGTAGTTTCGGAGTGGAAGATGTCGCGTTGATCGACATGATCCACCGGATCGACCCAACCACGCCGCTGTTTTATTTGGACACGGATTTTCTGTTTCCGGAGACCCACGAGGTGCGGGACCGCGTGATCGAGCGGTACGGGCTCAAGCCCGAGCAGGTCATCCGGATGAGGCCGCTGTTGACGCCCGAGGCCCAAGCCCGTCAATACGGCGAGGCCCTGTGGGCTCAGGGACCGGAGGGGGCGGACCGTTGCTGCGGCCTGCGCAAAATCGAGCCATTGACGCGAGTGCTCAAGGACTATCGGGCCTGGATCACCGGCATTCGGCGGGACCAGGCTCCGACGAGGGCCGGGGCCGGCATCATTGAGTGGGATCGGAAATTCGAATTGGTCAAGGTGAATCCGCTGGCCCGGTGGACCAGCGACGAGGTGTGGACCTACGTCCGTCTGCGCGACGTGCCCTACAATGTCCTTCACGACCGGAATTATCCCAGCATCGGCTGCACCCATTGCACCGCTCCGGTGGGCAACGGGGAGGATCCGCGCTCCGGCCGGTGGAGACATCTCGGCAAGACCGAGTGCGGGCTCCACAAGTAATCCATCATTATCCTGCGTGATTGTCAGGTGATTGACAGCCAGAGGGTCGTCCCGTGAAAAAACTTGCCGTCCTCATCACCAGCGGGGCCTATAACCGGTTGCTGCAAGCGCTGGAGTTCGCGGGGGTCGCGGCGCAGCATGGCGTGCAGGTCAGCGCGCTCTTCCGAGATGAAGCCGCCTCCCGCATGACCAAGGATAAAGTCCGCGACATCCCGTTTTCGGAGGCCTATCGCGGACGCGAAACGCGGGTGAAGAATCTGTTGAAGGAGCAGCAGCGGCACGATCTGGCGGCGTTGATGCGCGAGATGAAAGAACGAGGGGACGTCAAGCTGTCAATCTGCCGGGATTCGCTGGCCTACTTCGACATTACCGTGGATCAAATCATTCCGGAAATCGACGAGGTACAAGGCCTGGATGCCTTTTGGAAAGAGGAGGTCGGCATGGCCGACCAAGTGGTGGCCTTTTAATGCAGACGTTCATCGCCAAGGTGGGCAAGGGGGCCAAGACCGCCAAGGATTTGACCTGGGACGAGGCCAAGCAGGCGATGGGGCTCCTGATCGAGGGGGCGGCGACGCCGGCCCAGGCCGGCGCCTTCTTGATGGCCATGCGGATGAAGGGGGAGTCGGTGGGGGAACTGGCCGCCTTTACCGCGGTGGCGCGCCAATATGTCGCGCCCCTTCCCGGCCTCTCCGGGCTCAAGTTGGTGGACGTGCCCTGTTATGCGGGGAAACGGGACACTTTTTACGCAGTCGTCGGCGCGGCCATCGTTGCGGCTGCGGCCGGAGCCTCCGTGCTGGTGCATGGGTGGGAAGGGACGCCGGAGCGGCCCGGACCCTGGTCTGTGCTGGGACGTTTGGGCATTTCCACCGACTTTGGACCGGTTGAGGTGAGCGAGGCCCTGGTAAGCAAGGGGTTCGCCTATCTCGACATGGCGATTTACCATCCGCCGTTGGCGCGGTTTCTTGATCTTCGCCGGGAGCTGGGGCTGCGGAATTTTTTTCACCCGGTGGCGCGGATGATCAATCCGGGGCGGGCCCGTTGCCAGTTGATCGGCATGGCCCATCCGCCCTACTGCGATAAGACGGTGGAGGCCTTGAATATGTTGGGCGCGCCGCATGCGTTGGTCATGCGAGGGGTGGAGGGAGAGCCGGAACTGTCGATTGCGTCCCTGACCCGGTTCCTCGAGTTGCGCGACGGCAGAGTCATTCCCACGACGCTCCATCCGAAGGATGTCGGTTTGCCGCTGGGCACAAGCCGCGACATGGCCGGCTTTGCCCCGTCGCAGCGGGACCAGGAGGCCGCGCTGCTCGTGAAAATTCTCCAGGGCGAGGTGAAGGGCGGTCCTCGGGATTGGGTGGTGCTGAATGCCGCCATGCTCCTCTACGCAAGCGGCGTGACGCCGTCGATGGTCGCGGGGGTGCCGCTGGCGAACCAGACGATTGATCGCGGAGCGGCTCGCGACACACTGCGGCTGCTGGCGCAAATGGGAACAGCCTCGGCCGCCTCGCGATTGCGCGCGAGCTAGAGATCCAGCTAGAGATAAAGGACCAGCGCGATGAAACATCTCCGGCAATTGGAAGATCAGAGCGTCTTCATCCTCCGCGAGGCCTACAAGCATTTCGACAACCTGGCCATGCTTTGGTCGATGGGGAAGGATTCGACAGTGCTCTTGTGGCTCGCACGCAAGGCCTTTTTCGGGCACGTGCCGTTTCCCCTGCTCCATGTCGATACGAGTTACAAGATCCCGGCCATGATCGAATACCGCGACCGGTTGGCCCGCGAATGGCGGCTGAATCTGGTCGTGGGACAGAACAAGGAAGCCCTGGCGGCCGGGATGAACCATACGATGGGGCGCCAGGTCTGCTGCACGGCCTTGAAAACCAACGGGCTGAAGCAGCTCATCGAAAAGCACGGCTACACGGGGATCATTCTTGGGGTGAGGGCCGACGAGGAGGCCACCAGGGCCAAGGAACGGTACTTTTCTCCCCGCGACAAGCACGGCGAATGGGACTTCCGTGAGCAGCCGCCCGAACTCTGGGATCAGTTCAAGACCTCCTTTCCGGCCGGGACGCACATCCGCATCCATCCGCTGCTGGATTGGACCGAGATCAACATCTGGGAATACATCAAGCTGGAGAACATCCCGTTCATCGACCTCTATCTGGACAAGGGGGAGGGCATCCGCTATCGCAGCCTGGGCTGCGCCCCTTGCACGTTCCCGATCAAATCCACCGCCAAGACCGTCGATGACATCATCGACGAGTTGCGACGCACCAAGACGGCGGAGCGGGCGGGCCGCGCGCAGGACGAAGGGCGGGGGATGGAGATGTTGCGCAAAGACGGATACATGTGAGCCAGGATGATGAAAAGGCCCCCAGCTTTGTTCTCGGTCGCTTGTCTCCCTGCGACGTACCAAAAAGCGTACGTCTCAGTCGCCGCGCTTCCTGCGGCCGCGCTGGCGGACCTTTTTGATCATCCTGTAGGAAACATATGACGACTATGACCACCGCAACCGAGACCTCAGTTTCTCAGGCCCATTTGAATATCGTCATCGTCGGCCATGTGGACCACGGCAAGTCGACCTTGGTCGGCCGCCTCTACGCCGATACCGGCTCCCTGCCGGACGGCAAGCTGGAAAAGGTCCAGGCGATCTGCCGCCAGCAGGGCAAGGAATTCGAGTATGCGTTTCTGTTCGACGCGTTCTTGGAGGAGCAGGAACAGGGGATCACGATCGACACGGCCCGCACGTTCTTTTCGTGGAAAAACCGGCAGTACATCATCATCGACGCCCCGGGCCACAAGGAGTTTCTCAAGAACATGGTGTCCGGCGCCGCGCGGGCGGAAGCGGCCCTGCTGCTGATCGACGCGCACGAAGGCGTCAAGGAGCAATCCAAGAAGCATGGCTATCTCCTCTCCCTGCTCGGCGTGAAGCAGGTGGCCGTGGTCGTGAACAAGATGGACCTGGCGGGCTACAGCCAGGATACCTTCGCCCGCATCGAACAGGAGTACAGCGAGTTTCTGGCGCAACTGAAAGTGAAGCCGCAGCGGTTCATCCCCGTCAGCGCCAAGCTGGGGGACAACATCGCGCAGCCGAGCGGGAACATGCCCTGGTACAGCGGTCCGACCGTGCTCCAAACGCTGGAATCCTTCACCAAAGAGACGGCCCGCGAGCAGCAGCCGCTGCGGTTCCCGGTGCAGGACGTCTACAAGTTCGACGCCCGGCGCATCCTCGCCGGCCGCATCGCGAGCGGCATCCTCAAGGTCGGCGACCGGCTCTTGTTCTCTCCCTCCAACAAGTCCG
>DATIBM010000052.1:0-26430 GCA_035457545.1 Nitrospiraceae bacterium
GGAGCTGCTCCAGGAACTCCAGTGCCTGCTCGAGCCCGGCGGCGACGAGAAAATTCCGGCGCGGCGGCAAGCGCCTGACGAAGAACTCGAACACGGCTTGCTCCACCATGCCCTGCTCGACGTAGGCCTGCACCATGGTCAGTTGGTACAGATCGGTCAGCAGGACGCTCGTGGGTGGAGTCATGTCGCCAGGTCCTCGAGTCTGGTCGGGTGGGCGCCGAGGCGAATCATCTCGTCCTCCGCCTGTTTTCCGTCGGTCGGGCTGGCATTAACCGCGCAGATCCCGTCCAGCAATAGGTGGACGGCGTAGCCCAGCCTCAATCCGTCCTTCACACTGTTCAGGACGCAATAGTCGGTGGCGAGCCCGCCGATGAACAGGCGCCGTACGCCCTGCGCGCGCAGCTCCCGGTCGAGCGAGGTGTCCTGAAACGCCGAATAGGCTTCCTGATCGCGCGCGGCGGCTTTGTAAATAATGGAAGCCTGCGGAGGGGGGTGGAAGGACGAGGGCGGCAGTGAACCGGGAGTGCCCGCCACGCAATGGACCGGCCAGGGCCCGCCCTGTTCCTTGAACGAACAGTGGTCAGGGGGGTGCCAGTCCCGGGAGAGCCAGATCGGCAAGCCTTTGGCCTGGAACCGCTCCATGTAGCGATGCAGCGCCGGCAGGATCCGGTCGCCGCCTGCAATCCCGAGCGCGCCGCCCGGCAGAAAATCGTTCTGGATGTCGGCGATGAGCAGGGCATCGCCGTCGGCGAGCGCAACCATGGCGATGGCTCCGTCAGCCGCAGCGCGCAGGTCTCCTCCGCGCCGCGTTCAAAATTTATAGCCGATCGTGCGGAGGAACGCCCGCCGCTGGAGGACATCCTCCGGTCCTTCGATCCCCTTCGGCCCCTGCCCGTCCACCACGCCGAGAATCGCGCGGCCAAGCTCCGTTTCCGCCACGATGACCTGCACCGGGTTGGCGGTGGCGCAGAAGACCGTGCAGGTCTCGGGAACCTGCCGGATGGCCGGGAGGACGTTGATCGGGTAGCAGTCCTTCAACAGGATGAGAAACGAGTGCCCCGCTCCGATCGCGATGGCATTGCGCCCGGCCGATTCCACCAGCGCCTCGTCGCTCCCGCTGGTCCGCACCAGACAGGGACCTGAAGCTTCGCAGAACGCCAGGCCGAAGGCAATCCGGGGCACGGCATTGACCAATGCCTCGTGCAGGTCCTCGACCGACTTGATGAAATGGGCTTGGCCAAGGATGACGTTGGAGCCGTCCGGGCGGTCGATCGGCACCGATTGGAGAATGATCGGCATGGGGCGAACCCCGCCTCAGCTCTTCTTCGTGGTCTTGGCCATGAAGGAAGTGATAATTTGCTCAAGGCGCTTGCTTCCGCAATGGGGGCAGGTCGCGTTCTTCGCCTCATGATCCTTAAGCGTCAAGGCGATCAGCGATTCCTTTCCACAATCCAGGCACTTGTAATCGTACATCGGCATGGTGGTCACTCCGGAAGTGATGTGGTAGGTAAGTGTTTCGACCGGAGCCGGGTGGGGAACGAAGGACAGGCCAACTCCTTCCCGGTTTCGACCGGCCCCGAGCCTGCTTTGGCAACCATCTCGCCCCAACTTGCGATGATCTGAGCCAGCTCCTCCATCCGCAGATCGACGCGGCCGAAGAGGCTCTCCTCCGGATAGAACCCCTCCCGATCCCGTTCTCCTGCGGCGAGGCCCGTCATGAGTTCCACCGCCTCTTCCACGCTGTTCACACCGTACACCGCGAAGGTCCCGGTTTCCACCGCCTTCACGACCTCCGGCCGGAGCGCGAGATGCTTGATGTTGCGGGCAGGAATGATGACGCCTTGCCGGCCGGTCAACCCGCGCCGCCGACAGGTCTCGAAGAAGCCCTCGATCCTGTCGTTGACCCCGCCGATCGGCTAGATCTCTCCCAATTGATTCACCGCCCCGGTGATGGCGAGCCGCTCCGGGTCGATGACAGGAGCCAGCAAGGGGGGCGGCAGTTTGAATTTCTCCATGGCGCCGGTGCTCATGCAGGGGCAGTCGCTTACACGTGGGAAAGGGCGGGCGGCGGCTGAACGGTGGTCGCCTGCGGCCCCTTCTCCCCCTGCTCGACGTTGAAGAGGACTTCCGTGCCGTCTTCCAACTCGTCAAAGGCCAAGCCACGTAGGGCGTGCTTATGAAAATAGACCTCCCCGCCCCCTTCCTGAAGAATGAACCCGTAGCCGGACTTGGGAAAGAGTTTGCAGACCACGCCGCGCGCCGGCGGCAGGGGCGGAAGGCGCAGGTCTTTGCTGGTCCGCTTGTCGCGAAACTTCTGCAACTCGATCTGGACCGCGGCGAAGGCGGCCCGGATCGCCTCCTCGAAGGTCTTGTCCTCCTTGCGCGCGGTGACCACCTGCCGTCTCGGGAGCGTGATCACGACCGTCGCCTCGGCGACATTCTTCAGCTTTTTATGATGCCGGTTCTTGATCAGGCTGACCCGGGCATGCAACATGTCTGCATGCCCTCGTTGAAGGTCCGCCATCCGCTCTTCGATCTCGGTTTTCCAGCGTGGCGTCATGGCAACATTACGGCTTTGAATTTCAAGGTCCATGATGGTCTCCTCCTGTCTCGTGCAGTTGACAACCTTTTCACACAGCAAGGCCTGTGCCCTTGGCCGGTCTCGTCTTGGATCGGCATAAAGGGACCGTCCTGCTGTGGGAACTGGCGTTGGAACAGTCGTCCTGTGGCGCATTTCTCCACAGTCCATGGACGATCCATGCAGCCCTATGCGTCATTCACTGGATCGTCCGTTCGGATCGTCCGCACAACAGGTGACTTGCGAAAGGAATGGGCATGCCGAACCTGAAGAAACGCCACCTTGAACAGTATTTGCGGCAGCGGTTCGGGCGGGGAACCGAGTTGCTGTCCTATGGAAGAATCGGGCAGGAATCGTCCGAGTCGGACCTGAAGGGGTTCGGCTATGGCAAGCCGATCCGCGTGACCTACCGCATGGGTGGGCGGGTCAGGAGCGTCGTCCTCTCGACCATGAGCCCAGGGCCCTTCGGCCATGAGCATCCGGCCGACCGGGCACAGGCCATGTTGATGGACTACGATACCTACGGCAAGCTCCCTCGCCATGTGAAGGCAGTGGACGTTGGGGCCTTCGCAGGAGACGGATCGCTCTTCTCCGTGGCGGAAGCGCGGGAATTCTTTGTTTTGATCGAATGGGTCAAGGGGCAGAGTTACCACGTCGATTTTGAGCGGTTGTTGGCCGGCGGACGATTGAGAACGCTGGACCGGCAGCGAGCCGGGGCCCTGGCCCGGTACCTGGTCTCGATCCACCGGGTTAAACAGCGCGACCCGGCGCTATATCGCCGCCGCATGCGCGAGCTGATCGGCCATGGCGAGTGCATTATGGGGTTGACCGACAGCTATCCGGACCGCTACAGGTTTATCGATGAAACCCTGCTCCGCTCGATCGAGGAGGCCTGCAATCGATGGCGCTGGCGGCTTCGGTTTCGGGCTTCCCGGCTGGCTCAGGTCCACGGGGACTTCCACCCCTGGAACGTCCTGTTCCGCGCCGGCACTGATTTCAGCGTGCTGGATCGCTCGCGGGGTGAATGGGGGGAGCCGGCGGACGATGTCACCTCCATGTCGATCAACTACCTCTTCTTCTCGCTCCAGCGGTCGGGGAGATTGGCCGGACCGTTCGAGGTGCTGTTCCGCCACTTCTGGGAGACCTACCTGGAAGCGAGCCGGGACCGGCACATCCTTGAGGCGACGGCGCCCTTCTTCGCCTTCCGGGGGCTCGTGATCGCGAGCCCGCTCTGGTACCCGAACCTGACCCTCACGGTGAGGCGGAGGATCTTCCGGTTCGTGCAGAACGTGCTCGCGACCGAGCGGTTTGACCCGGCCATGGTCAACCGTTAGTGCCTGGAATGATGAGCTGAGCGGGACTGGGAGGTGACGGTCTCAGTCCATTCTCCCCTCAGCCCTCAGCGCTGATTGGCGGGCGACCTCAGCACTCAGTCCTGAGTCCTGAACCTGTCAGTGGAACAAGAGCACCGGGCAGGGAGCACGGTGGAGCAACGTATGGGAGACGCTTCCAAGCACGAAACGGGTCAGACCCTCCCGTTGCCGACAGCCGATCAACAACAGGTCCGGTTTGGCCTTCTGGATCTGTTCCGTGATCGCGACCGCGGGAGAGCCAACCACGACGAGCGGCTTGGCCCGATACCCCATGGCCACGAGTTGCTTCACCAAGTCTTCCAGGAACCAGGAGGCTCGCTCGACCACCTCCTGTTCCATGGCTTTGCTCACGGCGGCGCCGGCCGGCCAGGGCGGCGGAGAAAACGGCAGCACGGTGAGCGCCGAGATCTCCGGCATGGCACGGAAGGGCTTGGCCTTGAGCCATCGGATCGCGGCTTCCCCATCCCACTTCCCTTCAATCGCCAACAGGACCTGGTCACAGGTCCGAAGGGGGCGATTGACCACAAGCACAGAGCAGGGCGCATGGGCCACGATACGGTGGGAGACGCTGCCCAGCAGGAGTTCCTTCATGGGGTTGAGGCCGCGGCTGCCCAGCACGATCAGGTCGGCATGGGTCTCGGCAGCCAGGGCCAGGATCACATCGGCGGGCTTGCCCGTTTCCAGCTTCGTCTGACTGGGACCCACGTTCATCGGGAGGCTGGCGGTTGCAGTCGCGAGTATGCGCTCACCCTCTTCCTGCATCGTCTTCTGAACGGCCTGGTAGAGCGCCTGTGAGGCTTCCGGCACCATCATGGGAAAGGCCGGCATCGGGACATCCAACACGTGCACGACCGCGACCTCTTCGGCCCGCGACAGATGGGCCAGCGCTTGGGTCGCGGCATGCGATTGATCCGACCCGTCTACAGCCAAGATGATCCGCATGACGCCTCCATGTCGCTGAACACGCGGTTAGTGACAGTCAGTGGGGCAGAAGAACGTCAAATAGACAAAGACCACAAGACCGATGACGACCGCTCCGAACAGAAACCATTGCGCTCGACTCATCCTCCGATCCCCCTGCAGAGCGCCCCTGCTGAAACCGCACAGGGCGCTTATACCGACCACGAGGTAAGAGAGCAAGACCGGTGCCTTCTCTCGTGGCCGGTCTCGGTCAGGTAACAGCGCTGCTGCGCGCGATCGGGTCGTCCCATGGCCCATTCAACCGAACCCTATGTAGCCTTCCGCTACAGAGGCCGGTCTGCTCCTGTAGCAGGACACCACCTGATTCTCTATGGAGAGCGGGGCACAAGAGCCGAATCGTATCGGTTTTCGGCAAAAAGTTCATCGGCTCCCGAGCCTTGCGGATGGCATTGTGATTGCTCAGTTCTTTCCAAGAAGGCGAGAGCGATGAACGAAAGGTGAGGATGATGGCGGAACGGCAATTTGAACGGATTCTGATCCCGGTCGATTTTTCCCCCTGCTCCGAAGAGGCATTCCGGCTCGGGTTATCGCTGGCGCGTCTCTATCAGGCCGAGGTGCTGCTGTTGCACGTCATCGACACCAAGTCCCTCCGCATGCTCAACCGGCTGGGCTTGGCCCAACCGTCTGAGGAAAAGGGACAGATCAAGCGCCTCCGCCACCATGCGCGGCTGGATGCGCGACGGCTCCTGTCGATGGAGGAGGCAAAGGGCGTGGCGATCCGTCGGCTCCTGGCGGAAGGGGTGCCGTTCGTCGAGATCGCCAAGGTGGCGCGCAGCGAGCAGGCGGGGTTGGTGGTGATGGGGAGCTACGGAGGTTCGGTCGGCAGCGTGGAGAAGATCTTCTTTGGCAGCACGGCGGAAAAGGTCGTCCGCACGGCCGGCTGTCCGGTGTTGACAGTCCCGTTGCCGGGCCGGCCGGTGAACCGCTCGTCAAAAAGCGGCGCATAAACATCTTTCAAGGGAGCAGCTATGAAGCGCACATGGTGGCGTCCGGTTGTCGCGGGGATGGTCGGGTTGGTCCTGTTCATCGGGGCCGTGGGAGGGGGCGGCCGATCCGATGCGCAGTCCGAGCAAATCATGGAAGTCGTGATCCGGAACAGCACGTTCATCGCGAAGCAAGCCCCGCTGGCTCTTAATAGCCCCGTGAGGATCGTCGTCAGAAACGAGGATTCGATTCGTCACGACTTCGGCTCGACGATCTTTCAGAACACCCAGACTCAGATCGAGCATAACGGCGTGATCGCGTATGGCTCCACGGTGGGCGGAGTGTTTCTCGACGGCGGCCGCAGCGCGACCATTCACTTCACCCTTCAGCGGCCCGGCCAGTACGAGTTCAAGTGTTCGATCCATCCCGACATGAAGGGGGAGATCCTGCTCATGTCGGTCGGCGCCGTGTAGCGAAACGAAAAGGAGAGGTCCGATGAGTGCCGGTGCAACGGGATTGGCGGTTTCGAAGATTCTTCTGGCCACGGATGGATCCGCCTCGGCGAAAGAGGCGGAATCGTTCGCGCTCATGATGGCGGCGGCCTATGACGCGAGATTGGACGCCCTATCGGTGCTGGAATTCGAACCGGAACGGGATCTGGAATACGAGGTCAACCGTCTGTATCTCGAAGACCGGCGGCGCGAGATCAGGGAACAGGGCGCGGCGTTGATCCAACGGGCCGAAGCCGCCGGCGTCAAGATCGAGCGGCACGAATCCATTGGGATTCCCAGCCGGGAAATCATCGCGTTGGCCGAGCGGTCTCGCCACGATCTCGTTGTGGTCGGGACGCACGGGCGAACCGGATTCGAACATGTGCTGATCGGCAGCACGGCCGAACGGGTCGTGCGAGGGGCTCCCTGTCCCGTCGCGACCGTGCGAGGGGCGAGGGCGGCGGGCCGCGAGCCGAGCGCCGCCAGGAAGACGGAAACCGGCAAAGGACTAAACACACTGTTGGTCGCGGTGGATTTCAGCGATTGCGGGCGGTCGGCGGTCGAATATGCCGTGCAATTGGCCGACCGGTTCGGGAGCGAAGTCACGCTGCTGCATGTCGCGGAGCCGGTCGCCTATGGGCTGGACTTTACCCTGGGCCATGCCCTGACCGGGCAGGCCTTCCGCAAGCAATGCGAGGAGTCGATGGCCCAGTTGGCCGGGTTGTTCGCGGGACGAGGGTTGAGCGCGCGCCACGAGGTGCGATCCGGCATCCCGGGCGATGTGATCCGGCTGGTCGCGCATGAGCGGGGCAGCGACGCGATCGTCATGGGCACACATGGCCGGCGCGGATGGTCTCAACTTCGATTCGGCAGCGTGGCAGAAGCGGTCATCCGCTATGCCGATTGTCCCGTCTTGACTGTCCGCAGTCCGAAGTTCAGGAGCCAATCGTAGACCTCGCGCGTGGGCCTCGCGGCACGCTCGACAGTTCAGGCGATGCGTAAAGGGCGCATGGGCCCAGAGGTGAAGAAGATGATCAAGAAGATGATCAAGAAAACAGCCGGGACTCGACGGGCGACACCATCGCTCGTTAAAGACCAGTCCATCGAGCTTCCGGAGGGGATGTGGGAGCAGATCCGAAGCAAAGCCCACGAACTCTGGGAACAGCGAGGCCGCCGCGAAGGCCATGCGCTGGCGGACTGGCTGGAGGCCGAGACGAGCGTCATGGAAGAGATCCATGAAGCTCGCGAGTGAGTTGACGGCCGGCATCTGGGTCGAGGTCCCGGACTCCTTGGAGGCCTTGTTCGCGCGGCTCGATGCCCTGGCTCGGGCGCCTGGATTTGCGCTCCAGCGGGAACTGGCCCTGAACGAGGCGCTTCGGCCCTACGTACAGCGCCGCGAAGGCTCGGTGCTGGCTCCCTTGCCGCAGGAGGTGCAGCTCGCGAACCTCTTCCTCTATGCCGACTACTATCCGCAAGACGGCCAGTTGACGCTGATCGAGCAGTTGCGCGATGTGGTCACCGAGCATATTCCGGAGGAGGAACGGGTCTGGATGGACCCGCTGAAACACTCCTTCCTCGATCTGCTCGAAATCGTGCGGGCCGAAGAGATCGATTCCTTCTTGAGACTCACGCTCCGCTCGTTGGGAGACGGGCGGCAGTGGACCGTAGCGGGGAGCGCCATACTGAAAACCATTCCCGTGGGCGAGGCGCTGCTGACGCGCCTGGTCCGGGAGCCGTCGCGTGAGCCGGAACAGTTCATTATGGCCGGTTGCGCGCTCCGGCTGTCGGCTGCCGATGGGCAGGCCATAATCGAGTCGGTTCAGGAGACCAGGCGCACGCTCGAAATGGAATCGGGGTCCTTCGCGCTCGGCGAGTGGGCCGAGTTCGCGAAACGGTACGGACAGGTCCTGCTCTGGGGCTATGCCCAGGCCAGATATGATGCCCTGGTCGAGGCCGTCGTCGAGATCCGATACGTCACGCCGGAGGGCCGGCCGTTTCTCTATGCGGTGGCGCTCTACGAGCACCATGAGTTTCGCTTCCTGTGCGACGGCATGGCGGAGTTGAAGGGCTTCGATCCGGTTCAGGACCGGACCGGCGAGAAGGGGGAGAAGGGGAAGGAGGGGACACCGCCCGCGAGGATCTGGGAATTCCGCACCCCGTCGCTGGTCGCCCGGATCACCGTGACACCGGTGCAATTGATCGTGGAATGCGATGCGCCGGATCGACTCGAAACTCTCAAGCATCAACTGGCCTCTACCTTCGGCTATGCGTTGCACTTTCGTGGCGAGACGACCGCGCCGCCGCCTCGACGGGTGACCGAGGAAGACCTCGCCAGGACCGAATCCTATCAACTGACGGTCATGCAGGAAGAGGAACGGGAGCTGCTGCGATCATTTCTGGAGTCCGTCTACCTGACCTGGCCCGATCTCGCGTCGCCTGCGCTGGGAGGCCAGACCCCGCGCCATGCCGCCGCCGATCCTGCCAATCGCCGCCAGGTGGCCGATCTGATCGCGCAGTTGGAACGGGACGATCTGGGGAAACGCCGCACCGGGACCCCGGCCTATGACTATGCGAAGCTGCGGGAGCATTTCGATCTGTCGTGATCACAACCCGTCACGACCTGTCGTCGCCTGCTGATCCCACGTCGGCGTAGCCGGGCTTCTCGCGGCGCCGTCGTATCCAGCCGTAAATTGTGGCAAGATGCGCCCGTCGATCGGCACCCGCGAGCAACGACGAGCTATGACCCCTCCTGCTTTATCGCCAGACCCGTCCTATCTGCTTCGCCGCGCCGACTTCCAGCGGCTGCTGGATACATTGGACTCGGCCGGCTATCGGGTAATCGGGCCGCATGTGCAGGACGGGTCGGTCGTGTGGAGCCGCATCCGCACCGTTGGTGACCTTCCCGTCGGCTGGACGGATGAACAGGCGCCCGGAGTCCATCGGGTGAAACAGGCCGGCGGCTCCACCCTGTTCGGCATCGTGCACGGCGCGCAATCGGCCAAGCCCTTCACGTTTGCGCCGCGCGAGCCGCTCATCACGATTGAGCGAAAGGGGTCCGGTTTGGCGGTGACGCCGACACAGCCGATTGCCGAGCGAATCGCGCTGCTGGGGCTGCGCGCCTGTGATCTGGTCGGGCTCGCCATTCAGGATTGGATTTTTCTGCGGGATGCCTATGCCGATCCC
The DNA here is from genome assembly GCA_035457545.1 of Nitrospiraceae bacterium. GTDB lineage: Bacteria > Nitrospirota > Nitrospiria > Nitrospirales > Nitrospiraceae > Nitrospira_G. Next base: position 9,531 of record DATIBM010000052.1, read on the forward strand.
TACTACGAAGCCAGGCGTCGCGGCCTGTTTCTTGTCGCCGTAAATTGCACCAGGGCTGTCGAGACCTGTTTCTGTGCATCGATGGAGACGGGGCCGCGCGCTACCAGCCTCTACGATCTCGCCTTGACCGAGCTGGGCGAGGAGTTTCTGGTCGATGTCGGGACCGAAGCCGGGGCGCAGATCATGGCGAAATTGAATGTGCCCGAATCATCGGAGGCCGTGCGATCTGAGGCCGCCGCCCGCATCGACCGTTGTGCCAAGAGTCAAACCAGATCACTGGCCCAAACCGGTTTGCCGCAGGTTCTCTATGACGCCCATGACCATCCTCGTTGGGATCAGGTCGCCGCCCGCTGCCTCTCCTGCGGCAATTGCACGATGGTCTGCCCGACCTGTTTCTGCCACGGGGTGGAGGAGACACCGGATCTGCAGTGGCAACGCAGCGAGCATGTGCGGCTCTGGGATTCCTGCTTCACGCAGGAGCATGGCTACATCCATGGCAAGAATATCCGCCCGACGATCAAGGACCGCTACCGGATGTGGCTCACCCACAAGCTCGGTTCCTGGATCGATCAGTTCGGCACGTCCGGCTGCGTCGGGTGCGGGCGCTGCATCACCTGGTGCCCGGTGGGGATCGACCTCACGGAAGAATTACCGGCTCTGATGGAGCCGAGGTCGCCAGGACAAGGGGATGGGTGAGAACCCAATGGGTACCGTGCCGATGGCCGACAAGCCAGACATTGCCGCACAGCCCAACCCCTATCTGATCCGCCCCGCGGTGATCGTGGACCGGGTGCGCGAGGCGGAAGACATCTTCACCTTTCGCTTTGCGTTGACCGACAGCGCCGGCCAATCGCCATTTCGATTCCGGGCCGGCCAGTTCAACATGATCTATCTCTTCGGGGTTGGCGAGGTGGCGATCTCGATCGTCTCCGATCCCGACGAGCCGGACCTGCTCGATCACACCATCCGTCTGGCCGGCCGCGTGACCAAGGCCATCGGGCAACTGCAGAAGGGAGACATGGTCGGGATTCGCGGGCCGTTCGGGCAGGGCTGGCCGCTGGATGAGGCGCGCGGTAAGGACGTCGTGATCGTCACCGGCGGGTTGGGCTGCGCGCCGGTGGTCGGGGCCATTCAATATATCTTCCGCCGGCGCGATCAGTACGGTGCGGTCAAGATCCTTCACGGCGTGAAAGCGCCGCACGATCTCTTGTACCGCGAGCGGTTCGACCAGTGGCGCCGCTCTCCCAACACGGAGGTGCTCCTGACCAGCGACCGGCCGGACAAGACCTGGCGGCATCACGTCGGCGTCGTGACCGAGTTGTTCGAGGTGGTCAACCTCGACCCGCATCGCACGATGGTGCTGATGTGCGGGCCGGAAATCATGATGCGGCTGGGCGTGCCGATTCTGCGCGCCCGCGGCATTCCCGCGCCCGAGATCTACGTGTCGCTGGAGCGGCACATGGAATGTGGCATCGGTCTCTGCGGCCATTGCCAGATGGGACCGTATTTCCTGTGCAAGGACGGGCCGGTCATGCGTTATGACCGGATCGAGCCGTTCATGGGACGGGAAGGGGTGTAGGAGGAAGGGGTGTAGGAGGACGGAAGGTGTAGCCCGCAAGTGACTGAGCGGATAAGAGATGCGCTGTGCACTAGCCGACGGGTCCACCGAATCGGACGCGACCGGAAGTGACGACGACGAAGTTGACGGCAAGGCGATCGCCAGCCTCATCGATCAGATCAACCACGGCCTTTGGCAATGTTTTGCGGAGGCCTGCCGGGTATCGAACCAAAATCACTCCGCCCGACGACTGCAAGTGTGCATAGACCAATTGGCCGAAGTCCTTGTCTTCGGTGAGCAGTATTCGTCCTTCCCGTACGGCGATGTCGATGACCTGAGCATCGTCTGAGCGAGGAGCAAGTTCAGCGACGGCAAGGACATCATGACCGGTAGAGCGGAGGGTGCGGACGATGGAAAAGTCGCAACTCTCGTCTGCCAGGAAGCGCACCGCTCAACGCTTCGCTCGTTTGCGGGGAGGAGTCGAACCCAGAAAGACCGTGTCCTCATGAGCGACCATGTCGGCGGCGTAGCCGATCGCGGCCTGAATGTCGGTCTTTTTGAGGCGGGGGTAGGAATCAAGCAGCTCGTCTATCGTGGCGCCCTCGCCGAGTTTCCGAAGAATCAACTCGACCGGAATCCTGGTGCCTCGGATCACGGGCTTGCCCATCATGATCTTGGGATTGATCTCGATGCGATCCGTCACAGTCATCTGAACACCTTGGTCATATATGGAGTCAAGCTTAGCATGGTTCACCAAGTCTTGAGAACCTCCTCTCCTACCTGCGCAGACATCCATAGCCGTTGCCGGAAGCCGTGGTGGATACCCACATACTATTACAGTAGACTTGCCGCCGACGAATCGCAGAGGCTAGCCGCCCGTTTGACGAACGCTTCTGAAGGGGGGAGGTGTCGTGGCACAGCTGAGGAGTGACCAACAGCGGCATCGTCTCCGAATGGCGGTCTACAAGTTTGCCTCCTGCGACGGCTGCCAGTTGAGCCTCTTGAATCTGGAGGACGACCTGCTGGCGCTGGGCGAGGCGCTGGACATCGCCTATTTCCCGGAAGCCTCCAGCCGCATGGAGGACGGGCCGTTCGACCTGGTCCTCGTCGAGGGGTCGGTCTCCACGCCGGAGGACGCCTCGCGCATCCTGGCGGTTCGCGAGCAGGCCCGCCTGCTGATCACGATCGGCGCCTGCGCCACGGCCGGCGGCATTCAAGCGCTTCGCAACTGGACCGACGTGGAGGACTACAAGCGGGTCGTCTACCCCAGCCCCGCCTATATCCAGAGCCTAAGCACGTCCACGCCGATCTCCGAGCATGTGCGGGTGGATTATGAACTCTGGGGCTGCCCGATCGAGAAACAACAACTGCTGCGGCTCATCACGGATCTCTCGGCCGGGGTGAAGCCCAAGCTCCCGACCCATTCGGTCTGTATCGACTGCAAACGAGCCGGCCATGTCTGCGTCATGGTCGCCAAGGGGTTGCCCTGCCTCGGGCCAGTCACCCGCACCGGCTGCGGTTCGCTCTGTCCCAGCATGGGACGGGACTGTTACGGTTGTTTCGGGCCGGCGGAGGGAACCCAGGGCAGCCCCGGCGCCCCGCCCAATACGGCCTCGCTCGCGCAGCGGTTCCAGGGAAACTTGAATTTGATTCCGGTGGACTTGGTCCGCCGGTTTCGCGGCATCAACGGATCGGTCGGACCATTTCGGAACGAGAGCCATGCCTGGGACAGCCGACGCGAATCAACCTAATAAGGAGCGGACCATCGCCGTCAACCTGATCGCCCGCGTGGAGGGGGAAGGCGCCCTGCGCGTGACCGTCGAAGGCGGGCAGGTAAAGGACGTCGAGCTCAGGATCTTCGAGCCGCCCCGCTATTTCGAAGCCTTCCTCCGCGGCCGGGACTACCGCGAGGTGCCGGACATCGTCGCGCGGATCTGCGGCATCTGCCCGATCGCCTATCAGATGAGCGCCGTGCATGCGATCGAACAGATCTTCGGGGTCCGGGTCGAGGGGAGCTTGCGTGAGCTGCGGCGGCTCATCTATTGCGGCGAGTGGGTCGAAAGCCATGCGCTCCATATCTATCTGCTCCAAGCCCCGGATTTCTTCGGCTACGAGAGCGGGATCGCCATGGCCAAGGACCATCCGGAGCTCGTGTCGCGCGGGTTGCAGATCAAGAAAGCCGGCAACCGCATCATGAGCCTGCTGGGCGGTCGGTCGGTCCATCCGGTCTCCGTACAGGTGGGCGGCTTTTCCCGGGTGCCGAGCCGCGACGAATTGAATAGTCTGGCCGACGAACTACGCCGGGCTCGCGACGCGGCGCAGGACGCGGTCCGCTGGGTGAGCCGGTTCGAGTTCCCCGATTTCACGCAGGACTATCAGACGGTGGCGCTCCGGCCCGCGGACGAATATCCCTTCAACGAAGGACCGATCGCGTCGAGCGGCGGGTTGGAGATTCCCGCGCCCTCGTTCGAGGAACGGTTCCGCGAGCAGCAGGTGCCCTATTCAAACGCGCTCCACTGCACGCTCGATGGCCGGCCCTATCTGGCCGGCGCGCTGGCTCGGGTGAACCTCAATGTTGATCGGCTCTCGCCGCTCGCCAAGCAAGCGCTGGCGGAAACGGGGCTGACGCTCCCTTTGCGGAATCCCTTCCACGGGATTGTGGCGCGTGCCGTGGAAGTGCTCTATGCGTTGGAGGAAGCCCTGCGGATCATCAATCAATACGAGCCGCCGCCGGCTCCGTCGGTGCTGGTCACCGTTCGCGCCGGAACCGGCATGGCCTGCACCGAAGCACCGCGCGGAATTCTCTACCATCGCTATCAGGTCGATGCCGGTGGCACGATCCAAGAAGCCAAGATCGTGCCGCCGACCTCCCAGAATCAACGTCGTATCGAGGAGGACCTGCGGGCGTTTCTTCCCCGTATCCTGGATCGCTCCGATCAGGAGGCGGCGCTGGAGTGCGAAAAGGTCATTCGCTGCTACGACCCCTGTATTTCCTGCGCCACGCATTTCCTGCGCCTGGAGGTCGAGCGGCGGTGAAGACGAGCGCTTCCGGGACTGTTCATGGTCAGGCAGGCCCCGTGCTTGCCCCCATCCGGATCATCGGGATCGGAAACGGTTTCAGGGGTGACGATGCGGTTGGATTGGTTGTGGCGCGGCGCTTGCGTGGGCTGATCGGCCCTCACGTACAGGTCGCGGAAGCGGAGGGGCCTTGCCTCGATCTGTTGGATCTGATCGAAGGAGCCGAGAAGGTTGTGCTCGTCGATGCGGCCAGCGGCCCCGGGCCGGAGGGACAGATTCATCGGTTCGATGCCACAGCCGGACAGATCGGCCGGGAAGTCTTCCCGACCTCGACTCATACGATCGGGCTTGCGGAAGCGATCGAGATCGGGCGCGCGCTCGGCAGGCTGCCGGCTGTCACCTTGGTCTATGGAATCGAGATCGGCGCGGCGGCGATCGGGAGCGAGTTATCCTTAGCGGTCTCAGCTGCGGTGGAGGAAGTGGCCGCACGCATCCTGGGGGAGCTGAGCGAGTGAAGTCAAACTCACGCCTCCATCGACAGTCGTTCGCACGATAGCAGAGAGCATCTTGAACGAAGGACGGGGCGAGGTGAGACGGGAAGCTGGATGAAGGGAGAGGGTGTCCGCTCTCATGCTCGAATCATTGAACGGACAAGCAATTGGCCGGTATCGGTTGCGCGTTGAGATCGTCGGACGGCCTCGGTACGTGGATCAGCGGGACTTTGCCCTGTACCTGATTGATCCGGACGGCTCCCGATCACATGAACTGCTGTTCCAAGGCCGCTGGAATGGGGGGCGGCCCTCGAGCTTCGTGCCCACCTGGATTGATGGGGAGTTCGCACCCCCACCCTTCCCTCCCTCTGAGGATACAAAGGGGGAGGGGTTGGGAGAGGGGGAGAGCCTGTTCGGGGAGGTGGCGCGATGTCTGGGCTCACTCATTCCGGCCGGCGGACGCCTGTGGCTTGCTTACGATGCTGAGCGATGCGTTCAGCGGAAATGTCCGCGGGCAGGGGCCCGGGGTGGCCGAAATGGAGATCGTGGAGCGGACTTCCGAACCGGTCCTGGTCTTCATGGCCGATAAAACCTCGGCCGGCGCCTGGGATCTCCCGCTGTTCAAGATGTTCGCCGATCCGTTCACGACGGCGGGGCTCGTGATCGCGCCGGGGATGCATCAGGGGTACCGGTTCGAAGTGCACGACATCCGCGAGCACAAGAAGATCCTGTTCGACTGCCCGGAAGACCTCTACGACATGCTGATGTTTATCGGCACGCCGGGGCGGTTTACGATCAAGCACGTGTTCTCGCGCGCGGATGGTACGATCGCCGCCGTCTCGTCCACCGAGCGACTGTCCTTGCTCGCGGGGAAATACGTCGGCAAGGACGACCCGGTGATGGTCGTGCGGGCGCAGCAGAATTTTCCGGCGGTCGGCGAGGTGCTCGAACCCTTCCGCTATCCCTGGATCATCGAGGGCTGGATGCGCGGGTCGCACTATGGGCCTCTGATGGCGGTTCCGATCAAACAGGCCACGCCGAGCCGCTTCGACGGTCCTCCCCGCGTGGCCTGCCTGGGATTTCAGATCGCGGAGGGACGGTTGATCGGACCACGTGACATGTTCGACGATCCGGCGTTCGAAGAAGCGCGGCGCGAAGCCAAGCAAGCCGCCGACATCCTGCGGCGGCATGGGCCGTTCGAGCCGCATCGCCTGCCGCTGGAGGAAATGGAATACACGACCTTGCCGCAGGTGATGAAGAAGCTGGAGGGGCGGTGGGAAAAACTCTGATAAAAGTGCCGACTGTTGAGTGATGAGTCAACTCAGAACTTTGAAGTCAGCACTCAGAACTGATTCATAACGGAAGAACCAATGAGTGAGCCACGGACAACAATCGGCATCCTGGTCGGGGGCGGTCCTGCCCCGGGAATCAACAGCGTGATCAGCGCGGCGACGATCCGCAGCATCCTGGGCGGCTGCGAGGTGCTGGGGATCCAGGACGGCTTTAAGTGGCTGATGGCCGGCGACGCAAGCAAGACCAAACCGCTGTCGATCGAGGAGGTCAGCCGAATACACTTCCGCGGCGGGTCCTATCTTGGTACGTCCCGGGCCAACCCGACGAAGAATCCCTCCGACCTGGACGCCGTCCTCGCCACGTTGCACAAGCTCGGCGTGACCCGGCTCATCACCATCGGGGGCGACGACACGGCCTTCTCCGCGCTGAAGCTCGAGCAGAAGGCGGCGGGCCGCTTGCTGGTCGTCCATGTGCCGAAGACCATCGACAACGACTTGGACCTGCCGTACGGCATCCCCACGTTCGGGTTTCAGACCGCTCGCCACGTCGGCGTCGAGCTCGTCAAGAATCTGATGGTCGACGCGATGACCACGTCGCGGTGGTATTTTGTCGTGACCATGGGGCGCAAGGCCGGGCACCTCGCGCTCGGCATCGGGAAGGCGGCGGGCGCCACGCTGACGGTGATTCCCGAGGAGTTCTCGGAACGTCCGATCCGCCTTGCTACGCTCGTAGATACGCTGGTGGGCGCGATCATCAAACGACGCAGTATGGGCCGGAACGACGGAGTCGCCGTGCTGGCCGAAGGGTTGGCCGAATATCTGAGTCCGGAGGACTTCGACGGACTCGAACACGTGGCACGGGACGACCATGGACACGTGCGTCTGGCGGAAGTGGCTCTGGGAGACGTGATCAAGCGGGCCGTCGAGCCGGCGCTCAAGGCTGTCGGGATCACGACCACGCTGGTAAGCAAAGAGATCGGCTACGAGCTCCGGTGCGCAGACCCCATCCCGTTCGACATGGAGTACACCCGGGACCTGGGCTACTGCGCCGCAAAGTTTCTGCTCGACGGCGGCAGCGCCGCGATGGTGTCGATCCAGAATGGGCGGTTCGTGCCGATTCCGTTCGAAGCAATCTTGGACCCGCTGACGGGCCGGACGCGCGTGCGAATGGTGGATGTCACATCCGAGTCCTATCAGATCGCGCGCCGGTACATGATCCGGCTCTCCGCCGACGATTTCGAGCGACCGGAGGAGTTGGCGCGGCATGCGGCGCACAGCAACATGACGTCCGAGATGTTTCGGGCCAGATTCGAATATTTGGTCGCTTCTGAGCATGGGAGGACTGGCAACGATGGCCCACTCTGAGAAGGAGAGCGCGTGATGAAAATCCTGCTGGCGGTGGATGGGTCGAAATACGGGCGCTGGGCAACGGACTGGGTCGCGCGGCTCCCGCTGGCCGAGGTGAAGAAGGTGACGGCGCTGCACGTGGTGGACCTCTCGGCGTTGAAGATGCCGCTCGTGCCGCATCCGGTGCCGGCCTGGGATGCGCCCTATGTGCAGAAGGAGGCGCAACGGCTGGAGGCGCGGGCGGACCAGGTCGTGAAGGAGACGCGCGCGCGGTTCGCGTCGCTCAAGATCAAGGCGACGGTGCTCCGTGAGCACGGGCCGGTCGCCGAGACCATTCTCCAGCAGACAAACGGGGCCGGAACGCTGACGGTCATTGGAAGCCGCGGCCTCGACGCGCTGGACCGGTTCATGCTCGGCAGCGTCTCCACCAAGGTCATCCATCATGCCAAGGGCTCGGTGCTGGTCGTGCGTGAGCCGGCCAGGCCGATCCGCCGGATCGTTTACGCGACCGACGGCTCCAGGGCCTCGCTCAAGGCGCTGCATTTTCTGCAACGGCAGCTCGTTCCCAAGAAAGACAAGGGGCCCGCCATCGAAGTGGCGGTCCTCTACGCCATGCCCCTGCTGAAGTACCCGGAGCTGAAAGAGCCGGGCCATCGGTTGGTCGAAACCGCCGCCGCCAAGCTGGAACAGGCCGGCTACCTGGTCGAGCCGGTCTTCAAGATCGGCCATCCGGCGGATGAGATCATCAAATTCGCCGAGCGACGGCGGAGCGACCTGGTGATCAGCGGGGCCAGGGGGCGCGGGGCTCTCGCGCGCTTCCTGCTGGGCAGCGTCTCCACGAGGCTCGTGCAACACAGCCCCTGTTCGGTGCTGGTGGTGCGGTAGGTACTTTAAAAACGTGAGACGTGAGGCGGCAGGTGTAAAATAGGGGCGCGCCAACGACTTTTCAGACCAACTTAAACTTGCCCTGCCGCGTTCCGGTCAATCGTGCCTCATCAGCTTCATCCCATTACCATTCATTGAACCGGGCTCTCGCCAATCTCTCTATTTCCAAACCTGCATATGGTCTCCTCTCAAGAATCTCCGGATGCCTCGTTCGAGGCAATTCCGAGGACTCTATCCGGCCTGTAGACGAAGCCCTCCCTTGAACTCGTCAACTCAGTCAGGCATACCATGACTATGGAGAGAGGATCGCAAGAGGGTGCCAATCGCTAGTTTCATACATAATCGGCGAGTGTGGTCTCGCAAGGATTCGTTTCACAAGTCTATTGGCTCCCCCTCACTGTCTCCTCTCCCCCGGCGGGGGAGAGGGGAAGGGAGAGGGGAAATGGCCCGGCAGATCAATACCGCGCACTTCCGGCACGTAACATTAGGAGCCACAGATAGCGAGAGGTTTCATTGAGGCGCCATGGCCAAGCAGGACTATGACCTCATTGTGATCGGCGGCGGGCCGGGCGGCTATCTGGCCGCGATCCGGGCGGCTCAACTCGGCATGAAGGTGGTCTGTGTCGACGAGCGTGAACAGCTTGGCGGCACCTGTCTCAACATCGGCTGCATCCCTTCCAAGGCCTTGCTGAATTCGACGCACAAGTTCCGGGAGGCGCAACACTCGTTGAAGGACTATGGGGTGTTGTGCGAAGGGGTCGCGCTGGACCTGGCCGCGATGATGGAGCAAAAGGCCAAGGCGGTGCGGACTCTCACGAGCGGCGTGGCCCATTTGTTCCGGAAGCACAAGATCGACCATGCGAGAGGACGCGGCCGGCTCCTTGACCGGCAACAGGTTGAGGTCCGTCCACTAGAAGGGTCGCCATTGGTCCTACAGGCGCCGGCCATCATCCTGGCGACCGGGTCGGCGCCCGCATCCCTACCCGGGTTGGAGATCGATGAAGAACGGATCATGACCTCTACCGGCGCGCTGAGTCTGAAGGAAGTCCCCGAACATCTGGTGGTCGTGGGCGGCGGCTACATCGGCCTGGAGCTGGGGTCCGTCTGGGGCCGCCTCGGCGCGAAGGTCACCTGTGTCGAAATGCTCGACCGGTTGGCTCCTGGCACGGACGGCGAAGTGGCCCAGCTCCTTCAAAAGGTTCTGGAGCAGCAGGGCTTCTCGTTCCGGTTGCGCACCGGCGTGAAGGCGGCGCGCGTGACCAAGAAGGGCGTCGCCCTGGCGCTGGAGCCGGCGGAGGGCGGCAAGGGTGAGTCGCTCTCTTGTAGCCATGTGCTGGTCGCGGTGGGCCGCCGGCCCTATACCCAGGGGCTTGGATTGGACAAGGCCGGCGTGGCGCTCGACGACAGGGGGTTCATCAAGATCGACCGGGAATTTCGCACCAGTGCGGAGGGGATCTTTGCCATCGGCGATGTCGTGCGCCAACCCATGCTGGCCCACAAGGCGTATGATGAAGCGACGGCCTGTGTCGAGATCATCGCGGGGCGCAGGGGTTACGTGCATTACGAGAGCATTCCGGCGATCATCTATACCTGGCCGGAGGTGGCCGGCGTCGGGCGGACCGAAGAAGAGTTAAAGCAACAGGGCCGGCCCTATCGAGTGGGGCGCTTTCCGTTTCGGGCGAACAGCCGGGCGCGATGTACCGGCGAGTTGGACGGGTTCGTGAAGATCCTGGCTGATGCCCAAAGCGATTTGATCCTTGGCGCCCATCTCATCGGGCCGGATGCCGGCACGATGATCCACGAGATCGTGGCGGCCATGAAGTTCGGCGCGACTGCGGAGGAACTCGGGCGCATGGCCCACGCCCATCCGACCCTCAGCGAGGCGGTGCGGGAGGCGGCGCTGGCGGTCCACGGCCGCGCCTATCATATATAGTCTGTGGTCGCCGCGAAAAAGGAGCAGATGGATGCCAAAAAAAGCGATCAAGATTCCGGTCAAGCTCGACTACCTGTCCATCCTGAACGAACACGGCAAGCTGGATCGCAAGCTGGAGCCCAAACTGTCCAAGGAGCTGCTCCGGACGATGCACGAGAAGATGCTGCTGGCCCGGCGCTTCGACGAGCGCATGTTCAGCTTGCAACGGCAGGGCCGGCTCGGCACGTTCGCGCCGGTGAAGGGCCAGGAGGCGGCGCAGATCGGGGCGGTGGCGGCGCTGAGCGATTCGGACTGGATCGTGCCGGCTTTCCGTGAAATCGCCGCCTATGTCTGGCGGGATCTTCCACTGGAGGGCCTGCTGCTCTACAACGCCGGCTACAACGAGGGAGGGCGGTTGCCGGATGACGCGCACTTTTTGCCGATCGCGATTCCGGTCGGCTCGCAGATGTTGCATGCGGCCGGGCTCGCCTACGGATTGAAGCTCCAGAAGAAGAACGAGATCACGATGACGTTCTTCGGCGACGGGGCGACCTCCGAAGGCGACTTCCACGAGGCGATGAACTTTGCCATGGTCTATGCCTGTCCCGTGGTCTTCATCTGCCAGAACAACCACTATGCGATCTCGGTGCCGCGGGCCAAGCAAACGACCTCCCGCACCCTCGCGCAGAAGGCTTTTGCCTACGACATGCCCTGCATGCAGGTGGATGGGAACGACGTCCTGGCCGTGTATGTCGCAGCGAAGGAAGCGGTCGAGCGGGCGCGCACCCGTCACATCCCGACCTTGATCGAATGCGTCACCTATCGGCTCTCCGTCCATACGACGGTGGATGATCCGAGTAAGTACCGGCCGCAGGAAGAAGTGAAACAGTGGGAGAAGCGCGATCCGATCCCGCGCTTTCAACGCTATCTAAAGAGCAAGCAGATCCTGTCCGATGCCGATGTCAAAAAGACCGAGGAGCGGGTCGAGCAAACGATTGCGAAAGCGGTCGAGGCCTGGCAAGGGCAGATGGCCAGGCTGACCGATCCCTCCGTCATGTTCGAGCACCTCTATGCGGAGATGCCCCCGTCGTTGCAAGCACAGCGGGAGGCTTTCCGGAAGGAGTGGGTGGAACGGACCGATGAGGCTGCCAATGGCTGAACTGACGATGGTACAGGCCATCAATCTGGCACTGCGCCAGGAGATGAAACGCGACCCCACGGTGGTCTTGATCGGCGAGGACATCGGCGTCGATGGAGGAATCTTTCGCGTGACCGACGGCCTCCTGAAGGAGTATGGGCCCGAGCGAGTCATGGACAGCCCCTTGGCGGAATCCGGCATCATCGGATTCTCGATCGGGATGGCGATCTCGGGTCTCAAGCCGGTCGCGGAAATGCAATTCTCCGGCTTCAGCTACTTTGCCTTTCATCAACTGGAGGGGCACGCCGCGCGGATGCGCTGGCGGTCTCAGGGCCGTTACCACCTGCCGATGGTGGTGCGCATGCCCCAGGGGGCAGGCGTGCGGGCGCTGGAGCATCACTCCGAGAGCAGGGAAGCGTACTATGGCCATACGCCCGGGCTGAAAATGGTCATGCCCTCGACGCCGCGCAATGCCAGGGCGCTGCTGCTGAGCGCGATCCGCGATCCCGATCCGGTGATCTTTCTCGAACCGACGGCGAATTACCGGGCCTTTCGCGAGGAGATGCCGGAGGAAGAGGAGACGATTCCCATCGGGGAATCGAAGATCGTGCGCGAGGGAAGCGATCTCACGATGATCACGTATGGGACGATGGCGCGGCGGACCTTGGAGGCGGCGGAGCGGCTGCGCGAAGAGGACGGGATCGAGGCGGAGGTGATCGATCTGCTGACCATCTCGCCGCTGGACGACAAGAAGTTTATCGAGTCGGCGCGCAAGACCGGACGGGTGGTGATCGTCCATGAGGCGCCGCAAACCTTTGGGCCGGGCGGCGAAATCGTCGCTCGATTAGTCGAGCAGGCATTTCTGCATCTTGAGGCGCCGATCAAGCGGGTGAACGGGTACGACATCATCGTGCCCTATTTCGCCAGAGAACAGGCCTATCTCCCAGACGCCGAACGGATCGTCCGCGGCGCGAGAGAGGTGCTGCGTTTCTGATTGTTCACTGCGGTGCAGGTGAAAGGATTTCACAGATGGCCAAGCTGTGGACATTCCAAGATCCCGGAGAAGGCATCCACGAGGCCGAGGTGCTGAAACTGCTGGTCGCGCGGGGCGATCAGGTAAAGGAAGGACAAGAGGTCTTGACGGTCGAGACCGACAAGGCGAGCTTCGACCTGTCCTGTCCCTATACCGGCGTCGTGGAGGAGATCACGGTGAAGGAAGGCGACCGGATTCAGGTGGGCGATCCGTTGATGCGGATTGATGCGGCGGGCGACGCGGCAGAAGTAGCGCCGCCTGGACCGGCAAAGCCGGCGAAAGAAGCGAAGCAAGAGAAACCAACAACGAAGACCAAACGGGAAACGGAAGCTGAGAAAACAGTGGCGCAGCCTGAAGCTGAACCGACCGAGGCGCGACCGGAAGAGCGGGTCCAGAAGGATGAACCGGCGCCGGTTTCAAGCAAGGGGGCGGTGCGCGAACGGCCTGCTCAACAGGGACCGGTACTGGCGTCTCCCGCAACCAGACGCGTCGCGCGCGACCTGAAAGTGGATCTACGATTAGTGCCGCCCAGCGGTGAAGGCGGGCGAGTGCTCACCGACGATGTCCGGGCCTTCGCGGAAGCAGGTCCGGCGGAGCCGAGAGCCCCCGTGGCCAAGCCCGGTACAGCGGTTGGCAAACAGGACGGGAAACCAGCCGACACAAGGCCGTCCGCGCCGGTCGAACGGCCAGTGCTGCCGGATTTCGCCCAGTGGGGCGAGATCGAGCGGATGCCGCTCCGGTCGATTCGCCGGCAGACGGCCAAGCGTATGGCCCTCTCCTGGTCGCAGATTCCCCACGTCACGCATAACGACGTGGCGGACATCACGGAACTGGAGGCCTTCCGGCAGCGGCACGTGAAGGCCATCGAGGCCAAGGGCGGCAAGCTCACGCTCACCGTGCTGGTGATGAAGGCGGTCGTGGCGGCGTTGCACGAGTTCCCTCGGTTCAACGCGAGCCTGGACCCGGAGAAGGAGGAATTGATCCTCAAACGTTATTACCACCTGGGGATCGCGCTGGACAGCGAGCGGGGGCTGCTGGTGCCGGTCATCCATGACGTCGATCGGAAGAGCCTTACCGATCTGGCCGTGGAATTGTTTCAACTGGCCGAACGGGTCCGCAAGGGCGACGTGAAGCGGGAGGACGTGAGCGGCGGAACCTTCACCATCACCAATCCCGGCCCGATGGGCGGGACGACCTTCACGCCGATCATCAATTACCCCGAGGTGGCAATTCTGGGGCTGGGGCGCGCGCGGCTCCAGCCTGTGGTCAGGGGGACGCTGGAGCAGCCGGAGATCGTGCCGCGGCTGCTGCTCCCGATCTCCTTCGGGTTCGACCACCGGATCAACGACGGGGCCGACGCCGCGCGTTTCATCAACAAAGTGATCCACACGCTGACCAACCTCGAAGCCTACACGCTGGCGATCTGAAACGTGAAATGAGAAATGTGAAAAGTGAAATGTGAAATGTGAAATGTCAGACGGAGACGTCACCTCCTCAGGAGCCGCGCGTTCTTCCCCGAGTGCCATCACAGCGGTTCACGGGCTTGACCGGCTCAGCGCCGGGGCTGAGCCGGTCTGGATACGTGCTCCAACACAGATCCACTGACGGTGGCATCCTTCCCATGCACCGCCAGATCCCCTAACGACACGATCCCGACCAATTCCTTTGCCCTGGAAAGAATAGGCAGACGTCTGATCTGCCGTTCCGCCATCAACCGAGCGGCCTGTTCCACTTCGTCATCCTCGAAACAGTAGGACACCTCGGGAGTCATGGCCTCTTGGACCTGGACGGCCTTCGGGTCACGGCGATCGGCCATGACCCGCACCACCAAGTCCCGATCGGTCACCATGCCGATCAACCGGTTCCCATCGCAGACCGGGATGGCGCCGACATTGAGCTGCTTCATCTTGGTCGAGGCGTCCTCGGCTGTCGCATCGGCGGAAATGACGTCAACCTGCGGGGTCATGATTTCTTTGAGAAGAGTCATCGTCAAGCTCCTTTCGTCACGGCGATATCGACATTAGGCAGTCTTCGCTCCCGCCATCTCTCGGCAGAGGTTCGCGCAGCGCCCGCATTCCTCGGCACAAGGACCGCACAGGGCATGGTGCGGGGCATGCTGCTGGCAGACCTCCGCGCAGGCGTTGCACACGTCGGCGCATAGCCGGCACAGCTCTGGCGAAAGTTGTGACCCCCGGCTCATCCAGGCGGCCGCCATAGCGCAGAGGTCGGCGCAGTCTCGGCAGAGCCTCGTGCAACGGCCCATCAACTCCTGATGGTGGCTTCCGCCCTGCATGCCGATCATGTCATCGCTGCAGGTGTTGCAAATCTGAGCGCAGGACCAGCAAGCGGCGATGCAGTCTTGCTGTTGTCTGCTCATTCGTCGCGGGGTCTGCTGGGTCTGTTGCATAGAATCCTCCTTTTCCGGTGAAAGCAGATCAGAAAAGTGTCCATGCTCGCCAAGCAGATCATTTCTTCCGTCGAGCCTGCCGGGACAAGGCAATCGTCGAAGCTGCGCGTCGTCCTTCCCGTTTCAAGGCTCCCAAGGCGGCTTGTGAGCGGCGGGACGACCGCTTCCGTGAGCGGCGGCGCTGCCCTTGCTCATAGGCCCGCTGTGCGTTCCGTCTGGTCCGTTCCGACGTCTGACCTTTGCGCGGCGGCTTGAGCGGGACACCGGCCTTCCGGGCTTTCGATAGCCCGATGGCAATCGCCTGTTTCGTGGAGCGCGCACCGTGCTTTCCTTCCCGAACATGACGAATCTCTTCTCTCACGAATTCTCCCGCCTGCGTCGAAGGAGCCTTGCCGGCTCGTTGTTTGGCCCGTGCGCGTCGAACCGTGGCTTGTTCCGGCATGATGTTCTCCCTTCGGGCGACAAGAAACTAATCCGCGGCGGATTTGTCGAGTGACTTGCTGAATAATTTGCGGAGTTCGACTTTTGCCTGTTCCAACCTTTGTTTCTGTGCCACGTCCAATTTCTTGCCGCCTCGATTGATGTGAAAATTGAGCATCGACATGGCCGACTGGTAGGGCGTCCCTTTGCGACGGCGGCTGCGCAGGGCCGAACGTTTGAGCGAGGCGGCGATCTGGCGAGGATTCTTTTTGGTGAACACGCCCGGTTCCAGATCGAGCGCATCGCTCCGCTTCATCACATCGGCCGACCAGCGCCGCCCCTTCGTCGGTTGTCCCTTTGTCGGTCTCCGTGTGCGCCCCGCCATAACAGTCTCCAACGATCCTCTTAATTCACCTCTATCATGGGGCCAACGGGATGTGACCAGGGAAAACCCCTCGTAGGGCACGGCGAAACATAAGCAAGCACTGATGGCCGATGATCGGGAGGCGGCCAGGTTCTTTGGCTGGCTCTTTGGATTGATTGGAAGGAATGGCTATTTCGATGCCTGCCGGCTGTCTGGTCGGAAGGAGACGAACAGGAGCAAGAGGGCGCCGATCGTGATGTACACATCGGCGAGGTTGAAGATGCCGGTCCGAAAAGGACCAATGCCGAGGTTTATGAAGTCGATGCCCCGCCCGTGATGGGCCACCCGATCCAGGAGGTTGCCGATGCGTCCTCCGAGAATCAAGCACCAGCCGGTCAGATAGAGGAGAGAATCAGGGCGCGAGCGCCACAGGACGATGAGCAACGTGAGGAGTCCGGCGCCGATGCCAAGTTGAAACAGCAGAAACCGAAGGTCCTCCGGAAGGCTGGTTCCAAGGCTCAGAAACGCACCGGTGTTCTCCGCACATTCCAGCCGTACCGTGTCATGGAACCAGGAGAGGGGAGGTTCGAAAGCGAGCGTCGTGCGGGCCAACTCCTTCGTCGCTTGGTCGCAGCCGACGCAGGAGACGAGCAATGTCAGGATCAGAAGGCTCTATTTTAAAGACGACATAGGAGAAATTTTACACCAGTCCCGCCTTCACACGAGGTGAGGGGCGGGACAGCTAGGAGTCGGTGTGCCACAGGCGGCGAGATGTGCTATCGCAGACCTGAACATCACTTCTCCGAGACATTCCGTTGCCCAGGGCTCAGTGTAATCCCAAAATGATAATGTCCGCTTTCGCCAAGATAGAAATGTCCTCTTCATCGGTAGACTGCCGGCTTGTATCAGGAGGGCCGGATGGTCGGAGAGGACAGAGTGATCATGAGGGGGAAGGAACTGCGGCGGGTACATGTGATGCGCCAGGTGTTGGGGAAGCAGATCACGCAGGTCAAGGCGGGGGCGTTGTTGGGACTG
>DATIBM010000053.1:0-6558 GCA_035457545.1 Nitrospiraceae bacterium
TGGCGGATCGCGACCGAGCGGGTGAAGTGGAGCCGGAAGTACCAGAGGAAGTACGGCATCCGCTCCGGCGAGGCCCGGAATCTTCCCGACGGGATGGAGGAGAAGCTTCAGCACCTGGCGCGCCGCGTCTACCGGGCCTTGGGACTAAGCGGCTACGCCCGGATCGACTTGAGGATGGATCAATCGGGAGGGGTCTACGTGCTCGAAGCCAACCCCAACCCCCAGATCTCGCGCGACGAGGATTTTGCGGAATCCGCCCTGAAGGCCGACTGGACCTACGGGGACCTGCTGCAAGAGCTGTTGAATCTCGGCCTGCGCTGGTGCCCCGCCAAGGCCGCGTGACAAGTGGTCCGTTTAGGGCGAGGCCTTGGGCAGGGCCGGCGAGGGTCTCTCATTGGGATCGGCGAGTTCCCCAAAGCGGATCCGTCCGTCCAGCGAAGCTTTCAGAGGTCGCTCCTTGAGGGCTTGCAACAACAGGTCGCGTAGGGGAACCTGCCGCTCGATCCGATCCTGGGCCTGCGGCAGCATTGTATAGCCGTCCCCGCCGTCGGCAATGAATGAATCGGTGGTGACCCTGTATCGGCGGAATTCGTCCAACGGTTTGTCCCCCACCATCACAACCTTCACCCGCGATCCGATCGGCGCCTGCGGATCATAGGTCACGGTCAGGCCGGAGACTTGAAGAAACCGGCCGTTGGTGGCCGGCAGCCGGCTGACGCTGTTCTCCAGCGCCGCCCGCAGTTCCTGTCCCGAGATCGAAAGCGTCACCAGCGTGGAGCTAAAGGGCAACACCCGCAGCACCCGCGTCAAGTCAACCGGACCGGCCGGAATACTGTCCCGGATTTGCCCGCTGTTCACCAGCGCCACATCGGTCCCAAACTCTACTCTCGCGAGATCGGCCAGCAGGTTTCCCAAATTACTCTCCCTGGTCCGCACCGTCGCGGTCTCGCCGTCCAAATTCACCAGCGCTCGCCCGACCACGGTCGCTCCAAGGACATCCATCTTGCGCACGTAGCCCTGGATCAATTCCTGTACAGACTGGTCCGGCTGAATGTCTTCGCCGATGGGGAGATTGCGCGCCTCGGCCTTCACCACCAGGACCTTTTCCGGATCGCCGGGCATTCGCTCGAGCGTCAGATCGAGCCGCCCGATCGTCCGGCCCTGGCGATGGGTCTTGACGAAGACGGAACCGGGGCTGGTCGCTTCGGCGACCGGCTCGGCCGATCCGGCCGTGCGGAGCCCCTCGAATCCCGGCGTATGGCCGCCGATCACCGCGTCGAGCTCCGGAACCTGCGACAGCAGGGCCAGATCCTCGTCGTCCTCTTGATGGGTCACGGCCAGGACCAGATGAGCCCCTTCCTGCTTGAGGGCCCGGGCGGAAGCGCGGGCGGTTTCGATCGGGTCGCGGAGGTCGAGCAACCGGACGACCTCACGGTTGAAGGTGTCGGGAAAGTTTCTCCGTCCGAGCAGGCCGATCAATCCGATCGAAAGGTCTCCGACAGAAACGACGGTGGAGGTCCGGCAGGGCATCTCGACCCCTTTGCCGGTCAGATTGCTGCACAGGAGGGGAAAGCGCGCGAGGGCCTGCAACGTGCGCAGGTGGTCCAGGCCAAAATCGAATTCGTGGTTCCCGGCCGCCATCGCCTGATACCCCATCAGGTTCATGGCCTTGATGTCCGGCTCGCCCCGAAACACCGACGACATCGGCGTGCCGATCAGCAGGTCGCCCGAATCCACCAACAGGACGGCCGAGGCGGCTGTTCTGATCTCAGCGATCACGCTGGCGCGGGAGGCCATGCCTCCCTCCCGCTTCTGCCCCATCCGTTCGATCGGCAGCACCTGTCCGTGGTGCTCGCTGGTATGGAGGATCGTCAGGGTCTGTTCGGCTCCTTCGCCAGGGGCAGGCCATAGGAAACAGACCGTCAGCAGGAGGGCGAGCCCAATCAAGCGCCTGTCACAATTCATGCCCGGTTTGCGCCTCGATTGTGGCGGTTCGTCAGGCCGGTTCGACAGTTCGCCCGCTCACTGTGCCAAACTCCGGATGTAGGCCAAGACTCGCCGGCGATCTTCGTTCGAGAGGCGATCCTTCCAGGCCGGCATCCCCTGTTGGCCCTCGTGGATCGACTCCAGCAGGTCCTCATCCGATTTCTCCTGTGTCTGCCGCGAGGTCAGATTGGCGGGGTCGGCGCCGAGCAATCGGTAGCCCTCGCCGGTGCCTTCGCGGCCGTGGCATCCGGCGCAATTTCGTTGAAAGATTCGTTTGCCCTGTTCTTCCTCGGCTGTCTGCGGCTGCTCGGCCGCCGCGGCCGTCCAGACGCCGGCTGCGATCACCAAGCTCAGGTGCCACCAGAGGCCGAATCGCCGTCGTGCGGGAGGGATCATCATCGGCATGTGCTCCTCTCGTTGTTCATTCCTGCGGGCCGTCTGTCTTGTCGCTACGGGAATCATCTCGCTCCGGCCCGACGGACTCCTGTGACGAAGTGACATCGGCAGCAGCCGAAGCCGGGAGGCTCGCCAGGATGCGGTCGAGTTCGGCGCGCAGTTCTCCCAAGAGCTGCAGCAATGCTCCCTGTCGCTGCCCTGGTTCGTCGGTGGGGCTATCGAGCCTGGGCGAGTCCGGTTTTGGTTGTTCCTCGGCCATGCTTTACGTCCCGGCTTGCAATCATATATGGGCCGCCGGAGCCAGAAACCCTCGCCGGCGCCCTCTCTACTCTCTGACCGATATGGACTTGCTTGTCAATCACGAATCGCGCCGTCACATGGCCTCATACATCTCATACATACCGCTACTCATCCCTTGATGACCAGTCGTCCCGAGACCAAAAGGATACAGTACTGTATCTTTCTTGATACGTTTTGCTCCTGAGTCGTGCCACATCGCTGCGGAATGCGCCGAATCCTGCGTGTGGTTCGTCATTTGCACTGCGTTTGAAACAGAAAGGGTGCGCTAGGGGAGCCCCCAGTACAGGAGAGAAGCAAGAGGCCTATACTGGCAGAGGGCTGTGGAAACTTTCCTTAGATGCGGGTCGCGGACGAGTTGTGATGTGAGTGAGGGTGATGATGAACGGGTCATCCAGCCAGGTTGTCCAACGTTATGAAGAGGATGACCCTCCGGGCGGGCTGGCTTTCGCTGGTCGCAAACCTCTGCTTTGTCCAAGCCGCGCCTGCCTGCGTTCCATGCGACCGGATCCGGATGCTCGCAGCGATGAAGCCCCGCTCCAGCCGGTCGTATGTCTCCATTGCGGACAGCGAGGGATCGTCGCGACGAATGGCGTGCTCGTGTTGTTCGGTTTGCGCCATGAATTCCTGATCGGCTATGGGGCGTCCCTCTCCACGATGAGGGTCAAGCTTTCCGAAGCGGCCGTCACCCTGTTCGGCCAGCATGGCCTGACTCCGAATCAACTCGCGGCCTATGCGGCAGAGTGGGCGTTGCTCTGCGGCCGCACCCAGGGCATTCTGCGGCTCTCCCCCGATCAGCCGACCCTGATGGATTGTTATGAGCATTTTCGGCGATCCGTCTTGGACACAGGGGTGAGGACCGGCTCCGTCCAAGCGGCCTGATCCCTACCATGCCTTCATAAGGCTGTCGGCGGCGATCGCAGAGGGGCCGGCTGTCGCGTCAACGGTCAAGAGTCAATCGTCATTCGATCAGGAAGACCGCGACTGACGGTCCGTTGGTCTCAACGATTGACGGTTGACGATGGGAGCGTTCCCTGGGCCTGCGTGGAGGAGGCGGAGAGCAGCTCGTTGACCATGTCCGTCAGGGCGGAGGGGAGAAACGGCTTCTGGAGAAAGGCGGCTTGGTCGTCGACCCCGTTAGCCGACAGGGTCTCGCCGGCATAACCCGAGATGTAGAGGACTTTGATGGAAGGGACCATGGCGCGGACTCCCTCGACCAGCACGGCGCCCTTCATGCGGGGCATCACGACATCGGCGATCAGCAGATCGCAATGGCCCCGGCGGAGCTGGAGCATCTTGAGGGCTTCGTTGCCGTCTCCCGCCTCAAGCACCTCAAACCCCTCATCGCGCAGGACCGCTCCCATGAGGTGGCGGATGCCTTCATCGTCTTCCACGATCAGGATCGTCCCACGGTAGATCGGCTTGGCGGCGCCGTCCGTCGCCTGGTCGGTCTCCGCGTCTTCCTTGACGATGCGCGGGAGCAGCACGGTGAAGCGGGAGCCACGGTCCGGCTGGCTGACCACGTCGATGTAGCCGCCGCTCTGCTTCACGATGCCGTAGACCGTCGCCAACCCCAGCCCGGTTCCCTTGCCGAATTCCTTGGTGCTGAAGAAGGGTTCGAAGATATGGGTGAGGGTGTCCGCGTCGATCCCGCAACCCGTGTCCTCGACCACCAACTTGATATGCGGTCCGGCCTTTGATCCGGGATGACGGCGGACGAACTCCTCGTCCACTTCCATGTTGCCGGTCTCGATCGTCAGAATGCCCCCGTCCGGCATCGCATCGCGCGCGTTCAGCGCGAGATTGATAATCACCTGCTCCACTTGGACCGGGTCTCCGAGGAAGTGTCCCGTCTTGGGGTCCAGCACGATCACAATCTGAATCTGTTCGCCGATCAGGCGGCGGAGAATGTCTTCCATCTCCCGAAGCAGGCTGTTGGGGTGGAGTTCGCGCTGTTCGAGGACCTGATGGCGGCTGAACGTCAAGAGCTTCTTCGTCAGCGCCGCGGCGCGCGTTCCCGCCTGGCTGATGAACTCCAACTCGTGACGGCTGGGATGCGACGCGAGCTGCTGGATCAGCCGCTGAGCATGGCCGATCACGACCATCAGGAGGTTGTTGAAGTCATGCGCGATTCCGCCTGCCAGCCGTCCGATCGCCTCCATTTTTTGAGCCTGGCGTAGGCTGTGTTCGATCCGTTTGTGCTCGGAGACATCGGCGACGGTCTCGATGACGTGAACCCGCCCGTCGGCCGTCCGGGCCTTGGACCAATGGATCAGGAGGTATTGATTGTTGGGAAGCGCCACTTCGCTCGAAACAATGCCGCCGGTGGTCAGGGCCTCGGGCATGCGGCAAAAGGAACAGGGCGAGGCGTTTCCTGCGATCTTCTCGTAACAGGGGTGGCGGGCGATGTCTCCGAACTTCTTGAGCCCTGTCTCGTTCTGAAACTGTACGCGATGCGTTTCCGGGTCGATGACCGAGACGATGACCGGCTGCGAATTGAGCAGGGTCTGCGGGTCGTACTGGGGAAGATTCGGCGGAGAGGACGAAGCGGCCATAGGGGACCCCTTGCCGACGAAGCGGCTCCTCTGGAGTGCTCTCTTCCTTCTACACCATCGCGAAGGAGAGTCAAGCAGATGCGGCTTTGCGAAGCCGGCAAGGGTCTTCGGGCCCGGGATCCCGGGGCACGGTTAACTCAGCCCGTGTTGCGCTCGCCCGATGCGGCCGTCATAGCGAGTGGTGGACTTGAACAGCTCGTACTGGCCGTCTGCGGCATAGGCCGCCGTGCGCGAGCGGAGGGCCTGCATCTCGGCGGTGGCCATCGGCGTGAATCGCCGGACGATTTCGAGGTTCTGTTTCAGCACCGCGGACGAATCGATCCCGCTCACCAATGCGGCGATCGGCAAGCTCAACACGTAGCGGAGCGCCTCTTCCACCGTGACGATGCCCTCCGTGATCGGAGCCGCGTTGCCGCTCAGGCTCTTCATGCCGAGCGGCGCGATGCCCCGTTGGTTGAGCACCGGCAAGACCTCGCGCTCGAAGCTTCGATAGGTGCCGTCGAACACGTTCAGCGGCATCTGACAGGCGTCGAAAGGAAAGTCGTATTGCAACATTTTCAGATGGATCTTGGGGTCCTTGTGGCCGGTGAAGCCGATGAACCGGACCTTGCCCTGGCGTTTGGCTTCCAGCAACGCCTCCGCCGCCCCGTTCGGCGCAAAGTGGCGCTCCGGATCGTCCGGATAGACGACTTCATGGATCTGCCACAGGTCGAGATAATCCGTCCGCAAGCGGCGCAACGAATCCTCCAATTGCTGGAGGGCCACCTTCTTGTCTCGTCCGTGCGAACAGACCTTGGTCATCAGGAACACCTGTGGCCTGCGCCCCATCAACGCGCGACCCATCAATTCCTCTGACCGGCCGCCGTTGTATTCCCAGGCATTGTCGAGAAACGTCACGCCTGAGTCGATGGCTTCGTGCAACAGGTGAATCGCCTCGGCATCGTCCTTGATTCGGCCCCAGTGAGCCCCGCCGAAACAGAGCGCCGAAATCTCCACGCCGGTCTTGCCCAATGCGCGTCTCGGGACTTCTCCGGTTGAGGGGGGCAAGGAGGCGACGGAGGTATCGGTCTCGGCAGCAGACCCCGCCTGTTCCTGCGCCAGTGCCCGCGCCCATTGGCTGGGACCGCTCAGGGCCAGGAGCGATCCGGCCATGCCGATGGTTTTGAGCATCTCCCGGCGGTCAAGGCGGCGGTTCCAGATCTGTTTCTGGGCATCGGGATGCATGGAGGGCCTCTCCTTGTTCCGGCTCATCTCGGTTCCCTCATCGGCCTGTTGCATCGAATCAACGGCATGTCGAGCGCCAATCAACCTTAGGCCGGCCGCC
>DATIBM010000054.1:0-6379 GCA_035457545.1 Nitrospiraceae bacterium
AAGCATCCGCCCTCGTTTTATGAGCGGCTCTGGCAGTCCATCCGAGCGGGGCAGCCGTTCGTCGAGCGCTTCGTGAATCGGCGGAAGGACGGGTCCGAGTTTCTGGTGTGGGAAAGCGTGAGCCCTGTCAAGGCGTCCGACGGCACCATCCAATACTTCATGGCGATCTTGACCGACCTCAGCGAGCGGGAACAGATGATGGAGGCCCTGCGCCATACCGAACAGGTCAAGCTGGTCGGCCAACTGGCGGGCGGCATCCTGCACGAGGTCCGCAACCCGCTCATCGGGCTGGGAAGCCTGGCGACCCACTTGGCGGAGCAGGCGGCGCTCCCGCAGGAGGCGCGGGAACGCTGCCGGTTGATCGCCCGGGAGGCGGCCCGCATCGACGAGCTGCTCGAATCCCATCTGGGACAGTTGCGGCCTCGGCCCTTCGACTTGACGCGCTGCGACCTCCCTTCGATCCTCGACGACACCGTGACCCTGCTCCGTCCCAACCTGGTCAAGAACCGGATCGTAGTGAAGACCTCCGTGACGCCGGAGCTCCCCGGCGTGGAGGCCTCGCGGGCGCACCTGCTTCAAGTCTGTTTGAACGTGGCGATGAACGCGATCGACGCGATGCCGGGCGGCGGCGAGCTGGCCGTCTCGCTTGCGGCCGACACCAGGCGCATGCCGGGCGTGGTGATGCGATTCTCGGATTCCGGCTGCGGCATCGCTCCCGAAGACCTGCAGCGAATCCATGAGCCGTTCTTTACCAACGGCAAGGCCAAGGGCGTCGGCTTGGGGCTGACCATCACCCGCGACATCGTCGAGCGGCACCACGGTCAGTTGGTCATCGAAAGCCCGCCCGGGAGCGGGGCGGTGGTCGAGGTGTGGCTGCCGGTGAAGCAGGAGGCCTGCCATGACGCGGCACCTGTTGCTGGTTGAAGACGAGGCGTCCGTTCGCGAGGCCTTTGCGCTGCGTCTCGGCGACCAGGGGTATGTGGTCCAGACTGCCGGGTCCGGAGAAGAGGCGCTGACCGCGCTCCGGTCATTTGAGCCGGATATCCTCGTGCTGGATCTCGTGATGCCCCACCTCTCTGGGTTGGAGCTGCTCGCCCGGGTGAAACAATTCTCCCCCCATCTTCCCGTCATCGTGCTGACGGCCAGAGGGACAGTGAAGGATGCCGTCGAAGCGATGCGGTTGGGCGCCTTTGACTTTGTCGCGAAATCCATCGACATGGAGGATCTGTTGCATGCGTTGCGGCGCGCGACAGAGCTGTTGACGCTGCAACGCCAACTGCGGATGCAGAGCGGCCAGGAGGCGGCCCGGTATTCGCTCGACAGCGTCATCGCGCGCAGCCCCGTCACCCAGGCGTTCCTGAGCCAAATCCGGGAACTCGCCAAGAACGACCGGGTGACGGTGCTCCTGCAGGGGGAGACCGGCACGGGCAAGCAGTATATGGGCCGGGTGATCCATTTCAACGGCGCCCGCGCCCACAAACCCTGCGTCGAGGTCGATTGCCCCTCGATTCCCCGCGAGCTGTTCGAAAGCGAGTTGTTCGGGCACGAAAAGGGGTCCTTCACCGGCGCCACCGGCCGGCGATGCGGCTTGATCGAGATGGCCGAGGGCGGAGCCGTTCTGTTCGACGAGATCGGCGATCTGCCCCTTCCCCTCCAGGCCAAGCTGTTGCGCGTGCTCGAAGAGCGGACGCTTCGGCGGATCGGCGGTTCGACCGCCATCCCCGTCGATGTCCGGTTCATGGCCGCCACGAACCGTAACCTGAAAGAAGCCGTGGCCAAGGGAGAGTTTCGGGAGGACCTCTATTTCAGGCTGAACGTGGTCGCGGTGACGGTCCCCCCGCTGCGGGAACGCCGTGACGACATCATTCCGCTCGCCGAGCAATTCCTGGCCCGTTCCGCGCTGGCCCTGAGGAAGCCGGTCCGCGCGTTGGGAGAGGCGGCGCAGTCGCTCCTGTGCCGGTACCGGTTTCCGGGAAACGTCCGTGAGTTGAGCAACCTCATCGAACGCGCCGTCCTGTTCTGTCAGGGGACGACGCTCGATGCCGCCCACTTTCCATCGGATATCCAGGGGGCAGCCATGCCGCTTGGCGCGCCGCGGGAAGCCGAGCAGCCTGCCGCGCCCAACGCCCTCGACCCCATGACCGTCCAGGTCGCCTTCCGGGTCGGGGAGCAATCGCTGGCAGATCTGGAGGACCGGATCATCGAGGAAGTGCTCCGGCGTTCAGACGGCAACAAAACGCTGGCCGCGAGACAGCTTGGCATCACCCGCTGGATGTTGGACCGGCGGCGGAAGAAGTAAGTCATCTTCACAGCTCATCTGCTCCCGATGGCGGTGCGCTGGCGCACCGGGCATGTGTGCCTCGTGTGTCATTGCACGGTGCAGCGCAGCACTCCGCACGCTCTCCTTCGCTTGCCTCCTCCCATGCTTGTCTATGCCGTTGATTATTCGGCGGCCGGTAACGGAATCGTTCCTCATCCAATCCGGTTTCCTGTGGAATCGCCCTTGCAGGGGCAATCGGCATGCATCGTCACGATGAGCCTAAGATGACGAATCAAGACGGGCGATCCGAGCGACCGGCCAACCGAACGATCGAGCCGGGATCGGTGTCATTGGACGAGTTCATCGTAGACCGGTTCCTGACCGCGGTGCAGGACAAGCCTCGCAAGGCCCATCGGCATCCGGCCCACGCCCATGAGCGGCATGAGAAGCGCCGCCCGCCCTGCAAGCCCAGCCAGGCCGATATCGAATATGCGGTCATGTTGGCCATTCTGGATTTTTACACGGAGTGGATGCAGGTGACCTGCTCCCATGTCCAGGTCGAGATGTCCGAGGATGTGATCAGGGTGACGGTCACCAGGGCCAGGCTGGCGCCCGCTGAGCAGCGGCTGGCGCAATTACAGGAAGGCAGAAGCCTCCTGCAACGGGTCCACGAGGCCGTCTTCAAGGCCTGTCAGGATGAGTTGCGAAGGCGGCTCGAACTCGCCGTCAAGACCGGCGTCAAGGAAACCGTCGCCTCGCTCGACGCGACCACCGGCCGAAGCGAGATCACGATCACGCTCGGCGAACCCGCCGCGGACCCCGCATCAGGCGAATAAGGCAACAAGGGAAGGCACGAGATCGCGGCGTTTCCTCGACGGCGGAAATGTACGCTTCTCTCAGCCCGTTATCCTGCTCTAACCGACTCGCCCCTTCTCTCTGAGCCTTGCCAGGGCCTCCAGAATCTCCGCCGGCTTTGGCGGACAGCCGGCGATGCGAACGTCGACGGGGATATGAAGATCGACCGGACCGGTGACCGCGTAGCTGCCGGCGAAGACCCCGCAATTGACGGCACAGTCGCCCAGCGCGATCACGAGCTTGGGATCGGGGGTCTGTTTGTATACGTCCTTGAGCGGTTTCGCCATGTTCACGGTGACCGGTCCCGTGACGACCAAGGCATCGGCATGACGCGGCGAGGCCGCAATATGGATGCCGAATCGTTCCGCGTCGTAAACCGGATTCATCAGCGCGTTCATCTCCATCTCACAGGCGTTGCAGGAGCCGGTGTCCACCTCGCGAATCGAGAGCGAACGGCAAAAGGGGGCGGCCTTGGCGTTGGCCTCCTGGCTCACCAGGTCTGGTGAAGTCTCGGCGAGTGGATATTCGCCGGTCACGACACCGGTCTTAAGACTCTTTTTGAGAATGCGAAACATGATGCCTCCGTGGGAAGTGAGGAGTAAGGAGTGAGAAGTGAGGCGCGAGGGCTCGCTTTGTCTCCTTCGTCTTACGTCTGCCGTTTCACGGCTACAGGTCTGTTCCCGCATAGGACAGGTTGAAGCTCTTGTTGATAAGGGGAAAATCCGGGATGATATTCCCCAGCACTGCCCACTGGATCGCCGGCCAGTTGACGAAGGACGGATCCCGCACCTTGCACCGGTGGATCAGGCCCTGCTCGCCGGCCATCACAAAATAGAGAATCTCTCCCCGCCACCCCTCCACCGCGGAGATCGCCCATCGACCTGGTTCCGGCATGCGCCAGGCATCGGCGACGATCGGACCCTGGAGCAGATGAGCGCGAATCTCTCCGATGAGCCGGATGGACTCATGGATTTCGTCCATGCGCACTCTCAGCCTGGCGCGCACGTCGCCGTATCGGTATCGCGCCACGTTCACGGGCACCTCGTCGTAGGCGGCAAAGGGACGGTCCCGCCGGACATCCTGGTCGATCCCCGACGCCCGCCCGACGACCCCCACCACCGCATGGTCCCAGGCAACACGCTCAGGCAGCACGCCGGTGGTTTCGAGCCGGTCGGTCAGGGAGGCATTGGCGAAGACGATCGCTTCCAGTTCGGAAAAATCCTGCTCGATCCGCACGACCTCGTCGACCATCTCGTCGAGTTGCCGGGCGGTGATATCGCGAGCGAGCCCTCCGACGGTCATGACCCCGCGAAGAAACCGAGACCCGCTCACCCGCTCGTTGAGTTGCATGATCCGCTCCTTCATGCGGCCGCCATGCGCGTCGGCGAGGGCATAGGCCGTGTCGTTGCAGATCGCGCCGACGTCGCCGAGGTGGTTGTGAAGCCGTTCCAGTTCGAGAAACAGCGAGCGAAGATACCGGGCTCGCGGCGGCACGGTGATCCCCGCCAGCTGCTCGACGGCCTGGCAATAGGCCAGACTGTGCCCCACCGTCGTGTCGCCCGAGATCCGCTCGGCGAGCGGGACGGCAGAGAGCAAGGTCTGTTGTTCGAAAAGCTTTTCCACACCCCGGTGTTTCCAAAAGTGACGCAACTCCAGTTGCATGATGGGCTCGCCTGCCACGGAAAACCGGAAATGGCCCGGCTCGATGATCCCTGCGTGAATCGGTCCGACTGGGACCTGAAAGACTCCCTCCCCTTCAATCTGGAGAAACCGGTACTCGCCCTGTTGCCGGCCGAGGACCCTGTCCCAGCGGAAGTCCTTCTTCAGGGGATGAGTCCCCTTCGGCCAATGTTCATGTCGGATCAGGCGGCGGAGGTCCGGATGGCCAAGTGGGATCAAGCCGAACAGGTCCCGGATTTCCCTCTCATACCATTGCGCCGCATGGATCGACGGGGTGATCGAGGGAAACAACCGCTCTTGTCCTGTTAATTCGATCGTCAGCAGGACCCACGGCCGGCGCGGTTCCAGCGCGAACAGATAGTGAATCTCATACTTGTCCGCCGCGGACAGGATAGGCCGGCAATCAACGGCGAACTGCAAGGCCAAGCGGCCATGGGCCTTCTCATGGAGCCAGCGCGCGACCTCGGTCAGCCGGCCTGGCTCCACCCGCCATCGCACGAGGTCCTTGCCGGACGGATAGTCACAAACAAGGGACGGAAAGGCCTCGCGGATCTGTCGTTCGACCGATGCCCCGGCCGTCATAAGGCTCCTCCCGTACCCAGAAGAATCGATGCCGATTCCTCAAGCAGGTGCCGGAACGGAGCCGGCAGCATCACGCAGAACCAGATCAGGACCGTTCCCAAGAGGATGATGGGGATATGGCCCACCGACCACCCTTCGCCGCTGGCGATCTCCTTAGCCGGTGTCCCCCAGACCATCCCGGTGAGACGGAAGAGCAATCCGGCGAAGGCGACCAAGCCGCAAGACAGCAATAACAACAGCGGGAGCCTCGTCTCAGAAAGGGGCCATCCTCCCGGCAGTCCATCCGTCCCGAGCGCCGTCACGATCTGCAGCTCACTCGTGAACAGGGCAAAGGGCGGCAAGGCGGCCAGGGCGAGTCCGGCCACCAGCAG
Organism: Nitrospiraceae bacterium; assembly: GCA_035457545.1. Classification (GTDB taxonomy): domain Bacteria; phylum Nitrospirota; class Nitrospiria; order Nitrospirales; family Nitrospiraceae; genus Nitrospira_G. Next base: position 5,749 of record DATIBM010000054.1, read on the forward strand.
GGCGACGGCAGACCAGGGCAGCGCCGAAGCCAGGCCTTGGACCTGCTCCATCTCCACGGTCTTGAACCGCCGATGAATGTTGCCGGCGGCAAAGAAGGCCAAGGACTTCGCGAAGGCGTGGTTCACGAGATGAAACAGCCCGCCGAACGTACCGACGGCGCCGCCGACGCCGAAGCCCACCATGGCCAACCCCATGTGCTCGATGCTGGAGTAGGCAAACAGCCGCTTGTAGTTGTGCTGGAGCAGAATAAAAAAGGCTGCCAGCGCGAACGATCCAATTCCGAACAGGGCGAGCAGGCCGCCGGTGAACTCGGGCGAGACGGCCTGATCGACGATCGCGCGGCTCCTCAGGATCGCATAGACCGCGACCGTCTCCAACACCCCGGCCAGCATCGCCGCCACCGGCGCCGGGGCCTCGCTATAGGCATCGGGGAGCCAACTGTGCATGGGGGCCAGCCCGACTTTCGTACCGTAGCCCACGAAGAGAAAGACAAAGGCCAGCTTCAAAATATGGGGGTCCAATTGGTCGGCGACCAGTTGGAGTTGCGTCACCTGCAGGGCTCCGCTCACGTCTCCCAACACCCGAAGCGACGAGTAATAGGTCAGGACCACGCCGAACAAGGCCAGCGAG
>DATIBM010000055.1:0-5325 GCA_035457545.1 Nitrospiraceae bacterium
GCTCCACTTCACCCGCTCGGTCGCGATCCGCCAGGCCTCCTCCGGCATCCGATCCATGACCAGCTCCCACACGGGCAGCACGCGGAGGTGGCCGTTGCCCATGACCCCGACGTACAGCTCGCGCCCTTCGATGTACTGTTCCACCAACGCGCCCGTGCCGACGCTCTCATGAATAAAGGCCACGCGCTCGCGCAGCTTCTCCTCGTCGTTCACGATGGAGGCCTGCGAGATCCCCAGCGACGCTTCTTCGGTGACCGACTTAACGATCAGCGGAAAGTCCAGACAGGCGGGGCGCTTGACCGACCGGCCCATTGGAAAGACGGCGAAGTCCGGAAAGGGAATGCGATGGAACGACAGCAACTTTTTGGACAGGCTCTTGTCACGCGCCAACATCAGGCCGCGCGGGTTGCAGCCCGTATAGGGCACGCGCAGCAATTCGAGATAGGAGACGACGTTCTGGTCGTAGACGGCCACGCCGTCGAATTCTTCGAGCAGATTGAACGCGATGTGCGGATGCCAGTCCTCCACCGCCGCCCGAATGACGCCGAGGTCGCTCTTGACCCCAAGCGGACGGACTTCATGGCCCAGCTTGCGCAGGGTCGAGACGACGTCGTATTCGGTCTTCCACTCGGCCGCGGCCGGATCCTGCCCGGTCAGTTCATCGGGGGGAACCAGGTCTTCATGCATGAGCACGAGCACGCGCAGCTTCTTCATACCGCCACCCGATGACGGCCGCTGTGCAGGTAATTCATCGACTGCCTGGTCAACAGGACCGTGAACCCCAACTTGGCCTGATCCAGCGGCGTCGCCACCCGGAGATTGAGCGTCCGGCACCGTTCGATCATGTCCTCGATGACCCGGTCGATCGTGTATTGATATTGGCCCGTCCACAAGGCGACGGTCCGGCGCACCTCGCCTCTGATCCTGGACAGGAACTCGGCCGCGCCCATGCCGCCGGGACGGCGGGGCTTCGCGGAGAACAGCCGCAATAGCCACATGTCATAGGCCTTCGCATGGTCCACGCCGTAGTGGGCTCGTTTTTGGAGGTAGTGTTCGCGCAGGGTCTTGTTCAGCCGCTCGAGCGGATCGATGCGGCGCCGCGACGTGACTTTCGGCGGCGTTGTCGCCAATTCCTTCATCACCTCATCGATGTACTGGAGCTTCTTCATTGCCGGCCAGCCGGCATAGCGCCGGCGCCAGAGCGACGAGGGGTCCAGCCAGACCGCGAAGGTCTCGGCGAAATCCTCGTCCGGATGGCTTTGCGCGTACCAGACCTCCAGATACTGGACAAAACTGCGGCTGTAAGGGTTTGGCGCATAGTGATCGGGATAGGATTCGGAGGACTTGCCGAACAGGTCCTGGCGCCGGCTGCGGCGTCTCAGGAGGTAGGCATTCTCGATCGCATGGCCGGTCTCGTGGCGAAGGAGTCGCATGCACCACTCGGGCGTGCCTCCTTCCACTTCCAACATGTAGGTCCGTTCAAGCCGCGCCAGCCTGGGATGGGCGAGGTAGAAGGGGACCGCGATGCCCGGCACCCCGTCGGGACAGAACCATTCGTCGGACAGCCAGAAATGAGGGCGAAACCGGATCTGTTTGGCCTCGAGTTCGTCGTACAGGCGCTGGATCTGCGTGCGCAGCAAGTCCCCGTCGATCGTCAAGCCCAGGTCGCACAGCCGCAGATCCAGAAGCTTTGGTTCCGGCCAATTAGCCCAGGGCATCAGCTTCTTGGCGGACAATCGCCGGATCATCCTCGACCGAGTCTTAGATCATCATGCCGCCGCGCGCGATGGAGCGCGATAGAAATGGACTGCGGCGCATCTCGCGAGGATCATAGCATCGGCCCCAGTGCTCTGAGGACCAAATGGTGAATTTTGACCGACACTTCCGCGCGGATGGTCAAGACCAGAGCCGGCACGATGACGGGGAGGATGGGCGAGGGACGATGGCGGGATGAACGTGCGGCTACAGTAGGTCGCCTCCGGAGGGTTCGTCCTGGGCGCGCGGCTCGGAGAACCGGAAGCGAAATGAGAACTGATGCGGCAAGGCTTCGAACCGGGCGTCGGTCTCGAACCCTTCGGAAGAACGGCTCTTGCCATCCGGATACCACTTGAAATGGAATCGGCCGGCCCCGCCTTCGCGCGACGAATCGGCGCGGTACTCTCCGTCCACCTCGAAGTGCTCCTGCAGATAACGATCGGCCGCCGAGAACAGACGATTGAGCGCTGCTATTCCGGATTCGAGGTCAAACCGTTGAGCAAGATCCACTGTCCGGCGGGAATCCTGAAGGCGAGCCCCATCCTCCGCCCAGGCGGGAGCCGCGGGCGCCAATAGCAGCAAGACAATCCAGATCAGGCCTGCCATGGGCGTCACTCTACCGCCCTCAGGCACCTCGGTCAAGCAAGCCTGGGACGGCTCAACACCTGGTCAGACAAGCCATCGATCCATCCTTCCAGAAACGGTCCGCGCTGGTCCGCTGATCTCCAGATCAGGACCCAGTTGTCTCTCATTCGGTTAGTTCGATGCCGGGCGGACTGTCACGATTGGCGGGAGCCTCTTTGGAATAGGCGTAGGGGGGCTCAAACAGGCGATCAGATTGTGGGACGAACCGAATGTTGCGGTATTCGACAGACCACCCCTGTTCCTCGCTGACGGTTTTCAGAGCCAACCCTTCTTTCTTCGTGATCCAGCGGTAATAGCGGGCGGTCTTGTCGCCCTCCCTCGTGGTGACGTGGAACAGATCACAGGAGAATCCTTCCCGCTCCTCCGACCCGATCAAATCCCTGGCGATCTCGTGTTCGAGCCGTTCCTCGACGAACAATCGCTCCTCCAGCTCGATAGGCCGTTCGCGATAGATCCGCTGTTGCGACAACAGCCGCCAGGCCAGCTTCTTGTCCCATCGCACGATCGTGGCATTGGCTCCGTCCTGCGGCACGCGATATTCGAAGCGCCAACGATCATCCCGCGCATTGACCCGGGCTTCAACGACCCTCTTCCCCTGCCGGAAGGCACGGTCGGCGGAAAATTCAAACGCCTGCGCCGCCGTACCTTTCCACAGGCAGATCCCGCTGACCAGCAGTCCGAGCCAGAGGGCCGGGCCTGGACGGCCTGCCATGTCGATCAATACTTCCCGGTTGTATCGCCGCGCGGAGTCGTCAATCTCCGATACAGACGATGAAACTCTTCCGTGGAGAGCGACGGGTCTTGCAGTTGCGCGAGAGCCTCGCGGTCGATCGGAAATTCGACCGTATCATCGAAGTTGGAGGAGGCGATCGTAATGAACCGGGGAGGGAAGAGCCGTTCCGGCAGCAGAATCGCGATGCCGTCGTTATATTTCAGCGCCAGCCTAATGGCTTCTCTTGCCGTCTCGGCCGGCACCTCGGGCCCGAGGCCGATGTTCATCGGAGGATGGCCCAGCCGGATGAACTGGACATGCACGTTGGTGAAGCCGGCTTCGCCGAACTCTTGCTTGATCTCCGGCCAGTTTGCGCGATGATCCTTTCCCAGAATGAGTTCGACCCGGCTCGCGCCCTGGCCTGGAGAGGAAGCCTCCGCCACGGGGAACCCCGCGACCAGCGTCATGACCACCAGACCGATGATCGAATAGACCGAATGAATCATGGTTGCTCCTCAGCGCGCCGATAATCCGACATCGAGTGTTGTCTCGGCCCGCGGTTCGATCGTCACGCGCTGCTCCTGCTCGCCGAGCGCCGGATGCCAGATGCGGACTCGATAGGTGCCCGGCGGGATCTCGGTGATTGCAAAACGTCCGTCATGTCCCGTCACGGCATAATAGGGATTCTCGACCGCCAACCCGTGGCCTTGCATGAAGGGATGCATCCCGCATTGCATCGTGACCTCCCTTCGGCCGGCGGTAAATCGGATCTGATCGGTCGTGCCCGTTCTCGTGAGCGCCGGACGATGGAACATGATGAACACATGGTCCCGATCCCGTTCATAGACTTGCAGGTCATGCGCCACAGGATCGAGGTTCGTCACGGTCAAGGGATGTCGGTTGCGGACGACCGAGACAAAGGGCACGAACTGGCAGACATTGGCTTCGATCTTCGCCTCTTCGAGAGAGAAGGGCTTGCCCTTGGCAATATCCTCGATCGTCACGACGACGTCTTTCAGCCCCCCCTGAGCGTCCGTGGCGACCTCGCGTAACAGCCTGTAGCCGGAGCCGTCCGACAGCGCGCCGCAAAACGTGCGATCCGGCGAGCGCCGGAGTTCGAACCGCTGTGGGATCGGGGCCTCTCCGGACAGGGTCACGATGCCGGACAGGGTACCGGCGTCCGAGACCGTGACTGCTTCATAGCCCCACGCCGGCATCTCGGCCAGCGCGCCCATCAAACCACCCAGCAAAAGAGCGCCCAGCCGTCCCCTGAGAGTCATTGCGTGTCCACCCTTCATTTGCCCGTGCAACCATGGGCGCAGGAGGTTCTCTCCTGCGCCCACGTGATACGCACCGTTTTGCATGCTTACCGGAGGGCACCGGGTTGAGCCCGGTGCCCCTCATTTCTCATCGAAGCGAGGTCTTGGTCACAGATCCGTCGCCCCGCTCCTCTTCAGCCGTCTGGGTCTTTGGGACCTGCGGCATCAGCGGAAGAATCCGCTGATCGCCGGCCGGAAGCACCTTGAACAGGCCCCACTGTCCGGCGTTCATATAGGCCGGACGTTGGTTCTTCCAGAGATAGTCCCCGACCACCTTGTTGGGACCGCCGGCTCCGCCGTGGAGATGGGCGTTGATCACTTCCGACCCGCCGAACTCCATCGTGCTGACCAGATCGGCCCCCTGCATGTAGGGTTCGTGAGGCCATTCATGCCCGTCCACGGTGAAGAGCTGGACCTGCTCACTGAAGGCCCCCAGCACGTGAATCGCCACGGGGTCTCCGACATGCGCCTGCAAGAGCGGCGTTGAAGGAGCCTCGCCGGCCTTCACGCAACTGAAGACTTCCGAGGCCTCACAACCCTTCTCCATCCGCCAGGCCGTCGGTTCCGATCGGTAGTTGACCGCCGAAATACCCGCCGCCTGTTGAATGTAGGGCATGAAGCTGACCCCCATGATGTTGTCCTCGTCCTGGAACATCAACGAGAAGTCCCGGTAGTTCTTCCGTTGTTCGTTGCCGGGGACCGTGCGATCCACCAGCACATCGGCGCGCCAACTGCTCTTGAGCGAGATGTCCTCGCCGGTGATCGGATCGCGATACCGCGATCCCTTCGGCCCGACGATGATGGAGCCGAACAGGCCGTTCCGCGGGTTCTCGACCACGTTCCCCCAATCCTGAATGAGGGCGGCCAGCTCCCCGTACTCCGGATGTGCGTAGT
>DATIBM010000056.1:0-3132 GCA_035457545.1 Nitrospiraceae bacterium
GGAGTGCGTAGCGACGTCTGCTTCGAGGTCCCCCAGATCACTCCCGTGCAGGTCATTTCGGCCGTCAGCTTGCCGGCAGGCCCCACCCGTCGAATCATTGAAAACGTGTGCACACTTTCTAGCTCGGTGTCATGGTCGAAGAGCTGGCGCCAGACGTTTTTGATATCCGCTTTCTTGAGCCCGTGGTACGCGTATTCATCAGAATAGAGCGCCATGATGCCATCCAGATCCTGGGCCTGCATGGCCTGTTCTGCCTGCTCGAACGTCGCCAACAATTCGTCGACCGTCTGCTGTTCCACCTCCTGAATGGTGGACGGCGTGAGCTGTGTCTTGGCCTCGACAGGGATGGGTGGGAACAGGGCGAGGCTCAGGGCTAGACCCAGGCTGTACAGGACAAACATCGGTTGAGTCGTCATTTGAAAGATTCCTCCTGTGGACTGGCTTGCATGCGAGCAGTGGCTTCGGCGAGGCATCGTCGGATGATGAAGCCCTTGCCAGGCTTCCGCTTCGTTGATCGTGTTCTTCTTGGATCAATGTGTGGCGTTCATTCATCGGACATTCTCTTCGCCGAAGATCGAAGTCGTGCGGTGCCGAGGTAGCAGCAAGGAGAGTGCCGAACCGGCGAAGCATGAAGAATCCCACTATGAACCACTATGATGCTGGTCCCTTTGGGACGAGCGGGATCGAGCAGGAAGGGGCATCAGTCCCCAGGAGCATTCCCCTCAACGTAGCAAATAGCACCAAGGCCGGCAGGGACAGTTCTTAGAGGGGGAACGGATCAGAGACATTGAGAACATAGGGAAGGCGCCTGATGGGTATTATAGTTGCTCCTGCACCATCTGCCCTGTTCGTAGGAACGATGCGGACTGATGGATGCGACGATTACCAATTTTGGAGAGAGTGGCGGCCATGAACGGCATCGCGGATGCGACCAGAGCGCTGATCATGGGCGCGGCCGGCCGAGACTCCCATAATTTCAACGTGGTGTTCTGGGACGATCCGCAGTACCGAGTCGTGGCCTTTACCGCCGCTCAAATTCCGAACATTGCGGGCCGAAGGTACCGGAGTTGGCAGGGACACTCTATCCGACCGGTATTTCAATCGTGCCGGAGGAAGAGTTGGAATCGGTGATCGCGACCGATGCTGTCGGTCTCGTGACCTTTGCCTACAGCGATGTTTCTCATGAGCAGGTCATGCAACGACTTCTGATTTGTTTCAGTGTGCGACCCCCCCCCATGCGCGGTTGATTGAATCCACGATGCCGGTCGCCGTCGACGGGTGCTCGTCATCGACGATGGTCCGACGGTGACGCATGGCGGGATGGCCTACGGGGCCGGAGTGCTCGCGGCCAAGAAGTATGAGGCCGCCGCGTTGGTTGATCCACGACCGGCAGCGGTCGGCAGTCTTCGGAAAACCTTTGAGGCCAACCCGCATCTGGATTGCCTCCTGCCGGCGATGGACTACGGAGACAGCCAACTCGGGATCTGGAGGACACGATCAAGCGGGTCGACTGCGACCCGGTGCTCCTCGCCACTCCACGGATTTGCGGTGGCTCATCTCGATCGCGCAGCCGACTTGCCGGGTCCGCTACGGATTCGAAGAGAGCGGCGGCCGGCTGCGCAGCCTTGCTCACCGCGCTCGTCGTTGAGAGGAGACTTCCGAAGGGCCTGAAAAAGGCAAGCATGAAACAAGCCTAACGGTTGAGCCGGGAGAGGGAGCCGGCGAAACCGAGGAGAACGAAGATCAGGCCGGCCGACAAAAGGGCGGGCTCAAAACGGGGCACCTAAAGAACAGGACATTGCATGTCAGTGCACAACGCCGATATCGCAGCCTGCTTCGAGGAAATGGCGGATCTTCTCGACATCGAAGGGGCGAATCCGTTCCGCATCCGGGCGTATCGCAATGCGGCCCACACCCTTCTCGATCTTTCCCAGGATGTGGCCGTGATGATCGAAAAGGGAGAAGATCTCACCGCATTGCCGGGCATCGGAGCGGACTTGGCGGAGAAGATCAAGGAGTTCGTGTCGACGGGTACGGCCGCGGTGCTGGAAGAACATCGAAAGACGGTGCCCCCGACCTTGCGTGAATTGCTCAGAATCCCGGGTCTCGGACCGAAACGAGTCCATACGCTGTATCACCGGCTCGGAATCCGCACACGCGACGAATTACGCCAGGCAGCGGAGGACGGGCGGGTGAGGTCGCTTCACGGCTTTGGAGAAACCACCGAGCGGCATCTTCTCGATCACCTGCGAGTCAGGCAAAAAGAAACCAGGTTCAAGCTCGCGGTCGCCGCTTCCTATGCCGAATCGATCCTGGCCTATTTGAAGCAAGTCCCCGGGGTGAAACGGGTCGTCGAGGCGGGTAGCTACCGGCGATCCAAGGATACGATCGGGGACCTCGACATTCTGGTCACCGCCTCCCCCGGCAGTCCTGTGATGGAGCGCACCGTGGTCTACCCCGAGGTGAGGGAGATCCTGGCGCAGGGGCCGACCAAGACCAGCCTGCGCCTTGCCAGCGGATTGCAGGTCGATGTGCGGGTCGTGCCCGAAGACAGCTATGGGGCGGCGCTTCAGTATTTCACCGGCAGCAAGGCGCACAGTGTGGCGCTCCGACAATTGGCGCAACAATTGGGACTCAAGCTCAACGAGTATGGCGTGTTCAGGGGTGATCGGTCGGTAGCCGGAGCCACTGAAGAATCGGTCTACGCCGCAGTCGGGTTGCCTTGGATCCCGCCGGAGCTGAGGGAGAATCGCGGCGAGATTGATGCGGCGAGGAACGGACGGTTGCCAACGCTCGTGGAGCGAGCCGATCTGAAAGGCGACTTGCATGTCCATACCCATGCGACCGACGGCCGGAACAGTCTCAAAGAGATGGCGGCGGCCGCGCAGGCGCACGGGTTCGAATATCTGGCGATCACCGACCATTCCAGACGCCTCGCCATGGCGAAAGGCCTCGACCCTAAGCGGCTGCTGGAACAGCACGACGACATAGACCGGTTGAACGCGACGTCCATCGGCGTGACCCTGTTAAAAGGACTCGAAGTCGATATTCTGGAAGACGGCAGTCTGGATCTTCCGGACGAGGACCTGAGCAGGCTGGATCTGGTCGTAGGCGCCGTTCACAGTCACTTCG
>DATIBM010000057.1:0-7565 GCA_035457545.1 Nitrospiraceae bacterium
ATGGGGAGGGGCTAGGCCCGATGAGCCGCCGGCTCAACCGAAGGTTGGTATGGAGGGATATATGTCGGACCCCATTCAGGAAGAAATCGAGCGCGAGATCAAAGCCCATAAAATCTTGGTGTACGGCAAGGGCACCAAGCAGTTTCCCATGTGCGGGTTCACGCGGGAGACGATGCAGTTTTTCGATAAGTACGGGTATCCCTATGAAGTCGTCGATGTGCTGCAAAATCCGGCCAAGCGGGAGGCCTTGACCAAGATGACCAATTGGCCGACGCTCCCCAAGGTCTTCATCGACGGGCAGTTCTACGGGGATACGGATATTTTGGACCCGATGGAAAAGAAGGGCGAGATCGAGCCGCTGCTGAAGAAGGCATTCGGCAAATAAGATTAAGTTAAGAAGAAGAGTCGGTCAGGAAAGATTGAGGAGGGCGTCTGCCAAACTCTCCTGCTCGCGAAACGCGCACGATCAGAATGTGCTCGTTCGACGCGCGCAATTGAGAGTCTGGCAGACGCCCTCCTTTTTTATCCGGCATCGGGCTCGGGGTGAGGAGATGGGGAGGACGAAGGGCGCCTCTCGTGTTCTCGTGCTCGCAGATCCCGCGCTTCGGAAAGCGCTCGATCGATGCGCGCAGTCAGAACACGACAGGCGTCCTTGTCTTTAGAGGCACACCGCGGGCTCGATGGGGTGAGAACAATGGCGGCGCGGTGAGCGCTTGAAGGCTCACCGCGCCGGACGCCGTTCTATCATCTACGGCTTTCGAAGTTCGGGATTAGGGGCTAGGAGATAATATGTGTGTTTGGCGTGCGCGAATCTGGCAGCACATTCGCTTGCACCGGTAACCTGAAGCAGAATTAGCGTTACATGACGCAAGAAAGAACAGTGAATCTTGTGACTATCGGGATTCAGTTGAAGTTGCTTAAGAACTTCCTGAATTGTGTTTCTGTAGAGGCAGACCGTGAACTCAGCTCAATCGAAGAGCGGAGGCTGGCTGGTGAGTTCCAATCGCTCGGAGACCTTGAGCAGGCCGTCGACTATCCGATTGCTCGAATCGAGATTGCGGCACGCGCGATCGCTTACGAGTTAGTTGCGCTTGTTGAGGGCGAGTTACACCGACTCGCCCACGGTCCGTGGCTAAACTCTACTGTTCACAAGGGTCCAAAGAACATTCAAGAGCTCTTAGACGTAAACCCAGAGACACTGACGAAGCTAGGAATGGTGTCTGACTTACCATTCGATGAGATCGTGAAGCTGATAGAAACATCCATTGGCCTCAATCTTTGCAATGTCGAGGGCTGGAATGAGATACGAGTCTTACGGAATGCCGTCAACTCACTCAAGCATCGGAGAGGGCTAAAGCATCCGCGTGAAATCGACTGGCGGAGCAAGGATTGCGTCGTTCCACAGCGTTACAGGATTAGCCGCGAAGAGACTGCTGAGATGATCAACACGGTTGATCGGTTCTTCAGCGCTCTCAAAGGCGTTCTGGGGATACCTCTCAAACAACTCGAACCAAATCTTATAGAGCAGGAGAAATCAAGTTCGTAGTGTAGCGATTTCCACTCCTAGTAAAGGCGTGGGGATCTATCATCCAGTCCGGTGAGTCAAGACGTACCAAGAGTCCTTTCGGCACGAAGGAGCCTTATCATGACAAGAAAACTCACAGGAAAGGTGGCGCTGGTCACCGGCGGGTCACGCAGCATCGGGGCGACCATTGCCAAGCGGCTCGCGGCCAAGACGGTCCAGACCTTCGGACGGCTGGAAGATCTCGTGCTGGTCGCACTGGGGCTCGCCTTGTGGCGGATCACCGAACAACCAGCAGCGTCCGTCCCGGGCTCAGTTTATGGCTTGGAGCGTCGATCTGAGTAGTCTTCCCCTGGCGACCCGGCCTCGCCGCCCCAACCCCTGTAAGTCATGGTCCTGGATGGCTTGATCTGGTACACTGCCTCCCGATTGTCATATTCATCTCACTAGAAGGGCCTGCCACATGGCCGAACTCGCCGAACGAATCACGGTGAATCCTGAGCAATGCGGAGGGAGACCCTGCATTCGCGGCATGCGGATTCGTGTTGTCGATGTCCTCGATCTGCTGGCGGCAGGACTCACCCAACAGCAGGTTCTCGAAGAGTTGCCGGATCTCGAACCGGAAGACATTTCGGCCTGCCTGCGATTTGCCAGTAGCCGGCTCAACCATCCGATCCTTGCGGCGTGAAGATCTGGATCGACGCGCAAATCTCACCCAGTATCGCCCAATGGCTTGGTGAGAAACATGGCGTGGAAGCCCTACCGGTAAGGAACCTGGGGCTGCGCAATGCGAAAGATCGCGATATCTTTTACGCCGCCCGAGATGCGGGGGCGATTGTGCTGACCAAAGATCGTGACCTGGTCGATCTGGTCATGCACCAGGGTTCGACTCCGCAGATCCTGTGGGTCACCTGCGGGAACACATCCAATGCAAGACTCAAGGGTATCCTCTTGCAGGCTTGGCCTACGGTTGAGGCGCTCCTTGCGGCTGGCGAAACGGTCATTGAGGTTAGCGACACGGTCACGCAGCGACGATGAGGAAGATTCTGTCTCCTCATATGCTCTCGCGAATTGATGCGGATACGAGGGGAAATACCAGACTGACCTGGTTGCAGCGGGTGCTGCGCGTCGTGCTCGGCGGGATTCTGCTCGCCTCGGCGCTCGGCAAGTCGCTCGATCTGCCGGGGTTCGTGGAGGTGCTTGTCACCTACCGCGCCTTTCCCGACTGGTCGCTCTGGCCGATCGCGCTCCTCATCACGACAATCGAATGGGGGCTGGGCCTCTGGGTCTTGTCCGGTCACTGCCTGCCACAAGCTGCACTAGCCACCGTCCTGCTCAACAGCATCTATGCCGTCTGGATGGCGCTGTCGCTCGCCCGTGGGCTCGACCTGCCGAATTGCGGCTGTTACGGCGTCTACCTTCCCCAGCCGTTGCGCTGGTATTCCCCGCTCGAGGATCTCGTGCTGGTGGCGCTGGGGCTCATCTTGTGGCGGCTCGCCAAATGACCCGAACGGAAGCACGAATGCATCGGAGGTCTCTTTACTTAGCTAACTGCCGAGGAAGTCACCGACGTCTTGGAGGCGGGAGAGTTCGTGCCTGCCTGTGTCGGTCAACGAGTAGATTCGGGTTTCCTGATCATGCCGGATGCAGCCCTGAACGATGAGTTCGGCAAGGTACCGATCGATCTCAATGCTGCCGGCCTCGATGTGTCTCCATTCCTCCTTGCTGATGGCGCCGCCACGGTCGTCGAGCAGTTTCAGGATCTTCATCCTGATCTGATCGCTCATCTCCAGGGGCATGGGACCCTCTCCTTTCCATTTCATTCTTCCCTGCCGAGACGATCCTCTGCGCGAGAATATGGGCCGGGGGAAGATCGGGATGACTTGTCACGCAAGCGATACTTGAGACCCTAGCAGATTTGCTGAGATGTGGTAGAGGAGAGAGGCCGGAGCCACGTGGCTGAATGGATCGGTCAGAAGTGCCCTAGCCCACGTGCTTCATGGCGATTCGCTGCGTTTCACCTGTTGTATCTAGGAGAGTGGGGGGACCGGGAAGTTGTCAGGGTCATACGGGAGCGCCCCGGGAGCACAGGACCACTAGGGGTACCGTTCTCCCCCTATATTCCCCAGGCCCCGCTGATCTGCAGATTCGCTCCGTTGACGTAGCGGGCTTCGTCCGAGAGGAGGTAGCGCACGGCGGCCGTGATATCGCCGACCTGGCCGATATAGCCGGCGGGAATCCGTTTGGTCATGCCGGCTAGTTCCTCCGGCGGGGCGCTGCCGGAGTCGATGAAGCCCGGCGAGACGGCGTTGACGGTGATCCCGTGCGGCGCCAGCAGCTTGGCGAGCGTACGGGTGAGGATCAGGACGCCGGCCTTCGCGATGTAATGCGCCGTCACGTCCGGCTGCGACACCATCTGGTCGGCGTTGGCCATGCTGAACGTGACGATTCGCCCGGTCTTGCGCTGGATCATGCCGGGCGCGGCCGCCTGTGCCACGTAAAACAGGGAATGGAGATTGCCGGCGAACATCTCTCCCCAACCCTCCGGCGTCTCGTCGAACAGCTTGATCCGGTGATAGGGACCGGCGCAGTGGATCAACGCATCGATCCTGCCCCAGCGCTGCTCCACCTCCTGCACGAACCTCCGCGCCGCCTCGACCTGCGCCACATCGGCTTGGAGCGAAAAGGCCTGGCCGCCGCGCTTGACGATCTCGTCGCAGGTGGCCTTCGCCGCTTGTCCGCTGTTGCGGTAACAGATGGCCACCTGCCAGCCCTGCGAGGCCAGTTCCAGCGCGATGTCCCTCCCGATGCCCTTGGCTCCTCCCGGAATCGCCGCGACTTTAGCAGGCATAACCATTCCTCGTTGATTCGTTAGATGCGGGCCTGCAACCGTTGGCCGATCAATTGCAACGCGCCGGCGGTCCGCGCGGAGAACTGCCGTTGCGGTTTAGGCCGTCGCTCGTCTTGTTTCGCTTCCTGAATGATGAATCGGAGATCCTCGATCGTATCGACGTCCCGCCAAGATTGTAGCTGCCCCACCGAGAGCCCAGCCGCTTCGGCGCGGGCCAGCGTGGCCTTCAGCACCTCGGCGGTGGACCAGGGGATCCGATCAAATAATTCGGACGCCGGCTGCGTGAGCCCCAGCAGGTAATAGCCTCCGTCCAGGGACGGGCCGAGCACGACCGGATGGCGGTCCAGTTGTGCGAGCGCGTCCCGGTAGATCGAGAGCGGGAGCGATGGGAGGTCCGTGCCGACGATCAGCAGACGGCGATAGCCCTCGGCAAACAGGGTTGACGCGGCCTGGTCCATTCTGGCTCCGAGATCGTCTCCCACCTGATCGATCAGCCGGACTCCATGGCGCTCGCCGAGAATTTTGAAGAACACATGAGCGGCCGAAGGCGCGCAGGCCAGGATGCGATCGAGAGACAGCTTCTGCTGCTGGATCGCCGCCTTGCTCCGCTCCAAACTGTCGAGCACGAAGCTGCCGTGAAGACTGGCCGCCTCATCGGGGGTGAGCGGCGGGCAGAGCCTCGTCTTGACCTGGCCTGCGATGGGAGCTTTGGCGAAAATGACCAGGGCCGCGTCGGCGCGGCGCGATGAGGTGGTATGACGAGATGATCCGCTCGATGCTGTGCGCGGCGGTAACGTCATGGATGATGCCGTTCAGCGAACGGGCCGGTAGTAACGGGCTAGCCGGTGCGGACTCACGCCCAGCCAATACAACAGCCGGAGGCCCCACATCCTTACAATAGTCCGGATCGGACCGCAATGGGCCCAGCGGCGATAGGAGGTCACGACTTGGGCATGGAGGGCCGCGACCTTTCCCGCTCGTTTCAGCCGTCGGCTCAATTCAAGGTCTTCCATGAGTGGGATCGCTGCGAACCCACCGAGGGTACGGAACGTGCTGGTCCTGACGAACAGCGCCTGATCGCCGGTCATCATGCCGGTCCAGCGCGAGCGCAGGTTCATCATCCGGGCGATGGTGCGGCTCAGCAACGTGTCGCGGTCGAAGCGGACGTCGAACCGTCCCGCCACGACGGAGGGATCGGCGAGGGCCTTCGTGATCTCCCGCCGGGCGTCGCTTGGCAGGAGCGTGTCTGCGTGGAGAAACAACAGCACCTCACCCTGCGCCGCCGCGGCGCCGGCGTTCATTTGGCTGGCGCGGCCTGAGGGCGCCTCGATGATCGTCAGGGAGCATGGACCGTGACGGGGCGAACGGGTTGCGACAGCCGCTTGCGCCCGTGCGATGGTGCCGTCGGTGCTGCCGCCGCCTACGAGGATCAATTCGTCAAAGCCGAGCGAGAGGGTGTGGGGAAGGGTGACGGCCAGGGCCTGCGCTTCATTCAGCACGGGCATGACCACGGTGATGGTCATTGGGTGAGACGGACTACTCCCCTGGGGTGCTCGTCTTGAACATGAAATAGGAGACGAGGATGACGGTCCCCCAGAAGATGACCTGCTTATGCCAGAACAGCACCTCGCCGAAGTGGAAGAAGGCCAGGCCGGCGGTGATCGCGCCGCCCATGACCAGATAGCGCACTGTGACGTTTTCGACGGTGGCGTTGGCCCAAATCGCGAGCCCGCCGAAGTAGAGCAGGATCGGCTTGACGTCGATTTCGAACCCGCCGCTGATGGAGAGCAGGACGGTCAAGAAGCCGAGGAACATCAGGGCCGTCCCGATCATCAGCCCGATCACATTCTGGTGCTCGGGCACGCGCCGCGGTTTCTTGGGGCCGGATGTCTGGCGTCCGCCGTCCGGCGGTGAATCGTCCGTCATCGAAATCGTTAGACCTTAAAATGTTTGCTCAGGGTCAGGGTTTGGCGCTGATAGGAAGAGCCCAGGGCCATGCCGTAGACGTGACTGGGGGCGTTGAGCATCCTGTCATATACAACCTTGAAGAAGGTTTGTCCATCGTGGATCAGGAAGGGCACGTCGTGCGGCCGGACTTCCAGCACCACTTGCGTGCCGAGCACCTCGCCCTTGCCGCCGTAGCCGAATCCCGGGTCGAAGAACCCGGCATAATGCGTCCGCAACTCACCGCAGGCGGCCTCATAGGCGACCATCTCCGCCGCATAACCGGGGGGAACCCGGACCCGTTCCTTCGAGGCCAGGATGTAGAATTCCTCCGGCTCCAGCAACAGGCTGCCTTCCTTCCGGCGCTTGATCGGCTCCCAAAAATCCACGGCGCGATAGTGGCCGACTTTGGAAAGGTCGATCACGTGGCTGTTCTTCTTGGCCCGATAGCCGATGATCGGCTGATCGTCCCGCTCCACGCCCTTTAAGTCGATGCGCAGAAACAGGCCACGGTCCAGCCGCAGCTCGCGCGGGCCCAGCGGCGTGGCGGAGGCGAGGTTGTGATAGACCAGCGGGTCTGCTCGATGTTGCTGCAGAAGTTGTGCGTCGGACATCGTGACCCGGCCTTGCACGAAACGGATCTGATTGAGGGATTGGCCGGTCTTGACCTTGATCGTAAAGGAGCGCGGCACGACTTCGAGGTACAGCGGGCCGCGATAGCCGGCGCGGATTTCATCGTAGCCGGTATTCAGGTCGGTGACGACCCTGGTGAAAATATCAAGGCGGCCGGTCGTGCTCTTGGGGTTGGCTCTGGCCCGCAGCGTGGGAGGCAGGTTGAGCCGCTCCAGCAAGGGCACGAGATACACGTGCCCCTTCTCCAGGATCGCCCCCTCCGTGAGGTCCATCTCGTACATCACGAGGTCGGACTGGTAGAAATCCAGCATGTTCAGGCGGCTGGTGATCTCCGTCTGCTCGGGAAGAAAGCTGGCCAGCAGTCGGTAGGCCTTGGCGCCCAAGCGGAGGTCCAGACTCGCCGGCTGGACCTGCCGATCTTCGATCGGCAGGGCGGCCGTGATGGCGCCCTTCGCCATGAGCTGCCTGATCTGCTGATAGGGGAGAATGCCGGACTGGCGCGCTCTGGTCGTCACAGGTCGTCGTAATCCCCCCCGCAACTGTTTCCCCAGGCGGCAAAACCGTCGAGTTTGCCGGTATGGCTGTCTCCGCAAGAGGCGTAGCCGTCCCGCGTGG
>DATIBM010000058.1:0-37787 GCA_035457545.1 Nitrospiraceae bacterium
AGCACCGGGCCGGGCCGGCCGGTCGTGGCGATATAAAACGCCTCCTTGATCGTCACGGCCAAGTCGTTCACGTCCTTCACGAGAAAATTGTATTTCGTGCAGGGCCGGCTGAGCCCGACGTTGTCGGCCTCTTGGAACGCATCGTTGCCGATCAAACTGGTCGGCACCTGCCCGCTGAAGCAGACCAGAGGCACCGAATCCATATAGGCGTCGGCCAAAGCGGTGATGACGTTCGTCATGCCGGGCCCCGACGTCACGAGCGCCACGCCTGCCCGTCCCGTCGCCTTGGCATAGCCCTCGGCCATGTGCCCGGCGCCTTGCTCGTGTCGAGCCAGAATCACTTCGAGATCGCTCTGCTGGTGCAGCATGTCGAAGATCTTCAACACCACGCCGCCCGGGAGGGCAAAGATGGTCTTCACCCCCTCGCGCTTGAGTGATTCAATGAAAATCTCCGCTCCTGTGAGCTTCATCTATAAATCCTCCCCCTCAAGTGAAACAGCCGGGATAGACCGATACGGCTCTTCCACCAGTGAGTTGCAGACTGTCAATTTCTCGTTGAAAAAAGAAGAGCTTAAGGGTTGACATACTATCATTCGCTCTGCCCGTGGGTCAATACAGGGATCTTCACTCGGCCTGGGCAGGGTCCTTTCCACCTGGTCCGCATGATAAGGTGCAGCCTGCCATGCCAACCAAGAAGACCCGTCTCACGATCTTTTCACGTCCAGGCTGTCACCTCTGTGAGGTGGTGGAGAGAATGGCCTATCGACTTCAGGACGAATTATGTCTGGACATCTCCAAACGCAACATCGAGGAGGACGCCGACCTCCTTCAGCGCTACGGCGATCGGGTTCCGGTGGTCCTCCTCGACGGGATGGAGATTTCGAGCGGACCAGTGACGCAACCGGCTCTGCGGCGAGCCATCACGCGGGCCCGCGCATGGGCGCGTTGGAGAAAGCCTATAAGCCGGATTCTGTCCCGCCTGAGTGGAACACCCAACCGGGAGTGATCATTTCTCTAGGATGCGAGTTGCCCCGCACCTCAAGCGACCTACCCGAGGACCTCGGCCGGGCCAGCCTTGCGGCACATTGATGCCGTCGTCCCCCTATTTGGCCTTGCTCCGGGCGACGCTTACCGTGCCGTTGATGTCGCCACCAACGCGGTGAGCTCTTACCTCACCGTTTCACCCTTACCTGATCTGCACAGCCACAAAAAACTGCCGCGCAGCCATCGGCGGTTTGATTTCTGTGGTGCTGGTGTCGGATCGCTCCGCCTGGGTGTTACCCAGCGCCCTGCCCCTGGAGTCCGGACTTTCCTCCGGCGGACTTGCGCCCACCGGCGATCACCCGGCCTTCTCCAACGCGTGCCGTAGTATACGGGTTGCGAAGGAGCCGCTGCAAACGACGCCAAGGAACCGGCTTGCGTAATCGGGCGAGTCAGGCGGGTTGATCAGGCCGCCAGAGCCGCCCGCCATCGGGGCAGTAGGGCTTCCAAACCAGCCTGTGCGAGATATTGCTGATCCAGCAGGGAATCATGACCTCGACCCGGATGCCGCTCATGGTCAAGCGCATCAGCCACATGCACGGCGGCCAGGATAGAAAAGCCTTTGACGGGGCACAAGGCTGGCTCATGGTGGAACGCCACCGCCTCGACAATCGTGTCCCGCAATCCCCAGAGACCGAGCAAATGGGCGCTCAACTGCGCATGGGTCGCGCCAAACACCTCCAACTCCGCTGCGGACAAGGGCACCCGGCGCTCCCGCGTGTATCTCTGCACGGTCTCGTATTCCCGCGGAAGGTTGGTTTGCAGCACGATCCGTCCCACATCGTGGAGCAGGCCGGCCAGGAAGGCGCTCTCGATGCCCAGCCCTCCGGCGTCTTCCAGCGACGCAATAGCCCTCGCCTGTGTGGCGACGGCAAACCCATGCCGCCAGACTTCCTCGATGGAAGAACCGGACGCTCCCGGTTCCTTGACCTGCCGGTAGACCTGGCACCCCAGGACCAACGATTTGACGTTCTCGATGCCGAGCACTGCCACCGCCTGGGTCACGTTCGCCACCGGCTGGCGGATGTTGTAGTAGGCCGAATTGGCGACTTTCAAAAGGCTGGCTACCATCCCGGCGTCTTTCGCGATGACGGTCGCGACCCGTTCGGCCGATGAATCCGGCGACTCCAATAGGCCGAGCAATTCCTCATACAGCGTGGGTATGGTCGGCAGGTGACGGATCTGCGCAACCAGCCGTTCCAGCGCGGAGCCGGTGACCTGGTCCCGGAGCGCACAGGCCCGGGCCATCGAGGCGCGCAACATCGCCGGCGTCAAGGGCTTGGGCAGCACCTGATGGGCGATCTTGAGGGCCCGGCGGGCGGATTCTTGCGGCATCGCCCCGGTAAACGCGATGCGCACCGTCTGCGGCGATCGTTTCTTCACTTCTTGCAGCAGGTGAATCCCGCTCGTGCCGGCCAGATGGATGTCGGCCACCACGACATCCACGGTCTCGTGGGCCAGAATGCGCAATGCGGCCTCGGCGTCGGACACAAACTCCATATCCCAGTCCTTCGCCAAACTCGACAGGGACAGGCGCAGGAAATCCAGGACCGGCTGTTCATCATCCACAAACAGCAGTTTCTTCACTCGCCGTCCCCCGCTGCGTTTCCCCTCTCCCTTTGCAAGAATGCCGTTCTCTCGTTGTCGGCCGGACCGGGGACGATCTTGAGGACGATCATTCCTCAGACCGCCGCCTTCCACTGCGCGAACCGGCCGGCCAACCCGATCTCGGCCAGATACTCGTGATCCACCCCGCCGGACTTCATGGCGGACCCTTCGGCCTGCGCGCAACCGTCGGCGACATGCACGGCCGTCAAGATGCTGAATTCGTTCCGACGCGCCGACCGAGGTTCATGGTGAAAGACGACCGCCTCCACCAGGGCCTCTCCGAATCCCCATAGGCTCAGCACATATCCGCCGACCTGCGCATGTGTGGCATGCAACACAACTCGTTCCGCCTCCACGTCCGTCAACCGCTCATCTTCCATCAACTGCCGAACGGTCCGGCACTCATCCGGCATCTGGATTTCCAGCACCAGCCGTCCCAGGTCGTGCAGGAGACCGGCTGTAAAGGCCTGATCCAGGGCCAGGCGTCCGACTTGCTCCAGCGAGACCATCTGCCGGGCTGCGTGCGCGATGGCCAGCCCGTGCCCTTGGAGCGATGCCACCGTCGCCCGAACCGACTCGGATGTTTGCAAATTTTGGTGCACCTTTGCGCTGAGCACCAACGCGGTGACGGTCTCAAGGCCCAGCAGAGCGAGGGCATGGGCGGGGCTGACCACGGTTCGCCTGAGGTTGAAAAAGACCGAATTGACGATGTGCAGGAGATGGGCGGCCAGGCCGGCATCCTTGGCGATGATCCGCGCAGCCTGTTCGATGGTGCCGGCGTCGTCTCGCGCGACCGCCGCCAACTCTTCGTAGATCGACGGAAGACTGGGCAACCGATGGAGACCGCTGACCAGCGTCAACAGCGCGGCGCTGCCGAGTTGGTCCTGCAGCGCGCAGGCGCGGGACACCGTCCCCCGCACCAGTTCAGCACTCAACGGTTTCGGAAGGATCTGGTGGGCGACCGCAAGCCCGCGCACCACCAGATCCTGATGCGCGCACCTCGAACAGGCGAGCCGCACGACCTGCGGATAGCGGCGCTTCACCTCGGCCAGCAATTCCAGGCCGCCCATGCCGGTCAAATGGATGTCGGTCAACACGACATCGTAGGTGGACTGTTCCAGGAGCGCGAGCGCCTCGGCTGCACCCGCGACAAAACTCAGGTTCCATGCCTCGCGCAGGACCGCCAACTCCTGTTGGAGCAGGCGCAGTGCGGCAGGGTCGCCATCAACGAGCAGGATTCGCTTCATGAGCGGTTGCGCGCAACAGGACCCACGCGCCCCTCTCACTTGTCGGACGTCATCCGCATCAGCTTGAGTTGGGAATCAGATCAGAGGCGTGCGGCGCCGGGAACGGGCCCCGCAGATCTGCGCGATGGGTCTGAGTGATGACGAACAGCGAAGACCGCTCTCTGGAAGGAAGCTACCGGTGCCCGATCGGCGGCAACTCCGCGCCAGACCCACAACCCTGGGCCGAGCAGAGCGGCATGGCCTCCGGCAGCCATTCCTGTAACTGTTTGATGCGGGTTTCGTGGGCCGGGTGGGTGGACAAGAATTCGGATGGCGCCTCGCTCGAAAGCTGGGCCATGCGTTCCCAGACGCGCACGGCCTCGCGCGGATCGTAGCCGGCCTGCGCGGCGAGCAACATGCCGATATAGTCCGCTTCGGATTCATGCTTGCGGCTGAACGGCAACAGGACGCCCACTTGCGCGCCGGCCCCCAATGCCGCCATGGCGCCGTTCCCAAGAATGGGATCCACGCCGAACACCGCCAGCCCGACATTCGCGACCGTCAGCGCCCCCTGCGCGACCACGTTCTGGCTCATGCGTTCGCCGCCGTGTCTGGCCAGCGCGTGCACCACTTCATGCCCCATGACCGCAGCCAACCCCGCTTCATTCTTCGACACGGCGAAGATCCCGGTGTAGACGGCGATCTTTCCTCCCGGCAAGGCGAAGGCATTCAAGGTCTGATCGTCCTTAATCACGCTGACCTCCCACTGGAACTGATTGGCCAGGTCGGCGTATTTGGATTTTTTGGCAGCCTCGATCACGCGGGCTGCCACCCGTTTGACCGGCTCGACCTCCCGTGGATCAGTCGAGAGCTTGACCTTGGGATCTTGGAGCACCTGCTGATAGGCTTGCGCGCCCAACTGCATTTCCTGACCGGAGGAGACCATCATCAATTGCCACCGGTCCGTATACGGATTCGTCACGCAGCCGGCCAAACCCGCGGAGACCGCCAGCAGCCAGGCGGCCAGCCATCTCGTTCCGAAGCAGGCCGGTCTTGGATCACCTTTCATGTGCCTTCTCCTCGTGCGCAGAACTACGACCCGACGCCCTGTGATTGACCCCCGCCGGGGCCTTTGTTAGA
This sequence comes from Nitrospiraceae bacterium, assembly GCA_035457545.1. Lineage (GTDB taxonomy): Bacteria > Nitrospirota > Nitrospiria > Nitrospirales > Nitrospiraceae > Nitrospira_G. The sequence goes on from DATIBM010000058.1 coordinate 5,016, forward strand.
GTACGCGACCGCTGCGCGCCCTGCAAGCAGGCCCGCCTCGCGGATCTCCTCCCATGCTCGGGTTTCATTCGATCCCTCGCATCGGCATCGACGAATCGGGCAAAGGCGACTACTTCGGCCCCCTGGTGATCGCCGCCGCCTTCGTGTCCCCGGATCGGGAAGCCGATCTCACGCTGCTCCAGGTGAGAGACAGCAAGCGCATCTCGGACGGCCGCATCCTGGAGATGGCCGGGGACATCCGGCTGATCTGTCCCCATCGCGTGGTCGCCATCGGACCAGAGCGGTACAACGCCCTCTATGCCAAGATCAAGAACCTCAACAGACTCCTCGCCTGGGGCCATGCCAGGGCCTTGGAGAACCTGCTCGAACAGGCCCCGTGCGAGCTGGCGATCGCGGATCAATTCGGAGATGAACGATACGTCCAGCGGGCCTTGATGGAAAAGGGAAAAGCCATCCGGCTGGTGCAACAACCCAAGGCCGAGGCGGACCTCGCAGTGGCCGCCGCATCGATCCTGGCGCGGGCCGAGTTCCTGACGAGACTACGCCGGTTGTCGGAGGAGGTCGGCACGACGCTCCCGAAAGGCGCGTCGAGCGCGGTGGAACTGGCGGCGAGGATGGTGATCAAGAAGCACGGCGAAACCGGGCTGGGCAGAGTGGCCAAACTTCATTTCCGAACCACCGAGACGGTCCTCCGCGACCTTCGCCAGCCTCACAACGACTCGCCGGCTTCGTCGTCGTAATCATGGGGAGGCCCGGCCGCGGCCGGAGCCTCTGCGGGCAGCTCTCCCTCCCAGTAGAGGATCCGATGGCAATACCCGCACACCTGCAATTCGTCTGAACGTTTGACCTCGGCAACCAATTGCGGAGGGAGCTGCAATCGGCAGCCCTGGCACGTTCCGTCTCGGACGGACGCGAGCGCGACGTCCTTCCGCTGGGCCTTGAGCTTTTCGTATCGCTCCAACAAATCGCGCGGCACCGCCGCTGCCGCGCGGCGCTGCTGCTCGTCCAGCACGGCCAATTCCTTGCTCAAGGCTGCGTCCGACTCATCGAGCAACCGTTGCTCCCGTTCGAACGCCGCCTCCGCCTCACGGACCCTGGCCTGCGCCGCGGCCATCTCGCGCTGGAGCTGCTCGATCGTTTCCATCAAACCCAGAATCTTTTCCTCGACCTCCCCCTTCTTCTTGTTCGCCATCTCGATCTCGAACAGGTGGGCCTGGTACTCCTTGTTGGTCTTGATCTCGCCGGTGCGGGCTTTCATTTTTTCGATGTGCGATTCCTGCGTATCGAGATCCCGCTCGCAGGTCCGGCGTTCTTTGGTCAAGGCCTCGACCGAGGCGCCGGCCTGCTTCAAGGCCTCCGTGGCCGAGTGCAGGGGGGCGCGGGCAGCGGCGAGCCGGTCCGGAATCAGACGGCGCTGGTGCTTGATCTCCGCGATCCGGAGGTCGATGGCCTGCAGTTCGATCAGGCGAGGGAGATGAGGGTTCAACGGTCTCCTGTGGATCTCGTTCACGGCGCCAGGCATCCGGCCGGCGCCCGCACGGGCCCGGCTCCGGTGGTGGGCCCACTAGGACTTGAACCTAGGACCAACTGATTATGAGTCAGTCGCTCTAACCACCTGAGCTATGGGCCCAGCCTGTCGCGCTGCCGGACGTGACCGTAGTTTACAAACTTTCGACGAAGCTGCGCAATTTCTTGCTCCGGCTGGGGTGGCGGAGCTTGCGCAGCGCCTTGGCCTCGATCTGCCGGATGCGCTCGCGGGTCACCTCGAAATCCTGCCCGACCTCTTCCAACGTATGGTCGGTCGCTTCGCCGATGCCGAACCGCTTGCGCAACACCTTCTCTTCGCGCGGCGTCAAGGTCTCCAGCGCGCTGTTGATCTGCCGCTGCAAATCATAGCGAATGGCGGCCTCCAGCGGCGAGACGGCCTTCTTGTCTTCGATAAAGTCGCCGAGATGGCTGTCTTCTTCCTCCCCGATCGGCGTCTCCAGCGAAATGGGCTCGCGCGCGATCTTGAGGATCTTGCGCACCTTGTCCAACGGCATGTCCATCCGTTCGGCAATTTCCTCCGGCATCGGCTCGCGCCCCAGCTTTTGGACGAGATGCCGCGAGGTGCGGATGAGCTTGTTGATCGTTTCGATCATGTGCACGGGGATGCGGATCGTGCGCGCCTGGTCCGCAATGGCCCGGGTGATGGCCTGCCGGATCCACCAGGTGGCGTAAGTGCTGAACTTGTAGCCCCGGCGGTATTCGAACTTGTCCACGGCCTTCATGAGACCGATGTTGCCTTCCTGGATCAAGTCCAGAAACTGAAGCCCGCGGTTGGTGTATTTCTTGGCGATGCTGACGACCAGCCGCAGGTTCGCCTCGACCAGTTCCGCCTTGCCCCGCTTGACCTTCTCGTCCGCCTGGTCCAAATGCTTGACGGCGTCCTTGATCTCCTCCGCGGACACCAACGCTTCCTCGGTTTCGATCTGGCGGATCCGGGCCTTGGCCGCTTGATAAACCTTTTTGATGTCGAGCAGGGTCTCTTCCGAGATCCCGGTCTTCCGCTTTACCGCGAGGAAGTCCTGCCTGGTGCGGCCGAGCCGGCGCAGGGCTTCCTGGCCCGCCTCTCCGCTGATGCCCGTCCGCCGTTGGCAGTGGCTGATTTCCCGCTCGGCCGCGCGGATCTGGTGCGCGACATCCCTCACGCGCTGGACCATCCGGTCCTTCAAGACCGCATGCAGATTGACCGCCTCGATCTTCTCGACCAACTGCCCGCGCACGGTCTCGATCTGTTTCTTGACCTTCTTCTGCTCCGCCGGATCGTTCCCGATCTGCTTGGCCTTGGCGCAGAGGCCGCGATAGGCGGTCGAGACCTTCCGAACCTCGTTGAGGGCCTCCAAGGTCCGCACCCGCAATTCGGTGTCGTCCCGCTCGCCCCCCTCCTCTTCCTCTTCGAATTCCTCCTCGGAGATCGGAACGATCTCCCGCACCTTGACCTTGTCCAGCTTCAACTGCTCGCGAAGGGCCAGGATATACTCGATCGTCATCGGCAGGCCGTAGACGATCGAGGCAATCTCCATTTTGCCTTCCTCGATGCGCTTGGCGATCTCGATTTCGCCTTCGCGGCTGAGCAGGGCCACGCTCCCCATTTCCTTCAGATAGAGGCGGACCGGGTCGTCCGTGCGGCTGAGCGCGCCAGGGGTCAGGTCGATTTCCCGTTCGTTTTCTTCGCTTGCGTCGCCTTCGTCTTCCTCCTCGGCTTCCCGGGATTCGGCCGCCTTGGGCTGGCGTTGGGCGTCGGCCGATTCCACGATGTCGATATCCATCTCTCCGAACATCGTGACCAGCGTGTTGAGCTGATCCGGCGACACGACGTCGGGGGGCAGGGTGCTGTTCAGCTCCTCGTAGGTGAGAAACCCCTTCTCCTTCCCCATCGAGATCAGCTTCTTGACTTCACTCATGAATTCCTGTTTCGGCATACCGACTCCTCAACTCCGATCACCTGTTCCCTACCGATACGCGGCCTTCTGCAATCGTAACTCGTTGACGCGCTCGTTCAATGTCCGCACCTCGTCGGTGCGGCCTGCTTGGCTGGCTTCCTTGAGTTGTGCGACCAATTCGGCCAGCAGCCGCTCGTGACGCCTTCGGTCCAACTTCTCCAGGCATCCCCGGATCGACGCCTGCGCATCTTCATCATGGCGTTCCTTCACCGACAGCTCCGCCGCCAGAGCGCGGGTTGACTCGACCCCGAGCAACTCGTCCAGCAACGGCCGGAGCAGCAACCGTCCGTCCGCCCCGCGATGCCGGAGCGCCGCCTCCGCGATCGCACGCGCGGCGGGATCGATGAACGAATCAGGCCGCAATCGGCCTAGGTCCTTGGACGAACACTGGCCTTGCAAGAGCAGATGGATCAGTTCCCGCTCCTCCGGGTTGATGTTCTTTTGGAGCACGGGCGCCGCCGCAGGAAAGGAGGGGCGACGGGTCGCTCGGCCGGCCCTCTCAAGAGAGAGGTATCGTTCGGCCAGCCGCTGCTCGTTGATACCGAGTCGCTCCGCCGCCTGCCGCAGTCGCTCGGCCTTTTCGACGGGATGGCTGATCTTTTGAATAATCTCCACCACGGCGTCCGCCGCACGCACCTTTTCCTCGATCCGGCCGGAAACAGCCTGTCGCAAACTCTGATCGAGCGCGAAATCCCACAGGGTCGGAGCCTGCTCCAGCAACCGAGCGAATCCCTCCGCGCCATGAGCCCGCACAAAGGTGTCGGGATCATGCCCGTCCGGCAGGCTGACCACGTTCACCGCCAGGCCTGTGTCCACGAACAAATTCAACGTGCGCAACGCCGCGCGCACGCCGGCCGCATCGGGGTCGAACAATAGGACCACCTGCTTTGCATAGCGGCGCACCGTGCGCACATGCTCGGGGGTCAATGCCGTCCCCAATGTGGCGACCGCCGTCCGGATGCCGGCTTGGTGGAGCGCAATCACATCGAAATAGCCCTCGACGATGATCAGGGTCTGTTGGCGGCCGGCCGCTTCATAGGCTGCATCGAGCGCATAGAGGGTCTGGCCCTTCTTGAAGAGCGGCGTATCTCTGGAGTTGAGATACTTAGGCTCGCCCGGCCCGACCACCCTTCCGCCGAACCCGACCACTCGGCGCCGGAGATCGGTAATCGGGAAGATCACCCGCCCCCGGAACTGGTCGTAACAGCCGCTGCCGGCACCCTGCGGGCGGGCCCCGCTGTTGCGGGGAACCGCCAGGCCGGCCTCACAGATCTCAGCCTCCGAGAACCCGTCCTTCATGAGGGAGCGGACCAACCGTTCCCAATCCGGGGCGGCATAGCCGAGGCCGAACTGGTCCGCGACGACCTGGTCGATGCCGCGGGATTCCATATAGTCTCGCCCCGGCTTCCCGATGGCCGGCTCGTTCAATGTATGCCGGAAATGCGCGGCGGCAGCCTGGTTGACCGACTCCAACCTCCTTCGTCGCTGTGCCTCTTGATCGGTTTCGGCCGCCGAGGTCTCGGGGACCTGTACGCCGACCCGGCGACCTAATTCCCTCATGGCTTCGGGAAACGTGAGGCCGGACACCTTCATGAAAAAGGCGATCGCGTCACCGCTGGCCCCACAGCCGAAGCAGTGAAACAGTTGCTTCCCGGGACTGACCGTGAAAGAGGGTGTGCGATCGTCGTGGAAGGGACAACAGGCCTTGAAGTTCTGTCCTGTTCGCGTCAGGGTCATGTGACCCGACACCACATCAATGATGTCGAGCCGTTCCTTGATTTGGGCCAGGATGGCGTCTGAAATCGGGCCTCGACTCACCGCGAGCGAACCTTCCGAGCTGTGCGAGCCCGGAGCCAGCCTACAGTCCTCAGAGGCTCACCCCGGTCTTAGTGAAATAGAGGCAAGAGTTGACCGTTCAGGCTAACAAACGGTGGGGACCACTGTCAATGAGAGGATGAACATATCGTGGACCGTTGTGAAGCGCGGCCGGCATCCGCCGGCAGAACCGTCGCAGGTAGCGGACCTTCGCTGAGGCAACCGATGGCGCTGGAAGCGGACTTGTTCACCATCCTGCTACCCCGGCGGCCACGTCATGGCCCGTCCGCCGAGCAGGTGGAAATGAAGATGAAATACGGTCTGTCCGCCGTCCCGACCGCTGTTGGCCACAATCCGATAGCCGTGCTCGGCCAAGCCTTTTTGGCGGGCTACTGCGGCGCAGGTCAGCAACAGATGGCCGAGGATCGATTGCTCCTGCTCACCGCATTCGCGAAGAGAGCTCACGTGTTTTCTGGGAATCACCAGAACATGTGTGGGAGCCTGGGGGTGGAGGTCCTCAAAGGCCACACATTGCGGGTCCTGATGGACGATCTTGGCGGGAAGGCTTCCCGCTGCAATACGGCAAAAGAGACAGTCACTCACCAGCGCCTCCTTCCCCGGGCTGAGCCGGACGAAGCCCGGACTTGCCATGGCGGGCAGCCAGCTCCCGGTAGACGTCGCTGATAGGGATCCCGTTGGCTTCCAGGACAATCAGCGTATGGAAGAGCAGATCGGCCACCTCGTAGACGATTTCCTCCCGCTTGGCGTTCTTGCCGGCGATCAGGACCTCCCCGGCCTCTTCGACGACCTTCTTGAGGAACCGATCCGGCCCTCCTTCCAGAAGCTTGGACACGTAAGACCCGGCACGGGGGTTCGCGCGCCGGTCGCGGATGGTTTCCGCGATCCGTTCCAAGATTCCCCCCAGCGCGGCGGACGTTTTCCGATCCTGCCCCTCGCTCCTCTCCAACTCGGTGAAAAAGCAGCTCGGCTCACCGGTGTGGCAGGTCGGACCGACCGGCTCGGCCTTCACCAGAATCGTATCCTGATCGCAATCGATAAAGAGGTCCTTCACGATCAGACGATGGCCCGAGGTTTCGCCCTTTTCCCATAGCCGCTGGCGGGAGCGACTCCAAAAATGCACGGAGCCGGTGGATCTGGTTCGATCCAACGCCTCCCGATTCATATACCCCAGCATCAGCACGGATCCGTCCCGCCAATCCTGGACGATCGCCGGGATGAGTCCTCGGTCATCGAACTGCAAATTTTGCTCGCCGTCCGCCATGTTCTCCATGTTCTGCATGTTTCGATTCTGATCCGCTATCGCAAGCCTTCCACTTATCGCAGGCCAACCGGCTTGGACTCTGTGGCCAGGCGCACCGGCACCCCGCGCTCGGCCAGGTAGGCCTTGGCCTCCGGGATCGTATAGGTCCGATAGTGAAAAATCGAAGCCGCCAGCACCGCGTCGGCCATCCCTTCGGTCAGGCCCCGGTAGAGGTGCTCCAAGGTCCCGACCCCGCCGGAAGCGATGACTGGAATCGAGACAGCCCGGGACACGGTCCTTGTCAGTTCAATGTCGTATCCGGCCTGGGTCCCGTCCCGATCCATGCTCGTCAGGAGAATCTCGCCGGCCCCATAGGCCTCCATCCGCTTAGCCCACTCAACCGCATCGAGACCGGTAGGACGGCGCCCTCCATGGGTGTAGACCTCCCAGGCATTTGCAAGGCCCGAACCGGCGCGTTTCGCATCGATCGCGACCACGATACATTGCGTGCCGAACCGGCTTGCCGCGGCCTGGACGAATTCCGGCGAGGCGACGGCGGCGGTATTGATGCTGACCTTGTCGGCGCCGGCCGTCAGGAGCGCGCGAATGTCGTCCGGGCTGCGGATGCCACCGCCCACCGTCAAGGGCATAAACACCTGCTCGGCCGTGTGCGCGACCACATCCAGGATGATCGCGCGGGCCTCATGGGAGGCGGTAATGTCGAGAAAACAGAGTTCGTCCGCGCCTTCGCGATCATACAGCTTGGCAATCTCGACCGGATCCCCAGCGTCGCGCAGGTTGACGAAACTCACGCCCTTGACGACCCGGCCGTCCTTGACGTCCAAACAGGGAATGATGCGTTTGGTGAGCATGGCTGAGAGCTAGAGCGAGGTCCTATGATCGCACCGCGAGGATCGCTTCGGCAAAATCAAGCTTGCCGTCATAGAGCGCCTTGCCGACGATCGCCGCCTCAAGACGAGGGCCCAAGCTTCGAATCGCCACGAGATCCTCCACGCGCGTAACGCCGCCCGAGGCGATAACGGGGCATGGCGCATGATCGGCGACCTCTTTCAAGGCCTGGAGGTTGGGGCCTGCGAGCATGCCATCGCGGGCAATGTCCGTATAGACGACCCCCGCCAGCTTCAGTCCCTCCAAACTTCGAATGAGCTCGACCGCCGCGGTCTCGGAAATGCTGGTCCATCCTTGGACGGCTACCTTTCCGTTGCGGGCATCAACCCCTACCAATACCCGCCCGGGAAACTCGCGACAGGCCTGTTCGAGAAAAGACCGGTCTGTCAACGCTGCCGTGCCAAGGACCACCCGCGCCACCCCTATCTGGAAATAGCGCCGCACGGTCTCGATCGATCGAATCCCCCCGCCGACCTGCACGGAGAGATCGACGGCCTTCACGATCCCTTCGATATGGGTGTCGTTGCTCGGTTTCCCATCGACGGCCCCGTTCAGATCGACGACGTGGAGCCAGGCCGCGCCTTTCTGCCGCCACCCGCGCGCCACCGAAACCAGATCGTCCGAATAGACCGTTTCTTGAGCCATGTCGCCCTGCCGCAGCCTGACGCAACGGCCGTCTTTGATGTCAATCGCCGGAATCACCTGCATGGACCATCACCCTCGATTCGTTGAGCCTTGTCCGCCATAGGGAAACTCCTTGAGCACCTTCTCGACCCCATAGGCCGCCAGCTCTTGCGCGGTGACAAACGCGCCCTTTCGCTCGATAAACCCCCACAGGTCTTCATTCATCGGCCTCTGCTTCTCGTAATAGTTGCCCACCCAGAGGGTGACCCCGTCCGAACCGACGAGGCGCAGCTCAAACCCCACCACAGCGGGGTCGGCTCCCAGCTTGCTGCCGACTCGCTCCCGGTACACCAGCACCTTGCCGAGCACGACCGCATCCACACCCAGTTGTGTGGCGATCTTGCGCGCAAAGTGCTGCGGTTCGTCGCTCTTTGCCTCGGCGGTGCTCTCCTTCCAGGCCCGTTCGCCCTCCTGAAGCGACCGCAGGGTCAACCCCGGCCGATCGCTGAGCCGGTCCCAAACCAAGCGGGTGACAATCTCGGCCGCTGCCGGAGGCACGACGCTCGTCGCCTGCTCGGTCGGTTGGGTATCTGGTGGGATGGCGACCGTCATATTAGACCGTTTGGCGCTAGTCGGGACCGACAGTTGATTGGCTCGATCGTCCACCACCTGAGGAGTCTCCAGAGTCTGGAACGGCAACACCGCGACCGACTTGATGTGATACCGCTCGGCATAGGGAGACGTTTCCGTCTTGACCTTGGTCGGTCCGCATCCGCTTCCCACCGCCACCAGCGCGGCAACCCCGCTGTAAAGCGCGAGTCGGAATATCCCCCGTGCCATGATGCCGTCGCATCGTCGGCTCATCGCCAGGCTCCGAAATTCTTGACGATCCGCAACCCGACCGACTGGCTCTTTTCCGGATGGAACTGGCAAGCCACGACATTGTCCCGCCAGATACCTGAGGCAAACGACAGGCCGTAGGTCGTCGTGGTCGCGATCACCGATGGATCAGCCGGCGCTACATAGTAGGAATGCACGAAGTACACACTGGCCCCGTCCTCAATATCGGACAACGGAGGGGCGCGGCGTTCGATCGTAATCTGGTTCCACCCCATGTGCGGGACTTTCAATCCGACAGGCCCGGCCGGCTTGCTTCCGGCCAACGGTTCGGAGGTCCAGGGAAACCGGAGGACGCGACCGGATAGGATATCCAATCCCTTGTGCAGGCCGAACTCTTCGCTTTCCGAAAAGAGCACCTGGAAGCCCAGGCAAATGCCGAGAAAGGGCTTGCCGCTTTGGATGGCGGCGCGGATCGGTTGAATCAACCCGTACTGATCCAGATTCTTCATGCAGTCGGCGAAGGCGCCGACGCCGGGCAACACGACATGGCTGGCGTCGCGAATGACTTGCGGGGAGCGCGTGACCGCCGCCGGACAGCCGACGGTTTCGAAGGCCTTCTGCACGCTGCGCAGATTGCCCATCCCATAGTCGATGATGGCGATCATAGGTGTGCGGCTATCCTAAGGAAGCAGTAACAATACCGCAACCAGCGGCGTCCTGCCACTGGCAATCTGTAGCGACTCACTGTCGTGGAATGGGAAACAACGCCTCAGAACCTCTTCGCCGAGAAGTTCGCGATTCTCCGCGACAGTCAAACAGCCCCTGACAGCGGATGCCGATGCAAGATAACGATGTCCTGGCCTGGAACCGACCTATCATGATAACGTCCTTTTAATGATAGTCTTGAACGGAGGACGCCATGCCGATCATCAAACCCATCTCCGACCTCAGGAACAAGGCCAACAGTCTCTCCGAACTGGTCCATAAGAGCAACGAACCCGTCTTCATTACCAAGAACGGGGAAGGCGATATGGTGCTGATGTCGCTGGCACATTATGGAGAGATGGAGCGGCGTCTCGAACTGTACGAGAAACTGGCCGCCGCCGAGGCCCAGGTGGCCGCCGGCGATCGCGGACGATCACTCGGTCGCGTCATGAAGGACCTGAGAGCGCGTCTCCGTGAGCACAAATAGATACGCGCTCCGGCTCTTCTCCATCGCCGAACAGGATTTCCTCGACATGGTTGAGTATCTTGCGGCCGAGAACCTCTTAGCCGCGCAGTCCGTTGCGGATCAGATCGAAAAGCGCTTGCAGGCTCTGTCGAGACACCCATTTCTAGGGAAAGTGCCGTCCGATGCCAAGGTGGAAAGAATGGGCTATAGAGTCCTCGTCGCAGGAGACTACCTGATTTTCTACAAGGTGCGCAGGAAGACGGTGTTGGTGTACCGCATCATCCATGGCGCGCGGAACGTTCTGCCGCTGCTCGATGCACTGTAGCTGGTGGGGTGTATGAAAATAGCGAACGCCACTGGGCTATAGACCAAACACAAAGGGCAGGCTCCTCTTCAGAAGCCTGCCCCGGATCACTTCGCTAAGGTTCCTCAGCCAAGTCTGCTACAGCATCCCCTTCGTCGAGAGCACTTTGCCGACCAGCCGCTCGTCCGGCATCGTCGCCTGGTCGAGGGCCTTGGCCAGCGCCTTGAAGATCGCCTCCATGATGTGGTGGGGATTGCGGCCGTACAGGAGATTCACGTGCAGGTTCAGCCCGCCGTGCGTGACGAAGGCCTGAAAGAAGTCCTCAAAGAGGCCCAGGTCGAACGACTTGATCTTCCGGTCCGGCAGGCTCACGTTGTAGACGAGATAGGGCCGGCCGCTCAGATCCACCGTCACCTGCGCCAAGGTTTCGTCGAGCGGCGCCGACGCAAACCCGAAGCGCCTGATCCCCGCCTTCTCCCCCAGCGCTTGATGCAGGGCCTTGCCCATGACGATGCCGACGTCCTCGACGGTATGGTGCTCGTCGATGTCGAGATCGCCCTTGGCCTGGACGGTGAGGTCGAAGAACCCGTGCTTCGCCAACAACTCAAGCATGTGGTCGAGGAAGCGGACGCCCGTGTCGATCTTGCCCTCGCCACACCCGTCTAGCGTCCATTCGACGCGAATGTCCGTTTCCTTTGTGGCCCGGTGAATGCCGGCCTGCCGCGGCGCTCCGTTCTTCTTCATGGAAACCTGCTTTCTGCCGACTTGGCGTGCGCGTCAAACCCTTCGATGTGGGCCAGCCGGACCAGCGGATCCTTGACCCGTTGCAGCTCCTCCTTGGTGAAGGACACGATGTTGCTGATCTTCACATAGTCGTTCACCGAGAGGGCGGAAAAGAACCGCGCCGTCCCGCCGGTGGGCAGCACGTGGTTCGGTCCCGCGATATAGTCCGCGACGGCCGGCGGCGTGTAACGTCCCAAGAACAAGGCGCCGGCATGGCGGATGCGCTCCAGATAATCGAAGGGGCGTTCCGTCGCGACCGAAAGGTGCTCGGCGGCGATCTCGTTCGCCACGTCAACCGCCTGTTCCATCGACTCGACAACGAATGCGGCCGCGTGCCGGGCGATCGCCTTGGCGGCGATCGCCGTCCGTGACAACTGCTTCACCTGGGCTTGCACGGCTCGCGCCACATCCTCCGCCAGCTTGCGGGAGGGCGTCACCAGATAGACCTTGGCATGCTCGTCATGCTCGGCCTCGCAGAGCAGGTCGGCCGCCACATGGGAGGGGTTGGCCGACTCGTCGGCGAGCACCAACAGCTCGCTCGGGCCAGCCATCATGTCGATGCCGACCACGCCGTACAGGAGCTTTTTCGCCGTGGCGACGTAGATGTTTCCCGGACCGACGATCTTGTCCACCTTGGCAATCGTCTTCGTCCCGTAGGCCATTGCGGCCACGGCCTGCACGCCTCCGACCCGGTAGATTTCATCGACCCCGGCAATATCGGCCGCCACCAGCAGGTAGGGATTGATGCCCGCCTGTCCGGAGGGCGTGCACATCGTCACCCGCCGCACCCCGGCGACCTTGGCGGGAATGGCGGCCATCAGCACCGTGGAAGGATACACCGCCTTTCCGCCCGGCACGTAGAGCCCGACGGCATCCAGGGGCAGCACGGCCTGCCCTAATGTGGCCCCCTGTTCCTGATACATCCAGGTCTTGGTCCGCTGCCGCTCGTGGAACGTCGCGATCCGCTGCGCGGCCAGCCTGAGCGCATCGCCGTCCTCCTTGCGGATCTTATAATAGGCCTCCTTGATCTCTTCCGGCGTGACGCGCATTGCGTCCGGCTTGAGGCTCACCCGATCGAATTTTTTTGCATATCTCAGCACCGCGTGATCGCCGCCGCGCTCAACTGCTTTGAGGATCGTCCGCACGGCCGGCTCGACCGCCCCGGTGTCCTGCCGCCCCCGCTGCACGACCTTCCCAAGCGCGGCCTTGAAACCCCGGTCTGAATAGGCCATCACCTTCATGCAACACTCCGATCTCGGCCGGCAAGTGCGCCGCGCTCCGCGGATCGAGGCCGTTTCCCGCCTCGGCCGGCGGCGACCATTTTCCCATCACCCGGCCTGATTTTCCGCAATGCCTCAAGCAACGCCGTGACAGCCTGGTACTTGAGCTTCAGGCTGGCCCGATTGACGATCAGCCGAGCGGTCGAGCGAGCGATCACGTCGATTTCCACGAGATCGTGCGCTTTCAACGTATTGCCCGTTTCAACCAGATCGACGATGCGATCGGCCAGGCCCAACACCGGGGCCAATTCAATCGAGCCGTATAGTTTGATGATCTCGACCGGAATGCCCTTCTGGTTGAAGTAGCGCTCGGTAATGGTCGGATACTTCGTCGCGACCCGGACTTTGGATGACAACCGGCTCCGTGACTCCTGGCCCCGGAGCGCCGCGACGGACAGCCGGCAGGCGCCAACCCTGAGATCCACCGGTTCATAGACATCCGGGTTCTGCTCCAGCAACACGTCCTTGCCGACGACTCCGATATCCGCCGCCCCATGTTCCACATAAGCCGGCACGTCGCTTGGCCTCACGATCAGATAGGTGATGCCCCGGTCCGCATAGGTGAACACCAGCCTGCGGCTGTTCTCGGTGAGGTCCTTCGTGGGGTACCCGGCCTCGGCGAACAGAGGCAGCGTTTGCCCCAGCAACTTCCCTTTGGATAAGGCAATGGTCAGCATGTCGTTCGCACGCCGCTGGTTAAGCGACCTTGACGCTCGGCGAGCCCTTCTGTCGTTGAATGATGCCGCCCAACGCGCCGAGCTTTTCCTCCAGCCGTTCGTACCCCCGGTCCAGATGATAGATGCGGGACACCTCGGTCACCCCATCCGCCGCCAGCCCCGCCAAGACCAATCCCGCGCTCGCGCGAAGGTCGGACGCCATCACCGGCGCACCGGTGAGCCGCTCGCAGCCGATTACGACCGCATGGTTGCCCTCGATCTTGATGTCGGCGCCCATCCGCTGCAACTCCTGGATGTGCATGAACCGCCCTTCAAAAATCGTTTCCGTCACGACGCTGGTTCCGCTGGAGATCGCCAACAACGCGACCATCTGCGCCTGCATGTCGGTCGGAAAGGCCGGGTAGGCCCCGGTCTTGATATCCGTGGCGACCGGCCGTTGATCGCACCGGACGCGAAGGGTTTCTTTTCCCTCCTCGACCGTCACCCCGCAGGCCCGGAGCTTGAGCGTGAGCGCCTCCAGATGGTCGGGACGGCAGGACTCCACACAGACATCCCCGCGCGTCATCGCACCAGCGACCAAGTAGGTTCCCGTTTCGATCCGATCGGGGATCACCTCATGGTCCGCCCCATGGAGCTGCGCGACCCCTTCAATCGTGATGACGTCGGTCCCCGCCCCTTCGACGCGGGCTCCGCGCTTGACGAGGAAACTTGCCAGGTCACTGACCTCCGGCTCCTTGGCGGCGTTTTCGATGACGGTCACACCGTCCGCCAGACAGGCCGCCATCATGAGGTTCTCGGTGCCGGTAACGGTCGAGACATCGCAGTAGATGCGCGCCCCCTTGAGGCGCGACGCCCTGGCCCGGATATAGCCATGCTCGATCGAGACCTCAGCTCCCAGCTTGGCCAACCCGGCGAGATGAAAATTGACCGGGCGCGAGCCGATCGCACAGCCGCCCGGCAGCGACACGGTCGCTTCACCCCATCGCGCCACGAGCGGGCCGAGGACCAGGATCGATGCGCGCATCGTCCGAACCAAATCATATGGAGCTTCGCTCGATCGGAGTTGATCGCACTTGGCGACGACCCGATCCCCTTCTTGGCTGATCGAGCAACCCAACATGTTCAGCAGCTTGACCATCGTCACCACGTCCACGACCTGAGGCACGTTGGACAGTTCACATTCGCCTGCGCCGAGGATGGTCGAGGCCAGGATCGGCAAAGCCGCGTTCTTGGCCCCGCTGGCTTTGATAGTGCCGCGCAACCTGGTTCCTCCGCTGATGACGAGACGGTCCATGGAGAGACTTGCCGACTACTTGACGCGTTTATTCACGAGAGGCTCGATTTTGCTCTTTATCCGCGCGGATTGCTCGCCATTTCCACGATCAGACTTGCCGTTCCGCCCACACGATCCGTTCGATCCCCTGCTGATCTCGGATGGTGCGGATGGCCCGATACCCGCCCTGCGCCCGCACCAGGTCGGCACAGGCCGGAGCAGAGCCCGCTCCCACCTCCATAGCCAAGATCCCGCCGGGAGCCAGGTACCGGAGAGCCCCCGAGATCAGTCGCCGATGGATCGCCAGCCCGTCCGGACCGCCTGCCAGCGCCAGACGCGGCTCAAACCGCCCGACTTCGGGCTGGAGTCTATCCAATTCGTCTTCAGGAATATAGGGGGGGTTGGAAAGGATGGCCGTCAGTCGGCCTTGAGCCGAAACAGTCTCCAGCGGCTCCAACAGATCCCCTTCCATCAACGTCACGCGATCGGCAACTCCATGCCGCATCAAGTTTTCATGGGCCACCTGGAGAGCAGCCGGCGAGCAGTCGATCCCATAGATTTCCGCCTGCGGCAAGTCTAGGGCAAGACTCACTGCGATACAGCCGGAGCCGGCTCCGACATCTGCGATCAAGGGCCTCGGAGTTGCGGCCAGTCGCCGCGCCGTTTCCGCGACCAGCAGTTCCGTCTCGGGGCGGGGGATCAGCACAGCGGGAGTCACGGTGAAGGAACGGCCGCAAAACTCCTGGCTGCCCAACAGGTATTGCAGCGGCTCCCGCGCAGCCCGCCGGCGCAACAGGTCCTCAGCCCGCTGGCGCTCAACCGACGGGACCGGACGGTCGCCGTCGAGCCGGAGCTGAAGGTGGGTCCGTTCCAGCGCCGCTTCGAGAATCCAGACCGCCTCCCGTTCCGCGGACTCGACGCCGGCCTGTCGGAGCTGTGTGATGCCCCGGCGCAACAGTTCGTTGACAGTCCTGCAGCCCGCTTCCGCTGCCAGCGATTCGGCCATCGGTCACGCCTCTTGCGGCGAGTTCGTTTGAGCCTGGGCTTGAGTGTCGGCCTGCGCCGCGCGCAGCCCTTCCACGATTTCATCGAGGTCCCCCTCCAGCACCTGATCCAAGCGATGGAGGGTCAGGCCGATTCGATGATCGGTCACCCGGTTTTGCGGAAAGTTGTAGGTCCTGATCTTCTCGCTCCGGTCGCCGCTCCCGACCTGGGCCTTGCGATGCTGCGCGATCTCCGCCTCCTGCTTTTCCCGCTCGGCTTCGACGATGCGGGCCCGCAGGGTTCGCATGGCCTTGTTGCGATTCTTGAGCTGGGAACGTTCGTCCTGACAACTCACCACAACCCCGGTTGGAATATGCGTGATCCGCACCGCCGAATAGGTGGTGTTGACGCTTTGGCCGCCGGCGCCGGATGAGCAGAAGGTGTCGATGCGAAGATCCTTCGGATCGATCTTCACCTCCACCTCATCGACTTCCGGCATCACCGCCACGGTAACGGCGGAGGTATGGATGCGTCCGCTGGCCTCCGTGACCGGCACGCGCTGCACCCGATGCACGCCGCTCTCGTACTTGAGATGGCCGAACGCGCCCTTCCCCTCGACCAGGACGATGATTTCCTTATAGCCGCCGATCCCGGTCTCCGACGCATCGACCAGTTCGGTCCTCAACCCTTTGCGCTCCGCGTATTTCATGTACATGCGGAGCAGATCGCCCGCGAACAGGGCGGCCTCTTCTCCTCCCGTGCCGGCGCGTATTTCCAGGAAGACGCTTTTCTCGTCCCTCGGATCCTTGGGCACGAGCAACTCGAACGCACGCTGTTCAAGCCCGCAGCGACGGGCTTCGAGCTGCTCCGCCTCTTCCTGGGCAAGCCCGCGCAGGTCCGCGTCCGCGGCGCCGTCGCCGAGCAACTGCAGGACCTCCTCCTGCTGCCGGAGGAGGTCCTGTCGAGCGTCAAACAGTTGCGCGAGCTCTTCGAGCTCTAGTCGTTCTTTGTTGAGCTTGCGAATGAGGGCCGGCTGGGTAAGCACGGCCTCGTCGTGAAGTTGGCGGACCAATTCATCGTGGCGAGCCTTGGCCGCTTCCCACTTGGAGAGCAGAGCGGTTTCCTTGATGTCCGACACTGGTCCGTTGGCCACGGGATGGCCTCTCGTTTCCATGTTGGCAGGTGACGTGAGACATGACGCACCGGCTGCGAACTATGTGGCTTTCTTGGCGTACTTCTTTTTAAACCGCTCGACCCGCCCTTCCGTATCGACGATCTTCTGCATGCCCGTGAAGAACGGATGGCAGCTCGAACAGATATCGACCTTCAGATCACCGACCGTCGTGCGCGTGCTGAACCGGGCGCCGCAGGCGCAACTGATCCAGGCCGTCCGGTACCCGGGATGAATGCCTTTCTTCATGTACGTATCCTCTCAAGCTCCGCCCAGTTAGCGATTCATCGACAACAGAAAATCTTGATTGCTTTTGGTTCCCTGCATCTTGTCCATCAAGAACTCCATGGCCTCGACCGTTCCCAGCGGACTCAGCACCTTCCGCAGGATCCACATCTTATTGAGGCGATCCTTATCCACAAGGAGTTCCTCTTTTCGCGTGCCGGACTGGGCGATGTCAATAGCCGGGAAGATCCGCTTGTCCGCCAG
This sequence comes from Nitrospiraceae bacterium, assembly GCA_035457545.1. Lineage (GTDB taxonomy): Bacteria > Nitrospirota > Nitrospiria > Nitrospirales > Nitrospiraceae > Nitrospira_G. Next base: position 22,082 of record DATIBM010000058.1, read on the forward strand.
CCGGCGATCGAGGTGGACTTCCATATTGCCCGTTCCCTTGAACTCTTCGAAAATGACGTCATCCATGCGGCTGCCGGTATCGACCAGGGCGGTCGCCATGATCGTGAGGCTCCCGCCGTTCTCGATGTTGCGGGCGGCGCCGAAGAACCGCTTGGGGCGCTGCAACGCGTTGGAATCCAATCCGCCGGACAGGACCTTGCCGCTCGGCGGCGCGATCGTATTATAGGCGCGCGCTAGACGCGTGACGCTGTCCAGCAGAACAACAACATCCCGCTTGTGCTCGACGAGCCGCTTGGCCTTCTCCAACACCATTTCCGCAACCTGGGCATGGCGCTGCGCCGGCTCGTCGAACGTCGAGCTGATCACCTCGGCGCGGACCTGCCGCTGCCAATCGGTGACCTCCTCCGGACGCTCGTCGATCAGCAACACGATCAAGACCACCTCGGGATGGTTCTTGATGATGGCCCGCGCAATGGCCTGCAAGAGCATGGTCTTGCCGGTTCGCGGCGCAGCCACGATCAATCCACGCTGTCCCTTCCCGATGGGCGTAGTCAGATCCATGACCCGCGTGCAATACTCTTCCGGATCGTATTCGAGCTTGATCCGCTCTTCGGGATAGAGTGGCGTGAGGTTGTCGAACAGGATCTTGTCCCGCGCAACCTCCGGATCCTCGAAGTTGACCTTCTCGACCTTCAAGAGCGCGAAATACCGTTCGCTCTCCTTGGGCGGCCTGATCTGGCCCGACACAATGTCGCCGGTCCTGAGATTAAACCGGCGAATCTGGGAGGGAGATATATAGATATCATCCGGCCCGGGCAGATAATTTGAATCGGGCGCCCTCAGGAATCCGAATCCATCCGGGAGAGTTTCCAACACTCCCTCGCCAAACACCACGCCGTTCTTCTCGGTTTGCGCCTGCAGGATGGCAAAGATCAGCTCCTGTTTGCGCAAATTGGCCGCGTTCTCGATTTTCAGATCGCGGGCCACTTCGTTCAGATCGGCGATTGACTTCTGCTTCAATTCAGCCAAATGCATACAATCCCCCTTGGCAGGTCACACTACCCCGCTCGTGCTGCTGCACGTAATAGGACGTGAATAATATGAGAAGGTGACAACGATAACGGCTGATCTCACACGACCTGATTAAAATTAATTATTGTGGTCTTATGGGTACTTTGATGTAATGGACAAGTTCTGGTGGTTCGCCTCGGCTAGATCTCGGGTTTATGCATGGCCTGGCTAGGGTTGAGAGGTCATGGTATGGGAAAATGGATGACGAGCGGCCGGTTGACTGCGCGAGCCCATGGCCCTTATTGTCGTTTGCCCACTGGAGGCAGCCGCGAATAGCACAGCACGAAACCTCGTGTATCAGGAGCCTTCCGGCTTCCCCGAAATGTTGATCGCGAAATCGACTCCGAGAGTTGGCTTAAAACGGTTGGGGTAATCAGGGTCCGGTAAGTACGATCAATGTCATGCTAACGCTGGGATACTGTAATGTCAAGTAGCAGACAGAAATTCCCGTCCCTAACGGGGGTAGGCGCCGTCTTGTTCATTCAGAAAGTCTTCAACCGCGGCTTCTCCCGCCCGCGAGCCTCGTTGCGTCACACCACGGCTTGTGCTAAGCAGTCGCTTGAGGAACAGTCCTATGAATGAACATGAGCCGGCCGATCCCCCGGAACGAACTTTTTCTCTCACGGAAGCGAACGTTCTCATTCCTCACTTGAGAGCGCAATTTCTGCGCATCCGAACGGCCCGCACCGTCCTGGCCAAGATCGGCGGGGAGATCCGGAAAGCCAGCGCGAACATCGAAATGGGAGGCGGCAGCCCTTACGGAGGCCGCTATCTCCAATCCCTGGATGACATTGCGAGCGGCATCCAGGCGCTACAGGAAACCGGCGTGCTGATTAAGGACCTGGACAGCGGGCTCTGTGATTTTCCGTACCTTTCGGAAGGCCGCATTGTCTACCTCTGTTGGCAATTCGGCGAAGAGGAAATCCGTTGGTGGCACGAAATCACCAGCGGCTTTCAAGGCCGACAGCCCCTGGAATCGCTGACCCGATAGCGCTTGAACGTTAAACGACAAATCATCTCATCTGCATCATCATCGTCCCACAGAAACCAGAAGTGGTTGAACAGTCGATGAAATTCGTCATTCTTGGCTTCGACGGCCCCGACGGGGAAGCGAGACGGAAAATCCATCGACCGGCGCACCTGGCACGGTTGGAGCCACTCGATGCTCAAGGCCGAGTGGTGTTGGCCGGACCCTTGACGGACAAAGCAGGAAGCCTGATTGTCATCGAAGCCGATTCGCTTGAGGAAGCTCAACGATTCGCGCAGGAAGACCCCTATGTCCGGTTTGGCGTCTTCGAACGGGTGGAGGTCCATCCCTTTATGCAGGTGTTCCCGAAAGCGGCCCTCCCCTCATAATCCCGTCCATATCATCTCATCCCGCTTATTGACCCATCTCTCCAGATGAGCCGCTCCCTCTCCCGCACGTTCGGTCGACGGTCGTCTTCGTAAGCCTGCGCATTTCAACCCTCAAACAACCCTCTCGTCGCCTTTCGTGGTTTGCCCGAAGCACAGTCGGGCGGTAAGCTTTCAAGACAGCCTGCTCTCCAATAACGGCCACATGCTGTTTCGCAGCCAGCTCTCAGTCTTCACCCTGACGGTTATCCTCGCGACCATTCTCACCGCTTCCCCTTTCGCGCTGGCTGGCGACCTTCGGACCGTCGTCAGTGAGGCCGTCTACGTCATGGCGGACCGAGACACGTTGGCTTCGGCGTGGCAAGCGGCGCTGCTCCGGGCCAAACAGAAGGCCATCGAGCAGGCGGGGATGTATGTGGAAAGCTGGTTCACCGACGCATCACGCGAGACGGCCACCGACAGTCGCCAGACCAGCTCATTGGTGATCCGTACCATTGCGGCGGCTATCACCGAGACGGAAATCCTCGACCAAGAAAGTTCCATCACCGAAGGACGGCCGTCGTTTTATGTCAAGATTCGAGCCGTGGTGGATCGCACACATTTGGCCGACGCTGTCCGGCGGTTGCAATTGGAGGACCGTTTCGCCGGCCACCTTCAACAGCTCAAAACCGAGAATTCGAGCCTCAAAGCCGAGCTTTCCAAGCTGACCCATGAACTGGAAGACTATCGAAACAATCGAAGCCCCGTCCGCATCGAAACGCCGGATGAATTGGTCCAGCGAGCGTTCAAGACCTCCCGGCTTTCCGAGAAGGTTCTTTTGGCAACGCAAGCCATCAACATGAATCGACAATTGGCGGAGGCCTATGTGGTGCGGGGACAGACGTACCTGAAGGCGGCCAGCGCGACGAAGACACGTCATGGTCCCGATGCGGACTTCGACCTTTTCATTCGCATGGCCTCCGGCGACTTCTCCCGGGCCCTGGCCATCGACCCCTACCAGACCTGGGCGCTGCTCGGCCGCGCGGAAGTCCACGGTCTACAAGGCAACTTCGCCGAATCCCTGAGTGATTATCGCCAGCTCCTGGACATCGACCCGCTGTTTGATCTGGCCCGGCAGCGGATGACGGTTCTGGCGATCCGCACAGCCAAGCAACATATCGCTGCCCGCCGCTGGTCAGACGCCTCGGCGATACTGGACGGCCTTCTCGGCGGTGACCCGCTTCCCTCATGGGTCCCGTATCAGGCCGAAGCCTACCTCCTTCGTAGCAGAGTCCGCAGGGCGCTTCACCGCCAGAAGGACGCGCTCGAAGATCTCAACACGCTGTTGGCTGCCCTTCCCCTTCACGCGGAGGCCCTCCGCCAGCGCGGGCAATTGCACGAAACCCTCGGCCTGACCGGAGAAGCGATCTCGGACTTCGAGCAGGCCTGTGCCCTGGGTCTGAAAGCCGCTTGTCGATCATCCTCATGATCACGCCTGTGGCGCGTTGACACCGTTCAGAATCGCTCGCTATAGTAATCGCTTAGATCACGTCGATGGGCCTGAAACCAAGAGATCGCGCACTTAGCCCGAAAGGCCTAAGCTGTGAATCGAGCGATGGCCCGAAATTTCTCCACGGTGGGCCTTCTGTGAACTTGCACAACTCGCTGAGAAAGCATAAAGTGTGGCCCAGCTTCCGCCACGAGCGCGCAATCTCATTTCTAACGTCGGAGCCCGATCAACAATGAGCGAATATCGTGTCTTACCAGGCCCAGAGCATTTCTTGCCTCCCGCCGCCGCGTCCATGGGTATCGTTCTGCCGAATCCGGGAGAGGCGCATATCAACGGCGTCATCGTCCCGGAAGAAAAGGCCATGGAAGAGGCGGCGCGGCAGTTTCTCATGGCCCGCGTTCCGACGATTTTCCCCGGTCCCTTGGTGCTGTGGGCCTGGAATGAGAAAGCGGCGAAAAAGGCGGCGGCGGTCCGGCACCTGTATGAAACGATCAAGGAGTGCGTCACTCCGGAACAAAAGGCGATGCTCATTCCCATGCCCGACTATCGCCCCAAGTACCCGAAAATCAATCCCGAAGTCGAGATCAACCCGAACCACCCGAATCTGACGATCTGGCACAACAAGATCGATGCCTGCATGTTCGTGGGCGTCCATTGTCATCAAGCGAACCTGTCGCTCAAGATCATCCGCGGCGGCACGTCCTGCTATACGATCGCCATGTGCGCCCAGGCTGGTCACGAGGACGCGATGCTGTCATTCCGCGACGCGTCGGTCGAAAAAATCCTGCGTCTCGCGGAGTGGGTTAAGAGATTGAAAGGCTCGGTTACCGTGCGAAAAGCGTCCGGGCGCAGTACGGCATCAAATTAAATCCATCGACCTAATCCGGAAGCCCGAATGGGCTGACTGACAAGGAGGCTCGATCCATGGCTGACCCCAAATCCCTGATCGGGACACAAAATAAAAAAGGGCAAACCTATACGGACCCGTGGAAGATGATGCACGAGGCGCCCCGCACCCCGTCGTTCTACACGGGCAGCGAGGTGATCAAGGAGGCCATCCGCCGCGCGAGTTGCGACGTGATGATCGCCTACCCCATCACGCCGCAGTCGGAAGCGGCGGCCCTGATCGGGGAATTGTTCGCCGAGGGTTACATCGGCGACTACTTCCGCGGTGAAAGCGAGTTCGCCGTCATGTCGCAATGCGCCGGCGCCGCATTCGGCGGAGCCCGGGTCTTCACGACCACCGCCGGGCCCGGCACGATGCGCGCGATGGAGAATTTCCCCATGTGGGCGGGAGCGCGGCTGCCGATCCAGATGATCGTGACCTGTCGCGGCATCAACTCTCCGTTGTCGATTCAACCCGACACGCTGGAGATCTCCTACCTGCTCAACACCGGCATGCTGGTCTGGCACGCCGAAACCGCCCAGGACTTCTTTGATTGGATTCTAAAGGGCTATATGGTGTCCGAGGAGCCCGACGTGCATCTGCCGCTGGCGCTCTGCTGCGACGGCTTCTTCGTCACGCATACGAAGGACGTCGTGCAACTGACGCCGGCCGATATGTGCCTGCCTCCCTACGATCCCTACCGCTCGCCGGTCCCCTGCATGGACATGGAGTGTCCGCCGGTCCGGATGATGCGCGATCCCTTCGTGATGAAGAGCAATTACATCAGCTACGCCACCCATGCCAGTTGGCAACAAGAGGTGTGGGCGGCCGTGGAACGCTCGCGCAAGCACACCAGCCACTGGATCAACGGCCTCATCGATGCGGAAAACACCGACGCCGACGTGATGATCGTGTCTTCGGGCACGGCGGTCTCTCAGGGACGGGAAGCGATCCGGCTGCTGGAAGACGAAGGCCTGCGGTGCGGCCTGGTGAAGGTCAAGACGTTGCGGCCCTGGCCGGGCGAGGAAATCCGCGAAGCGACCAAACACGCGAAGCATATTTTCGTGCCGGAATTCAACGTCACCGGCTGGCTGGCGAAAGAGATCCGGGCGACGATTCCGAACAGCGACCGCGTCCACGCCGGCCCCCATGTTTGCGGCGGGATGACCATGCCGCCGGAAATCATCGTGTCGGAAATCAAGACCGCGCTCGGGATGAAGACCTTCTCCCTCGCCGGACGCGGCAGTTGAGACGCAGACCGGTCGAAAGGTTCACGAGGATCAGCCAACAGAGTTCGCCATACCGATAGACTGACGCCGTAGAGGAGGCCCCAATGAGCAAAGAGCGGATTAAGATCGCACCGGAACTCTTCGATATCATGCCGCCGGAGTATCAGGATCTCGTCCAGCGGTCCACCTATGGAAAAGAAGACCGCGGGTGGAAGGACATCGGCAATTCCAAGGAGCTGATCGAGCAGCATTCCTTGTGCGCCGGCTGTCCCGAATCCATGGCCTTCCGGTACATTCTCGCGTCTTTGCCGGCTCCCGAGGATACGGTCATGGTCGGGTCCACCGGCTGTACGAGCCTCGTGTTCCCCATGGTGGCCGTCCACAATATCCACTCGTTGTTCGGCAACCAGAACGCCATCGCCTCCGGCTTGAAGCGGGCCCTGACGGTCCGCTTTCCCGGCAAGGTCAAGGATGTGGTGGTGCTGGCCGGCGACGGCGCCACGGTGGATATCGGATTGGACATGACGTTACAGGCGTGGTTCCGCCAGGAGAAGTTCACCACGATCTGCTTCGACAACGAGCTGTATGCCAACACCGGCGGCCAGGAGAGCGGGCTGATGCAGAAGGGCTTCGTCGCCAAGATGGCGCCGGTCGGCAAGCTGTTTGACAAGGTGCGGCTGCCGGAAATCGCCCGCGAATCGGGCTGCCATTACGTGGTGAATTGCACCGTGAGCAAGCCCTCGCTCGTCGAGAAAGTCATCCGAAACGCGGTCCTGATCGCCCGGGAGATCGGACCGACCTATCTGCAGCTCTATACGCCCTGCATTCTGGAGATCGGCAAGAACAGCATGGAAGGGCTCCAGGAAATGCGGGATTCCGAGAAGCCGACCGAGCGGTTCGCCTACAAGGAGTACATCAGCGAGCCGGCCAAGCAATTCCTGGCCGAGATGGCCGCCAAGGAGAAGGAAAAGAAAGCCGCCGCCAAGCAATTGGCCGGGCAGCAGGCCTAAACCACCAAGAGGATCGACCATGATTAAAAAGCGACTGAATATCCGAATGTCTGGTTTGGGCGGGCAAGGCGCCGTCACGGCCGCGCATGTCATGGCGATGGCGGCCAACCGGGACGGGAAGTTCTCGATCTCCAATCCGTTCTTCGGCGCGGAGAAACGGATGGCGCCGGCGGAAAGCTATTGCCGCATCGGCATCGAGCGGATCTATGACCGGGGCGAGCTGGTCTTCCCGGACGTCATCGAGGTGTTCCATCCCCAGGTGATCACGATGGGGAAGAGCTACACGATGCCCTTTTATTCGGGCATCAAGGAAGGCGGCGTGGTGATCATCAATTCCGACGTGCCGCTGCTGTCCGAGGAAGACATCGAGCGGCTCAAGGATTTGAACGTCGCCACGCTGTATATCCCGGGCACCCAAATCGCGCTGGAAATCGCCGGCACGGAGCTTTCCACGAACATGACCATGATCGGCTCGGTGGCGGGGATCACCAAGTGCGTGACGATGGAAGCCCTCGACGGGGCGCTCCAGGAGCGGTTCGGCAAGAAGTTCGTCGCCTCGGGCGGCACGGCCTCGTTGGACGAAGCCATCAAGAAGAAGTTCGCGAAGAAGGAAATGCTGCTCCAGAAGAATCTGGCCACCGTTCGGCGGGCCTATGAAATCGGAGCGGAGTGGGCCGAGAAAAACAAGGTGGAACTGCGGGTCGGGAATCCGGCGGTCGCGGCGTAATCGAGAGAAGGATACAGAACGCATGTATAACGTAGCCCAAGTGATCGACGACAAATGCACGGCCAAGAAGGGCTGCCGGCTGTGCATTATGTATTGTCCGGAGGCCAACTGCCTGGACCTCAATGTCAGCAAAATGGTCGCGGAGGTCACCATCGAGCGGTGCAAAGGCTGCGAGCTCTGCGTCGTGGTCTGTAACGCGGCCAAGCACCAGGCGATCGAGATGGTGGCGGTCAGCGCCGACGGCACGCTCATGTCCAAGAAGGGAGAATCCGCCGCCTTGGGTCAAGCCTACCAAGGTTGAGCCTTCGTCACGGTAGTTGCAGAAACCCCATGGCGTCCGCGCCGTGGGGTTTTTTTATTCGATCCGAATCAGCAGGGAGCGCAGACAATGGAACGGGAAGACAATACCGTCACCGCCTTACTCATGGATATCGCCGGCCTGCTCAGGGAATTTCCCCAGGCGCTGGAGCAGCGGGCGGCTGAGATCCAGGCCACCGGCAAGGATCCGGAGCTGGTCGGCAAGTTGATGAAGGGCGCGGACGCCATGCGGGACAGCGGCAACATCTACCTGTCCTGGGCCAAGCACTATGCCGACCTCTCCGAGGGCAACTCCGATGCTTCCTCCGAAGAGGACGAAACGGAGGATTTCGACGTGTAAGCCGCGAGATCGGAAAAACGAGGCGGTATTCCCTTCCCCCGAGTTTGTGCTACAATCGCGCCCTGCCCGACCTCATCGAGGTCAGCTTCCATACGAAGATCACGTTCCCCGGTAGCTCAGTTGGTAGAGCGATCGGCTGTTAACCGATTGGTCGCAGGTTCGAGTCCTGCCCGGGGAGCCATCATCGGAAGGGCAGTCTCTCAAACGAGCGGTAGCCCTTCTCACTTTTTACCCATCCCGCTTAGTCAACTCCCAACCGTGGTCAGTTCGACGACGTCGGTTGTCACGGTTTCGCCGGGTGACTATAATTGATCCATGCCTTCCCACAGCAAAAAAAAGAGGGCCAAATCATCCGTCCGATCCCGCGCGACCCGAAAGAGGCGGGCTGTTTCAATTGGGGACCGGATCGCGCAGCTCGCTCGGGCTATTTCTCCCGCGGAACTCCATAAACTCCCCACTGACCTTGCCGCGAATCACGACCATTACCTCTAAGGCAGCTCATTGTGGTGAAATGACCGCCCCTTCGAGCAAAAGCGCTTTGCCGCGCTGATGCTCCGCACGGGATCTCGCTGAACGGGAGTCTGCGCTAGCTCGACGTGAATATCTGGAACAGTAGTGTTCGTGCCAGATAGAGACTGGGGAGCCACCATGGCCGGTTTCATCTACAAGATATTTCCTTCTCCAATTCTTCGACCAAAAGCGGTTGTCCTTCTTTCTCAATGGCCTCGGCTGAGGCAGGACGAGCACGCCGGCTTCGCCATCATGCGTTGGGGTGGGGGTCGCCCTTCCTGTCTCTCGTTCGGCCGCCGCTCCCTCTGAAACTCGACCGGCGTCGAATGCCGGTCGCAGCGGCAGCCTCACTGCTGCCGGCAGACTACAAGCGCGATGGCCATACCCTCTGTGCTCATCCCTGCCATCCGAGGCCGAGAAAGGGAATATTAAAGTCGGTGGCAGCGGCTTTTCTTTTCCTGCCGAGGCTTGGCTTAATGTGACACTGGGCGTTCGTCGGCGCGTTGCGGGCGCGTCAGGTGACCTCGCATGTGCCCCAGCTCACGACGCGACGGACCAATGCCATTGACGTCCGGACCACGCGCCACCCCGAGCCACGCCCTCAGTCAACAGAAGCGAAAAAGCGTCGACGAAGTCTTCGGGTGCTTGAAGACCGTCGGGCTGCTCCTCATGGTCACACTTCGCGGTGGCACGGCGTTCAGACTGGGCCGTCACCGCGGCAAGAAGGTGCGCCGGCGGCACTCCCGATGGCGTTCGGGGTCCATTGATTCATTGGACCAGGGTTTTCACGCAGCCTGCTAGACCTTATGCAATGGAATGTCCCACGGCGACTGGTGAGGGAGCTTCTCTGCGGACATGACGATGGGATAGTTAGGGGGTTCTATTGCTTGTCCGGAAGGAGCGGGAGTGACGTGAGTGGGCGCTTGGAGAATTTCCCGCCCTCAAGTAGGATAGGTTGTCCTTGGTGCCACCCGATCACACTATCATTAGGAATGACCCGCGCGATGTCATTCACTACATCGTACAGAATCGTATCGAATCTGCCGTGGGGATATTCTTTGCTCGTGAGCTCCGGCCGATGGATTTCCAGTATGAGCACATCTCCCTCTGTGGCCCAGCCCACGATCCTGGCACGCTGCATCAGCGCAGCAATCCGAGGACGCCGAGCTAGGACCGGCTGATTCGTTCTTGTCTCAAAAACCTCAACGGTCCCAACGCCGGACGGGCGAGTGCCGTGGTAGTAACGGCCGGTCGGAGAAAAATAAATTCCCTTATATGCTGTCTCCAGAACTTTTTGTGTCATAGGGTCGTATCGCAGGATATGACGGCGGCCATCGGATTCATCCCAAATGTACAGGTTATGGTCCGCCTGCGACCAAGCCACATAGTGCCCCTTGTCATAAATCTTTTTCGTCGTTCTCAGACGATGGTCGTAGAGCCAGGTACCAGTCGACTGAAGTGTGTATATTTGCTTCACCTCTCCGGTGGTATAGGCTAGAAACCGGCTGTCGGGACTCCAGGCAAACTCTCGGCCTTGAGCGAAGGAAGTAATCTCTTTGCCATCTCCGGTCAGAACGAGAAGTCTAGTCTCGTGAAACCCTGTATCTGGAGAGACCTGTACTGCAATGGCTGCCCCCGAGGGAGCAACTTGGGGGTTGCCCACGTATCGGTCCCCTGCTTCAAAGACCTTGTTCTTCGTCCCCGTCGCTAAATCCTGAACGTAGAGGACGGACTTGTCGGGATGGTTCATATCCTGAAGAATGGTATTGACATAACCAACCCCGCCAAAAACGACACGATCACTTTCCCGAGCATACGAGAACACCATGTCTTCGCTATCAGTGCGGGACCCTTCGACGGTGATACCAGCCGTCATAGCCACCAACATGAACGCGCCAAGCGTTAATTCTCCAATAATGTTGGCGATGAAGCGCCGCATTAGTTCCTTTATCTTAGGGGCAGTTATTGCTATCTGCTCCGTCAGGATCGACCAGTGACACGTGAATATGATTATCATGCCCACTCGCTTGCACGATATTCACACCTGGAACATCGGAAGAGGTAATGTTGGAAAGTGGAGAAACAAGTATCCTGTATAGCGAGCCACTTGCAGCAAATAGGTTCAATAACTCTATGGTCAAGGATCTACTATACAAATTTTGAAGCTGATTTGGATCGGCTAAGTCTAGTGGGCCATCTTGGCCATCATTCCGAACATAACGCACGTCAATATCGAGCCCATTCTGATGTTCTGCGTGAGGAGCAAACGCACCACCCGTTGGCCGGCTTATATCCAGAATTCCAATCCGCGGTGCAGGATGGTTCTGGAACCACTGGTTACCCACGGTTTGAATGAGGCGTATTGCTGCCTCTAGGCCGCCCCAATCATCCGTATTCTTCGTATCTGTACCACGTTCTTGATAATAGCCTGTCCCTGGATCTGGAAGACTTATTCCTCCAACCAGCGACCCGTTGAATCTTTCTCCTCTATGCAAAGCCGACCGCGCATGGACCATAATATCGTATTGTGGAGTCACATTCGGCAGCATATTACATATCGTCGTATTGATGCTCCCTTGGAAATGTAGGAAATATTCACCTGCGGATCCTATCCCAAAGCTCAGTGGGCCTGTCGTATCTGGCTGTGTCGTGTCCAGGACATGCAAGTAGGCCGTTGTCCCATTTGGATTCTTTCCATAAACCCGTCCAACCGTATAGGTCCCGTTTTGAGACTGGCTCGTAATATCTACCCACGAATAGATGAAGTACAAGACCCGTTCATAGACGGTTGAACTCGGGACGCACACACATCCAGGCGTACATTGGGGCACGACAAGTTGACATTGTCCAAAAGCCGTCGCGATAGCATCGAGCCGAAGGTTGGTCTACGTCCTAACATACATCCCATTCGCCACAGAGCAGCCGGTCGTCACAGTTTTCGCCGTCGCGCTCATGGACTCTCCCCCACCAGAAGGGATATCTGGACACATTCCAGAAGCGCAAACTGACCCAGGTAGTGTTAGAAAAAGCAGGAGACCACATGCCACCAGAATGACTGACCCTAATACCTTGAGGGTCATATCAGTGGCTCATGGTTTTGTGGGCTGGCAAGAAGAGCGCTGTGCAGGGTAGCACTCATCAGGCTCCAACAACTTGACCAATACCCTGGTTTAGTACTTTACAGTACTAAGTTGCGGAGGCCTTATATGACGGCATAAGCTAAATGTCAATATCTATTTTAGTTCAAATTACTTATTATAGGTACGAACATACCTATTTTCGTCAAATGGGCACGAATTACGGCCCTCGCCCGATCGACAAATTTGAGTATGGTGATCAACACGTTTCTTCCTTGGATACTAATTGGAAGCGTGTACTTCCATTGCCCAAATTCGTCAAGTTCGGGAAGCCATTCTATCCATCTCATCTCCAAGACATTTTCCTCACCAATTTTTTTACCAAAGCAGTTGTCCTCCTGCCCTGAAAGCCTCGGCTGATGCAGGGCGAGCACACCCGGGGTTCGCCATCATGCGTTGCGATGAGGATGGCCACTGCTTTCTCTCGTTTGGCCGCTGCTCCCTCTGAAACTCGACCGGAGTCGAATGCCGGTTGCAGCGGCAGCCTCACGGCAGGCGGCATCAGACAAGCGCGATAGCTCCACCCTCTGTGCTCATCCCTGCCATCCGAGGCCAATTACATGACATGTCTCCGACGGACGTCCGGGACTGTCAGCGATTGTGTGAAACTCCCCCCTCAGTGATCAGCTGAAATTCCCCCCTCCCTAACCATGGAGGCGGGCTATGTCGGAAACGAGTCAATCTTCGGTAGGCTCCTTGCTCTGTGATCACCACAGGAGCGAGGAGCTGATGTTACGAGAAGATACGGTGCAGGAGGTGCTGGCGCGATTAGCGCGGGGTGAGCGGATCAAGACGATTGCTCGTGAGCTCGGGGTGGATCGGAAAACGGTGAAGCGGTGGCGGCGACTGAGCCAATGGCAACCGCGCCAGCGGGGCCCGCGGCCCTGCGGGCTGGATCTCTATCGGGAGCGCCTGGCCCAGCGAGGCCCGGAAGTGGGATGGAACGCCGTGGTGTTACATCGCGAGATCCAGGGACTGGGCTTCACCGGTGGAGTGCAGCAAGTCCGGCGCGCGATTCGTCCGTGGCGGGCCGAGGCACGCTGGGCGGCCGTGGCGACCGTCCGCTACGAGACCGGCCCGGGTGAGCAAGGCCAAGTGGATTTCGGCCAACTCCACGTGTGGATCGACGACCAACGGGAGCGGGTCCATCTGTTCGTCATGACCTTGGGCTATTCTCGGCGCCTGTGGGTGCGGGCCTATCCACACGAGCGGCTGAGTGCGCTGCTGGATGGGCATGAACGGGCCTTCCGCCATTTCGGTGGGGTACCGTTGACCTGTCTGTATGACAATCCGCGTCCGCTGGTGCTGGGGCGTCGGGACCGGGAGGTCCAGTGGCATCCGGTCTTTCAGGACTTCGTGCGTTACTACGGGGTGACCCCGCGGGCGTGTCAGCCCTATCGTGCCCAAACGAAGGGCAAGGTGGAGAGCGGGGTGAAGTACGTCAAGCGCAACGCGCTGGCCGGTCGGCGGTTCGTCTCCTGGGACGCGCTCAATGCCTGGTTGGAGGAATGGATGGTCACCGTGGCCGATCAACGGATCCACGGCACCACCCATGAGCAGCCAATCGCCCGGTTTGCCCGCGAAACGCTCACCCCGCTGGGGGCGCGGGCCCCGTATCGTTACGAGCGGGAACGCGTTCGCCGGGTGCCGGCTGAGGCGTTGGTCGCCATCGGGGCCGCACGCTACTCGGTGCCGGTGCAGTACGTTGGGACCACCGTCACCGTGCAGGAGACCACAACGCACTACGAGATCTTCCAGGGGACGGCGTGTATCGCGCGGCATGCGAAGGCCCCCCGGCATACGGTCGTCATGGATCGGGCCCATTATCAGGGGCTCTTCCGGCCGGGGGCGCTCTCCCCGGCGGCGAATCCGCCGCAGTGGGATCCCGCCTATCAGCCCATGGGCGAGGTCATGGTCCGTGATCTTGCCCGCTATGCCGCCGTGGCCGAGGCAGGAGGTGGCGCATGAGCACCCCGCAACTTGACCGGCTTCACGCCTACTGTCAGCGGCTCCGGCTGTATCACGTGGCGGCCGAGCTCCCGACCCTATTGGAACAAGCCGCCAAACAAGACCGCTCCTATAGTGATGTGGTCGAAGACCTCCTCAGCCGGGAAGTTCAGGCCAAGGGGGCCAAGCATCTGACCACGCGCCTGGCCATGGCCCGGTTCCCCTTTCAGAAGACGCTGGAGCAGTTTGACTTCAAGTTTCAGCCGTCGATCGATGCCAAGGTTCTGCGCGAGCTCGCGACGGGCCGCTACCTTGAGCACGGCGAGAACGTGCTGTTGCTCGGGCCGCCCGGTGTGGGCAAGACGCATCTGGCCGTGGCGTTAGGGATCACCGCCTGTGAACAAGGGCGGCGCGTCTTGTTCACCACGGCCATGGGGCTCATTGCCAGTCTCGGCAAAGCCCTGGCTGACAACCGGTTGGACGAGAAACTCAAGCTCCTGACCCAACCGCAGCTGCTGATCATCGATGAGATTGGGTACATCCCGATTGATCGGCAGGGCGCCAATCTGTTCTTTCAACTCGTCTCGCGCCGGTATGAACGGGGCGCGATCATTCTGACGAGCAATCAGAGCCTTGGCGCCTGGGGCGACGTGTTCGGCGATCCCGTGATTGCCACGGCGATTCTGGATCGGCTGCTCCATCATTCCATTACCGTGAACATCAAGGGGGAGAGTTACCGGCTGCGTGAGAAGCTCAAAGCGGGGTTGGTCAAGCCCACCCGCGGGGCAGACACGGAGTCCACCCGAAAATCGGCGTCATAAACGGCGCCAGGAACCACGATCGGCACGGGGTTCGACCATCAGGTCGGACTCAACATCCGCAGTCATCACCCGGAGGGGGGAATTTCACCTGATCGCACAGGGGGGAATTTCAGCTGATCGTTGACACTTGCCGTCGCGGAAGCGTTCTATCGGTCGGGCGCCTTGGTGTTCGGCGGAGGCCACGTCGTCTTGCCTTTGCTCGAAGAGTCGGTCGTCAAAGCAGGATGGATGTCTGCCGATGATTTTCTCGCCGGATATGGGGCCGCGCAGGCGGTTCCCCGCCCGATGTTCTCACTGGCCGCGTATCTCGGCGCGCGCCTGCCGGGTGACGAAGGCGGCCTGCTTGGAGCTTCCGTCGCTTTGGCCGCGATCTTCCTACCCGGGTTCCTGCTGGTGGCCGGGGTGCTTCCCCACTGGCAGACCATTCTCGACCGGCTGGCTGCAGCGAAAGCCATCGCCGGCATCAACGCCGCCGTCGTCGGGATCTTGGGCGCAGCACTGTACGATCCGATCTGGACGAGCGCGGTGCGCGGGCCAGCCGGTCTCGCCATTGCAGCAATTGGATTGGCCCTTCTCGTGACCTGGCGCGCGAGCGCCTTCTTCGTCGTGATCTGGTGCGTCGTCGCAAGTCTCGCTGCCACCACGCTGCGCTAAGACCGCGATGCGAAGCCATGCCGGCGAACAAAATATCGGTTAGTAGTTGGTCACAACCCATCCCCATCGCGGCCCGACCGGCGCGGCGGTGTCTGTGAGCGGAAGGCTTGTATGGACCTGCGGCGTCACGGCGGGAATGGGACGCTCCCGTAACGCGATCACCGTCCGATGGAGATCCCCCGCCCGCAGGAATTCGACGTCGACCTTATCTCCG
>DATIBM010000059.1:0-7041 GCA_035457545.1 Nitrospiraceae bacterium
AACCGGCCGACAAACTCCGGAATCAGACCGAATTTCAGCAGGTCTTCCGATTGCACGGAGGCGAGCAGATCCGTGTGGCCTTCGATTTCCTGCACCGGCACGGCCGCGCTGAAGCCCATCCGCTTCGGCGCCGTCCGTTGGGCGATGACCTGATCCAATCCCACGAACGCCCCGCCGCAGATGAAGAGAATGTTCGTCGTATCCACGCGGATGTACTCTTGCTCGGGATGTTTGCGCCCGCCCTTCGGCGGCACGTTGCACAGCGTCCCTTCGACCAGTTTCAGGAGCGCCTGCTGGACGCCTTCGCCCGAGACGTCCCGCGTGAGCGACGGGCCTTCCAGCTTGCGGCTGATCTTGTCGATCTCGTCGATATAGATGATCCCGGTCTCCGCGCGGGCCACGTCATAGTCGCAGGACTGCAACAGCTTCAGGACGACGTTCTCCACGTCTTCCCCGACATAGCCGGCTTCGGTGAGCGTCGTCGCGTCGGCGATGGCGAAGGGCACGCGAAGGATGCGGGCCAGGGTCTGGGAGAGCAGCGTCTTCCCCGTCCCGGTGGACCCGATCATCATGATGTTGCCCTTCTGCAAATCGACGTTGGTGAGACGCTCCCGATTCAGAATGCGCTTGTAGTGGTTGTGGACCGCAACGGAGAGCACCTTTTTCGCACGGTCCTGCCCGATGACGTACTCATCCAGCGTGGCCTTGATCTCGGTCGGCTTGGGAACCGCCATCGGTCCGGACGGAGGCGCTCCGGACGTCGCGCGCTCCTGCGTCAGGGACGCGGACCAGCGCTGCATACATTCATCGCAGATCAACAGCGGCGCTTTGGCCTGGCAGGCATCGCAGGTGTAATGGGTGGGGCTGGGGATCAGGTTGCGGACGGCGGCCTCTTGCTTGCCGCACAGCGAGCAGAGCCGCTCGCGTCGGTTCGCCGGGTTTCGCGTTTGCCAAAACACCGCCATCCCCTTGGTGACGATCGGCCTAGGAAAGAACGACCACGCAATCTTAAGTCCGATCACGGCCGAATCGCAAGAGCGATTCTATCAAGCCGGTCGATCGTTCGGACCACCAGGGCGGGGACAGAGGCCGAGCTTCGCTTGGCAGTGGATCAATCGGGGTCGGCCTCACAAGCACCCCGACCGACTTGGCCCTTCGTTCGACCCGCCCCTCCTTTGAGGGGCCTTCGCCACTGCGGCTTGTGCCTCACTCCCACGAAAGGCCGCGGCTCTCTCCCTTTGAGGACTATCATGGCAAGGCCGCCCTCGGCTAGCGTGAAGCCTCGTTTCCAACCTGCAAGGAGGAGCCGATGTCTGAAGTGGAGGAAGCCGGACTGGTAATGAGCATCTTGGCGCTGCTTGGCTTTGCGCTGATCGCCGAAGGGCCGATCGAAGCCGCCTGCGAGCGCATCCTGGATTGGTTGCGCCTCCGGCGTTCGCCTAGCTGATAACGGGTCCGCGCGACGACGCTCCGGCCCTCGCCTCGGGCTCCTCCCGCCCAACCCTCTCCGATCCTTCGTTTGTCACAAAGTCCCTTGTTTCAGGTCTCCGTCCGCACTATGATCGCGCAAGCCGGTTGTGCTTGATCCGAGCGCAGTGTCCGGCTCTTCTACACGCCCATGGCCATCCACCCGCTAGCCGGTAAGCCGGCTCCGCCGGATCTGCTGATCGACCCTGCCGCCCTTCAGCACGCCTACTACGCGGAGAAACCGGACCCTGGCAACCCCGCCCATCGCGTCAGTTTCGGGACCAGCGGCCATCGGGGTTCGGCCTTGCGGCAGACTTTTAATGAAGCCCACATCTTGGCCACCACGCAGGCCATCTGCGAGTACCGGCAACAGGAACGGATCACCGGGCCGCTCTTCCTGGGCCGGGACACCCACGCCCTGTCGGAACCGGCCTTTCGCACGGCCATCGAAGTGCTGGCCGCCAACCGCGTGGAGGTCATGGTCGATCGGGACGACGGGTTCACACCGACCCCGGTCATTTCGCACGCCATTTTGACCCATAACCGACGCAGGCTTACGGGACTGGCGGACGGGATTGTCGTCACCCCCTCCCACAACCCGCCTGAGGACGGGGGCTTCAAGTACAACCCACCGAACGGCGGACCGGCGGACACCAACATCACGAAATGGATTGAGAAACGGGCCAATCGGTTATTGGCCGATGGGTTACGCAGCGTGGCGCGGATTCCATACGAGCGGGCGATGCAGGCCGGGACCGTCCACCGGCACGATTACGTCGGAACCTTTATCGCGGACTTGGTCCATGTCGTGGACCTGCCGCGCATCCGCGAGGCGAAATTGACGATCGGGGCGGACCCGCTCGGCGGCTCCGTGGTGGGCTATTGGGAGCCGTTGGCGGAGCGGTACGGCTTGGACATTCAACTCGTCAACCGGTCGGTCGATCCGACATTCCGGTTCATGCCGCTCGATTGGGATGGAAGGATTCGGATGGACTGTTCCTCCCCCCATGCGATGAGCGCGCTGATTGCGTTGCGCGACCGTTTCGACGTGGCCTTTGGAAACGACGCGGATTCCGACCGCCACGGCATCGTGACGCGAAGCGCGGGGCTGTTGAATCCCAATCACTACCTCGCCACGGCCATCGCCTATTTATTTACCCATCGGCCTCAGTGGCCCGCAACCGCCGCCATCGGCAAGACCCTGGTGAGCAGCAGCTTGATCGACCGGGTGGCGGCCTCGCTCGGCCGTCGGCTCGTCGAGGTGCCGGTGGGTTTCAAATGGTTTGTGGCGGGACTCTTGGACGGATCGCTGGGATTCGGCGGGGAGGAAAGCGCGGGCGCGTCGTTTCTCCGGATGGACGGGACCGTCTGGACAACCGACAAGGACGGCATCATCATGGATCTGCTGGCAGCCGAGATGCGCGCCGTGACGGGAAAGGACCCGGGCGAATTGTATCGAGACCTGACGAAGGAACTCGGCGAGCCCTGTTACGAGCGGATCGATGCTCCGGCCACGGGCCGTCAAAAAATGATCCTCCAGAACCTCTCACCCGAGAAACTTCAGGTCAGCGAATTGGCCGGAGATCAGGTCCTGTCAGTGCTGTCGAAGGCTCCGGGCAATGGAGCCTCGATCGGTGGCGTGAAGGTGGTCACCCGCCACGGCTGGTTCGCCGCTCGCCCTTCCGGGACGGAGGAGGTGTACAAGCTCTATACCGAGTCATTCCGCGGCCGGGACCATCTGAAACGAATCCAGGCCGACGCGCAGGCGATCGTCCGTCGCGCCTTCGAATCTTCATCGTAACGACTCGGTTCGAAACCCGCTCCCGCTCTTACGCCGCGAGGGCTTCTTCCGCTTGCTTCCGGTCGCCGGCCGGATAATGGACCCGGCTGCACCCGGCTGCGACGCATGCGGTGACCAGCAACACCAAGCCGATGCCGACCAGGCAGATGCCGGGGCCCATGGTGTCGGCAGCCCAGCCAAACCCCGCCATCCCTGCCATCGCCGAGGCCATGCCCCCTGTGCTGAAGGTCGTGAACACGCGGCCCAGGAGCGGTTCCGGCGTCAACTCCTGCAAAACCCCCCACACGATCGGCATAAACAGGGCGGTGCTGCCTCCAATGATGACGATCAGGCCGGTGGCCACAAGCGGGGTCGGGAGCATGCTCAACCCGCAGACCGCCACTCCTCCCACGGTCATGGAACTCGAAATCATCTTGAATCCGTTGGCGGTCGCCTGGTGTTTTCTTGAAGCCAACCAGGCCGAGCCGGCCAGCATGCCGATCCCCAGCGAAGACCAGAGCCATCCGAGTTCCAACGGCCCCACGTTCAACGCCTGTTCGGCAAACACCGGCAGCATGAACACGAAGGCGCTGACGCCCAGACTGTAGAGCGTTGCCGTCAACATGAGCGCCGTGATGGTCCGATGCTGAATGAACACAAACCGGAAGCCGGCCAGCAAATCTTCCCGGAAGGACCGCTTCGCCTCCGCCACCGGATCGGCGGCCGCGCGAATCCGCATGCGGATCGGCATCAGACAGAGGGCGGAGATCAGGAACGTGGCGGCATCCACGTAGAGCACGTTCTGCGCTCCGATCAGGACAATCCCGAGCCCGCTGATCGCCGGACCGATCAAGACGCCGATATTGGCCGTCCCTTGAAGCAGGGCGTTCGCGCTCGTGAGCTGCTCTCGCCGGACAATCTGGGGCACCGCCGAGGCCAAGGCGGGACCAAAGACCATCGACACGACCGCCACGCAAAACACCAGGACATACAACCGTTCCAAGGTCAGCAGATCCAGGGCATAGAGCCCGGGAATCAGCATGACCAGGACGGCTCGAAGCAAATCGACGACGATCATTGTCGTTTTCGTCGGCAACCGATCCAGATACACGCCGATCACGGGACCGAGCACAAGCGGCGGCACGGTCTGCAAGAGTCCGATGACGGCCATCTTCAGGGCCGACCCCGTCATCTGATAGACGAACCACAGCAACGCGACCTTGCTGAGGCTGTCGCCGATCTGCGACGTCAGTTGCCCCCAGAAGAGCAATCCGAAGTCCCGCGTGCGGAGCAGCAGCCACCCGCCGCCCTTGGGAGCGGGCTCCGGCTCGGCGGCTGGCTCAACGGTCTGTGACGCCCCCTGGTTCATCTTGTCCTTCCTCGCCTCTGTCTCGATCGCCATTTAACTCCCCACCAACGACACCGAATGTCGGCCGTTACTCGGCTGCACCTCCGCGGTCACATACCTGGCTTCAATCAACCGCTCGTAGCACTTGACGTAATCCTGCGCCATGCGCCGCGCGGTAAACCGCTGGTCGAACGCAGCCCGGCAGCGGGCCCGGTCGACCGAGCCCACCCGGGTCACGGACGCGGCCATTTCCCCGATGTTCTCGGAGATGAACCCGGTCACGCCGTCCTCGATGATTTCCGGAATCGAGCCGCGACGGTAGGCCAGCACCGGCGTGCCGCAGGCCAAGGCCTCGATCAACACGAGCCCGAACGGCTCGGGCCAGTCGTAGGGGCAGACCAGGGCGTAGGCCTCGCCGATGAACTGATTTTTTTCTTGGTCCGTGATCTCGCCCAGGAACTCCACCAACGGATGGTCCATGAGCGGTTCCACCTTGGCCTTGAAGAAGTCGCGGTCCGCGGGATCGACCTTGGCGGCGATCCGAAGGGGCATACCGACGCGCTTGGCGACTTCGATCGCCTGTTCGGGGCACTTTTCAGGGGAAATACGCCCCAAGAAGGCCAGGTACTTTCCGGGCGTCGAATGGTACGAGTACAGATCCTCCGGCAACCCGTGATGGACCGTCCCGAGCCAATTGGCCCAGGGCAACGGCCTCCGCTGCGCGTCCGAAATCGAGATCAACGGCATGTCGGAAAATTCACGAAAGACCGGAACGAGTTCGGGAAGATCCTGCCGTCCATGCAAGGTGGTCAAGACCGGGGTGGCGCTTCGCCGAGCGACAGGGAACCCGAGGAAGTCCACATGCGAGTGAATGAGGTCAAAGGTTCCGGCGGGCGCGCCGAACCCGCGTTCCAGCAACATCATCATCGGAGCGTCCCGATTGAAGATCCCGCTGTTCAATCGAAGGGCCTGCGGACAAATAGATTCCAGCCGCGCCTGGGTCACAGAATCCCCGCTCGCAAAGAGGGTGACATCATGTCCCTGGCGAACCAGTTCTTCAGTAATATAGGAGACGATCCGTTCGGTCCCGCCATACCGTTGCGGCGGGACACTTTCCCACAGTGGTGCGACCTGCGCGATTCTCATAATTCGGTTTTCCTCCTCAACGAGCTAGATGACGATGCGTGATGTACTTGGCGGTCCACAGGATGCGGCGTCGGTAGGCAGGTGCGCGTCAGGCCGCTCGACTGGTGCTTCGGACTCACCCCTTTGCCACTCCATTCATTCGGTCACGCTCAGACTGCGATGCAGCACAGCTTCTCTTTGAATTTGATTGGCGCCTCACGTCAGGCACGAGTCGTACCCTAGTCTGAACCATCGATGCGAAGCGTGGAATAACGGATGGTTAGCTTTTGCGCCCCTTGAGTGCCTCCGCTTCAGCAAACCATCCGCCCATCCGAAACACCGTCTCATCTGTTCTCGCTGTCTCGATCCTCTCGGAGGGGGCACCAACAGATCCTCTGCGCTGGGTCACATTACGACGCGCGGAGACCCCGCACAATGGACAAAATCTTTGTCCGACGATGAAGAAAATCAACTGAATGGGAAGCTCATCACACTGGATGGTTTCTCATACAGGCAGGAGTTTCGGCATGTCTCTCCCAGAACACCAGGTCGTAATCATACACGATATCAATAAGATATGTCCATAAGATATGTCCATGACCCCGTTCTCGACCGCCAGGGCCATTCCTCGTGGCCATAGGGGAAAGCAAACACTCCAAATGAACTTTTGAAGTCCTCCAGACAGCTCGACTTTGCAATTTTTTCACATGCGGCGAGGTGGGAGCTTGGCAGGCTTCGGAGAAGAGATTGCGAGGCGGCGCGAATCCGGCACCGTGGCTACTTGGCGATCACGATGTCCACTCCGCCCTCATTGCGCAAGGCTTCCACTCGCACCGTGTCCTTGGACCGCGTCAGCACGAGATCCACGGACATGGCGCCGATGCGCAGATGGCGAAGGTGCACTTCGCGCAAAAACTCCGGCAACAGCGGACGATGAAACACAATCCGGTTCTCCGTCGCCCGCACCGTGAGCCCCAGACAGGCAGCCAGCAGCATGAAGACCGACGCCGCGCTCCAGGCTTGCGGCGAACAGGCCACCGGATACAGGCTGGGACCTTGGCCTGGCCGGCGCTCGAACCCGCAAAACAATTCGGGCAGCCGATGCAGATCGAAATATTGCGAGGCGTCGAACAGGGCCCGGAGAATCTTTACCGCCGCATCGGTATGTCCATAGCGGGCCAGCCCCATGGCGATGATCGCATTATCATGGGGCCAGACCGACCCGTTGTGGTAGGACATCGGGCTGTATCGAGCCTGGTCCGCCGCCACCGTTCGAACCCCCCATCCTGAAAACAAGTCTTTCTCGACCAACGATTGCACC
>DATIBM010000060.1:0-2897 GCA_035457545.1 Nitrospiraceae bacterium
CTCGGTGCAGGTCTATCGATTGAAGCAACACGATCCCGTGCTAGCTGACAAACTCGGGCGGGGCGATCGTGCGAATGTAGGACAGCACATCCAACATCTGCTGATCGGTCAGCTTGCCTCGGTATCCGTGCATGGGGCTGAACAGGACGCCGTTGGAGATGGCCACCAGCAACTCCCAATCAGTCTTGTATCGAATGAGGGAGGATTGGAGATTGGCGGGCCGGACGATCAGGTATTGGGCCTCCGGCCCGTTTCCATCCAGCTTTTCGCCATGGCAACGGAGGCAGTGCTGTTCATAGATCGCCTGCCCGGCTTTGGGATTGCCGCGAGGCGTTTGCCCGGCCGCCCAGGACCCGGCGAAGAGGATCAGGCAGAGGGCACTGAGGAGGCTCATGGGTCTCATGCTGGGCTCCCTTTCCTATCGTTGAGGTTCGGATAACTGCTCAAGGCAGCCCTTGAGCGTGGCATATTTCGGATAGTCCGATTCCGGAATGTCGAGGCCAAATGTTTTGTGGAGCAGGATCACAAAATTCAGGAAGTCCATGGAGTCCAGATCCAACTGATCGCGGAACCCCACGTCCGGCTTCAAGGCCGTGAGGTCCGCCTCCGGTGCGATTTCTCCCAGAAGGCGGAGCACGGTGTCTTCGATCTGATCAGGCTTCCGTGGCGTCGTCATAATTGGGTGGGCTCCTGCAGCAGCCGGTCGATGGTGGCGAGAAATAATCCGCCGCGATGGCCGTCCGACACACGATGATCTGCGGAGAGCGTGGCGGTCACGACCGGCCTCGCCACGACTGCTCCATCCACGACCCAGGGGCGTTGAACAATCTTGCCGAAGCCGACCAGCGCGACCTGAGGCGGATAAATAACTCCATAGACAGTGTCCACCCCTTGCTCCCCCAGACTGGTGACCGTGATGGTCGGGTCCGACAACTCAGAGCTCCGCAGCGAGCCGGCCCTGGCCCGCTTGACCAGATCCTGGAAGGTGTTCATGAGTTCGCCAAGATTGTGTTTGTCCGCATCATGAATGGCCGGGGCAATGAGGCCGCCTTGCCGCAAGGAGATCGCCACGCCGACATGAATCGCCCGGCTCGGCAGCGCCTCGTTCCCCTTCCACAAAGCGTTCAGCTCCGGGAACTGCCGCAGGCCCAGGGCGACCGCCTTGATGAGCAGGACCCCGGCGAGGAGCCGCTCCGTGACGGGGCGCCGTTGATTGTCTTCGTTGAGCCAGCTCATGGCTCGGCCCAGGTCGATGGTCGTGCTCAGATAGTAATGGGGAATCTCGCGCTTCGATCGTGTCATGGCCGCGGCAATTGTTTGCCGGATCCTGGCCCGGCGGTCGGCCGTCTCACCCGGGCCGGCCAGCGCATGGGACGGTTGTACGGGCGGTGCACCGGCGCGCCGGATATCCTCCAGCGTGATCGCTCCGCCGGGGCCGGTGCCTTGGACGGAGGCCGGGTCCACGCCCAATTCTCCGGCGAGGGTTCTCGCTGCCGGCGACATGCGCAGCCGTTCCGATGGTCCGGCGGGTGCCGGAGCCGGAAGGATTTGAAATGCTGAGAGCGTTGAATCAGATGGGTGCGGCGCGGGCCTCTGGGAGGTGGGCGGAGCAACGGAAGCTGCGGAGACAGCAGGAGCTTGGGTGCCGTCTTCCCGAATGATGCCCATGACCGTGCCGACCGGGACGGTTTCACCGGGCTTGACCAACAGTCGTTCGATGATTCCCGTATGGAAAGATTCAATCTCAATCGCGGACTTTTCGGTATCCACTTCCGCGAGGATCTCGCCTTTGACCACCCGGTCGCCCACGTTCTTTTTCCATTCGATAAGAGTCCCTTCGGTCATATCCGAGCCGAGGGTGGGCATCAGAAATTCAGCCATGCGACGTTCTCCGATAAAGATGGTCGAAGGGTGAATCAATCCACCCGTGCGTGCATGTCTAGGAGCGAACCGGTTCCTGAGATGGCCCGGCGCCGGTGTGAAGACCGGTCCGGGGTCGATCGAATATGCCGTGCTGGACTGTGATATCGCGAAAGACTTGCCGTTTCTTGATCCGCTGGCGTTCCCGCGAACTGAGCAAATCCGCGAGGGTCTTCACGGCGTCTAGCACAAACCTTCCCTTATTCAGCATGACACACTCGGCCCGCTGCCCTGTTGCAGCATCAGTAATTTCGGCTCGAGCAGGCAATCCGCTTTTCGCCAGGCTCTCGAGCACTTGGGTGGCCCAGATAACCGGCACATGGGCAGCGTCACAGAGGCAGAGAATGTCTTCTTGTACCAGTGCCAGGTGCTCGAAGCCCACCTCCACCGCCAGGTCGCCTCGCGCAATCATCACGCCGAATCTGGGTAGATTCAGCCCGGCAAGGAGAAGCTGTGCCAATCGATGAATGGCTTCTCGAGTTTCGATCTTGATGACGATTCCCAAATCTGGACACCCCAGGTCCTCTAAAGCCTTGCGCAAATCCAAGAGATCCTGAGGACGGTGCACGAATGAGAGGCCGACCGCCGTCGCATGCCGTGCGACAAAAATGAGATCCTCCCGGTCTTGGGCCGTGAAGGCAGGGACGTCAATAGGCGAGTCGGGGAAGTTCAGGCCTTTCTCCGCACGAATGCGTGCCGGAACATCGTGCGGAGCGATGACTTCAAGTTCCACATGTTCCCGATTCAGATTCCGGACGATCGTCGTGATCTTCCCGTCATCGATACACACCCGGTGTCCCGGCTTCACCATCTCCAACACTGCGGGAAGGGTGCAGCTGATTCCCGCCGGCTGTCCTCCCAACGCTCCGTGGCCGAGACGAGCCGGCTCTCGGTACAGGACCAATCGGTCTCCTGCCTGGACACGAATGTCCATCGGTTGCGGCATGATCGGCCCGACGCGAAAACTCACTCCGCCG
>DATIBM010000061.1:0-21862 GCA_035457545.1 Nitrospiraceae bacterium
GGCCGAGCGAGGCCCCGCTTCTGGCCCGAATACTACGGGCCATCGCGGCCGCGACCTCGGCGCTGACCGCGCCGTGCTCTTGGAGCAACGGCTCCGGCACAGCCAGCCAATCCTGCTTCATCCGATTGCTATAGCAGATCACCCCGCCTTCGAAATAGCTTGAGGAACCGGCTACCTGCGTGAGGCGATGACCGATCAACCCGCCGGTACAGGATTCCGCCACGGCCAGGGTCAGCGACTGCTGAGACAGGAGTCTTCCGACAACCGATTCCATCGTGTCCGCCTCGTCGGCGTAAATGAACGGCGCAAGCTGATCACGCATCGCGCCAAGGATCCGTTCGACCGCTTCCTCCCCAACCGATCGGCCTCTATCTAGAGAAGAGGAAGCGGGCGGACGGCCCCGTCCCTCATCGATCACCGTCAGCGAGACGCTCACTCCCAGGGGAGACGCGTAGATCCCCAATCGAATCGGACTCCCTGGGGAGAGCAGGTGCGCGATCTTGGCCTGCACCTCCGATTCCGGGAGGCCGAAGGTGTGAACCAGGCGCCGAATGATACGCACGGCCGGGCGAGTTCCCATCCCGCCTTTTTGGCTCGCCCGAATGAGGGGAACCACGGCGGTTTCGAACATCTGTTGCGCCTCGGCCGGCGGCCCCGGTAGCGCCGCAATGAGCGCCTGCCCGTGACGGACCGCAAACCCCGGAGCGGACCCGACCGGATTGGCCATAACCAGCGCGCCGCGCGGAATCAGCGCCTGGCGGAGCTGCGCATCGTTCGGGACCCGGTTCCATTTGGCCAGCCGCTCCGTCATCTGCCGGAGCGCTTCCGCCCGGACTTGCAGGGGACGTTTGGTCACGAACGAGACCGCTTCCTTCGTGCAATCGTCGCTGGTGGGCCCGAGCCCGCCGGTCATGACGATCCAACGCGCCCGGCGCGTCGCAATCCCGATCGCGCGGGCGATATCCCGAACCGCATCGCCGACCACGGACTTGTACCGAACCTCGATCCCTTCCCGCGCCAGCGCCTCGGTGAGAAACAAGGAGTTGCTGTCCAGGCGGCCGCCGAGCAGGAGTTCCGATCCGATGGCGATGATTTCCGCGAACGAGGCCGGCGGCTTACGGATCACATGGATCTCCGCTGGCGATCCGCCGTTGCGCGACGCTTCGGGTCAATCGATGCGGGCAAAATCCAAGTCAAATGTCACCTCTCCACCGCGTGCCGGGTAGACGAGGAGTCGCGTCTTGGCGAGCGGATCGAGATCGGCATAGTTGAAGGAGGCCACGACCTTGGCGCGATAGGCCGGCGCCTTCGGCCAGACGGACGTGCGAGAAGCCTGACCGTCGAACCGCACATGCTGCGGCTTCACGGTCTTGCCTCCCTGGTCCATAACGACATAGGTGTCGCGGGCAAAATCGGGACGGTCGCCGAACAGGTGCACCGTGACCAGGAACGTCCTTTCAGCGAGGATCTGGTCGATGTCGGACCGGCTCGGCGCCTCGCCCCGCAGGGCGAAGTGGGAGGTCATCACGGTGATGCCGACCAGTTTGCTCAGCAGAAAGCCGCGAGGCTCCAACTCCTGATCGCTGCCGAACCAGGCATAGAGCCGATCCGGCGGCAGGCGCTGCTTGGCCGCCTCCTTGCCCCGCTGCATGGCCGCTTCGATGGCGGCATCGCTCGGTTCGATTTGGATCGCGAGAACTGGCTCGACACTGAACCCGGAGAACCCCCAAAGGGCCAAGGTGAGACCCATCTCCCATGGGAGGATTCGGCGCACACCGGGCCGACGATGAACAGACTCCAGCCCTTGTATCCGCTGTCTGTCCCGCGCCATCACGGCCCGCAGTATCAAATGGGCGCGCCCGCCTGTCAACGGGCGATCCGGCCCGGCTGACGCGGTTGACAATATCGCAAAAGAAGTGCTACACGTGCCCACTTGCAGGCACATGAGTTAAGCATGCGATCCGACGGAGGACGGTAATGGCAGGCCCTGAACAGCAACAGCAATCCCAGCAGCCCCAGCGGCGGCAGTACTGCAACTTCATCTTCTACAAGGTTGATTCCGCCTGGCGCCGCCTGCCCGAGGATGAACGGACTCGCGGCAAGCAGGAGTTCATCCGGGCCATCGAAGAGTATCAAGGCAAAGTCATCGTCATCGCTTACAGCACCGTCGGCATCAGGCCCGAAACGGACATCATGCTCTGGCGCATTTCCTACGAACTGGAACTGTTCCAGGAAATGTCGACGAAGATCATGGCCAGCGGGCTCGGGAAATACCTGTCCACGCCCTATTCCTATTTGTCCATGACCAAACGGTCGGTCTACGTGGACAACCATTCGCACGAGGGCCAGGAGAGCAAGCGGCTGACGATCATCCCGGGCCGGAGCAAGTACATCTTTGTCTATCCGTTCCTGAAGACCCGCGAGTGGTTCCTGCTGACCAAAGCGGCGCGCCAGGGCATGATGGATGAACATATCGAAGTGGGGCACCGGTTTCCCTCCGTGAAACTGAACACCACCTACAGCTTCGGCCTCGACGATCAGGAGTGGGTCGTGGCCTTCGAATCGGACAAGCCTGAAGACTTCTTGGATCTCGTCATGGCATTGCGGGAAACCGAGGGCAGCCGTTACACCCTTCGGGACACGCCGATCTTCACCTGCATCCGCAAGAGCCTCAAGGAAGCGCTCGACACGTTGGGCGGCTGAGCGAACGTGCGAGAATAGGGTCCGTCAAGCGGCCTTCGGAGTTGTTTCCGAAGGCCGCTTCTGTTTTCTGCATCGTTGATGTAGCGCCGGGCTCCGAGACGTGAACGCATGAGCGAGACACCTCCCGCTGCCTCATCGGCTGCCTCCGCTGCTTCCCCCGCCTGGCTGCCCGTTCTCCTATCCAGTTGCCTCCCCGGGCTTGGCCAAGTCCGGCAGGGACGGTTCCGGCAGGGGCTCTTGATCCTGGCGGTCACCCTGCTGTTGCTCCTGATTGGGCACGGACTCGGCCGTGTGGCCGACTTGAGCGCCGAGATCTTCTATCTCATGTTGATCGTGCTGCCCTGGTGGGCCCTGCAGGCTTACGACGCCTCTTTCAGCGACGATGGCCGGCCGACCGGCCGCCGCACCCTGATCCATTCGCTCAAGCAGGCCTGGTCGGAGGGGCACGACCTCCGCTACCTCGGCGCGCTCTTCTTTCTCTCCGCCTTCATGGACCTCTATATCATTGCGGCGAACCCGGATTACGCGCTGCCGGTTTTCTGTTCCAAACCGACCGGCTGGCTCGGCCTGGCCGCCAAGGCCCAGTCCCCCCCCTCTCATCTGTTGATCGGATACGGCTTCGTGCGGTTGCGCCGATGGGCCCTGGTCTTCTACTTGGTCTACGCCGCCTACCAACTCATCAGCGCCATGGTGAACTATGTGTGTTTCGGCTATGGGAGGATTCGAACGGTCATGTTCGTGACCCTGCTCCTCTTCACCGGCTACATCGTCTGGAGGCGGGACCGGTTCGCTTGACGAGGGCGGCCTCCGCCTCTTTGACAGCCTTTCGGAGGCTATGTTATTGGTGAATGGCTGGATCGATGGCAGGGTGACCGCAGCATGAGCAATAGCGAACCCCTCTACGCCGTCCGCTATCCCGACGGCTCCGTCAGCCTGTATGTCGATGAGGAGTACGCGCTGGATCAGGGGATTGATCCGTCCAAGCTGGTGCGGGTCGATGTTCCCCGTGAGCTGTACAGCACCGGAACGGTGCAGGAAATACGGGAATATGTCGCAAACTACATCGAATCTCTGGCAAGTGGTTCCGCCTAACGCCGGGGCCACGCCTAGCACCGTGACAACTATGAGTGCCGCCTTGACGTTTGACCTGATCGAATCCACGATCGCCGCGCTTCCCGTTCAGGGGCGCATCATGCTGCGCCTGTTGCTGCTCCCCTACTTCGATGTGACCCAGGAAGACTGCGAATTTATGGCCGCCGACCAGCCCGACCCCCGGATGGTCTCCGGCAAGAAATTGCCGACCCCGGTCGTCTCTAAGGACAAGATCCAGGCGGTCGTTGATCGTGCCGCCCAATATCGGCGGTACGTGCGGATCAAGCGCGAGCGGGCCTGGCTCCAGGTGGAAGGGCTCCAGCAGCTCATC
The DNA here is from genome assembly GCA_035457545.1 of Nitrospiraceae bacterium. Lineage (GTDB taxonomy): Bacteria > Nitrospirota > Nitrospiria > Nitrospirales > Nitrospiraceae > Nitrospira_G. The sequence continues at coordinate 4,127 of DATIBM010000061.1, forward strand.
CAACTGAACAGCGCCAAGGCCGCGGTGGCGGCCGATCTTTTGCGCGCACGCTTCGAAGTGCCAGCGGAGCGGGTGGAGGAGCTGAAGCGCGAGGCCCGGACCATGGTGCCCAAACCCGCGCTGCGTTCCCTCGACCAGCAGTGGGACCGGGATGAGATCGAGGAGGAATCCTATCGGAAGGCCCGGCTCTGCCTCGAATTGCAGTTCCTCATGAGGCGGATCGAGCGGGAGCGCCGGCAACTGGAAATGGCGGAACGGGAACTGCAGACCATCTCTCACGCTCCCCTGCAGGACCATGAGATCGGCCATATCTGGGGAATCCCCGCCGGCACGCTGATGGCTCGGAAGGTCAAGTTTCTCAGCGCCTACATCCAAGCCCTACAGAGCAAGTTGTCCGCGGCGGGCGCCTGGCCGCAGGCTCAGGCGCAAGGACCCGTCGATCTCTGGAAAGAAACCTTTGCGGTCCTCTCCAAGCGGCCGGTCGAGCGGTCCTTGGCCCACTACGACGGGTTGGAACAGACGGAAGACGCCTTTATGGTGAAGCTCCAGGCGTTCGTCGCGAACCGTCTTCCCGAAGAGGCCCAGACCAAGTTCTGGCTCTCGCTGGGGAAAGGAGGCAGCTCGAACGCGGTCCATGCCGAAGAAGGCTGGTCGGTCTTCGGGTTGCAAAAGCTCTGCGCGGTCTTGGCGGAAGCCGATCAGAGCCGGGAGGCGCTCGAGGAAGAGTTGCTCGCCCTGGTCTCGCCGCAGCCGAAGCTGGCGCCGGGCGAGCTGCCTCCGCCGGCCCCGGAAAAGATCGAAATCAACGAAATGACCCAACACGTGCTGAACAGCATGTTCGGCGAGGTGCGATCCGCCCAAGAACCGACCCCTTGAGAACCATCCTTCCGGTGGTCCAGCCTCGTCCAAACTTCTTTTTCATCGACCGTTTTTTCATGGAAGGTTCTGCGGTATAATCTCACCCAAGGATCAGCCGTGACGCGACCTTCGCTGCCGATGACCGCCACGATTCTCGCCGGTCTCTTCGCACTGTTCCTCAGCCTGTTTCCCCCGTTTCTGATCGCCGCCAATGTGTTGGAGATCGCGGAACTGATCAGCCATCCGGAGCAATACGACCACCAGACGGTCATCATCGCGGGCCAGGTCAGCAACTTCCAACTGGCCACCACCCGCGACGGCAAGCCCGCGTACGGGTTCTTGATCAAGGACCAGGCGGGCACGGTCAAGGTCGTCGCGCTGGGACAGGCGGAAGTTCGCGAGGGCGATCTGGTCATCGTCGAGGGCATCTTCAGCCGCATGCGCCAATCGGGCCGGGCGATCGTCTACAATGAGATCAAGGCCACCGGTGTCCGCTCCATGACTCGCCTGAATCCCGACTTCGTCGGCTGACCTTCTCTTCCATCCGCCTCCGCTTCTCTCGGTTTTCACTGTTCCTCTCCAAGCCAGCGACTGATTCCGTTTGAAATCGACCGAGCCGGTCGGGCATGCTGGGGCTTCTGTCCCTGTCCAGGCAACGGCTCATGCTGCGGGAGTTCCATGGCCTCTCGAATTGAAGACTATGCGCTGATCGGCGACACCCATACGGCGGCCCTCGTCGGACGGGACGGCTCGATCGACTGGTACTGCGTCCCCCGCTTCGATTCCGCCGCCTGCTTTGCCGCGCTCCTTGGGAGCAGCGACAACGGGCGGTGGCTGCTGGCGCCCAAGGACGAAGTCCGGGAAACCCGCCGCCGTTATCGAGACGGCACCTTGATCCTGGAAACGGAGTACCGGACCGAGGGCGGGACAGCCACCGTCATCGATTGGATGCCGCCCCACGATACGAACATCGACCTGATTCGCTTGGTCGTCGGCGTCACGGGCCAGGTTCGCATGGCCATGGAGCTGATCATCCGCTTCGATTACGGATGGGTCGTGCCCTGGGTCAGAAGGCGGGATGGTCTTCTGGAGGCGCTGGCCGGCCCGGATGCGCTCGATCTGCGGACCGACGTCAAACTTGAAGGCAAGGGATTCTCCACCGTCGCCGAGTTCACGGTCACGGAAGGACAGGAGATCCCGTTCGTGCTGACCTGGCGGCCTTCCCACGGCGAGCCGCCTGAACCGATCGATGCCAGCCGGGCTTTGGTCAAGACCGAAGCCTGGTGGCGCGACTGGTCCAGCCGCTGCACCTATTAGGGTCCCTGGCGCGAGGCCGTTCTCCGATCCTTGATCACGCTCAAGGCCTTGACCTATGCGCCGACCGGCGGGATCGTGGCCGCCGTGACCACCTCGCTGCCCGAATGGATCGGCGGGGTCCGCAATTGGGATTACCGCTACTGCTGGGTGCGCGACGCCACGTTCACCCTCTACGCCCTGTTGTTGGCCGGCTATCAGGACGAGGCCCGCGCCTGGCGGGAATGGCTGTTGCGGGCCACGGCGGGTAATCCGTCCGAGTTGCAGATTATGTACGGGTTGTCCGGCGAGCGCCGGCTGCTCGAATATAACCTGGACTGGCTGCCGGGATACGAAGGCTCGGCCCCCGTCAGAGTTGGAAACGCGGCCTCACAACAGTTTCAACTCGACGTGTATGGCGAGATCATGGATGCCGCCCACATGGCGAGGCGCGCCGGCATCGAACCGAATGAGATTGGCTGGGCGTTTCAGCGGCAACTGCTGGAATTCCTCGAATCGGCCTGGGAACGCCCCGATGAAGGCATCTGGGAAGTACGCGGGCCGCGCCGCCATTTCACGCATTCCAAGGTCATGGCCTGGGTCGGGGTGGACCGTGGGATCAAAGCCATCGAGCGATTCGGACGGTCCGGCCCGTTGGACCGATGGAAGGCCTTGCGGCACCGCATCCATGAACAGGTCTGTCGCGAGGGGTACGATCCGGAGCGGGGCGCGTTCATGCAGTATTACGGCGCCACACAAGTGGACGCCAGCGCGCTCATGATCCCGTTAGTCGGCTTTTTGCCCGCAACGGACCCGCGCGTGGTCGGCACCGTGAAGCGGATCGAGCAGGAGCTGGTGGAGCGCGGATTCGTCAAACGTTACGAGCCCCAGCCCTCGGTCGATGGGTTGCCGCCCGGGGAAGGCGCGTTCCTGACCTGCACCTTCTGGTTGGCCGACAACCTCGCCCTGATGGGCCACCAGAAACGCTCCCTCGATCTCTTTTCCCGCCTGCTCGACATCCGGAACGATGTCGGCCTCCTGGCCGAAGAATACGATCCCGTCTCCGGCCGCCAACTCGGAAATTTCCCCCAGGCCCTCTCCCATATCTCGCTCATCAACACCGCCTATAACCTGACGCGTTGCGCCGAGAAGCCCGCCGAGGATCGACCGGCAGCGGCCGCACCGGTCCAACCGCATCCCAGGGCGGAGTAGCCGCTCCCACCACCGATCAGTCCGGCAAGCGCGCCGCCGGTCCCAGTTGCGGAATCGGCGGCTTGACCGGCGGAGGGGCCGGGTCCGGCAAGGGCGGATCGGGCGTCGGGTTGGGGGGAGGAAACGGATTAGGTTGAGGCTCGGGCGGAAAGGGCGATGGATCAGGATGGCTGGGGCCAGCCGGACGAACGGATCCCCGCCTCCTCGGACTCCTCATCATCGCCCGGCGCGGCTTCACCCATGATGGCAGACCAACCTCCCGCGTCATAAGCGCCTCCTCTCGTCAGGATGCTTCAGCGTACCGCACCAGGAGCCCGGAACGCACTGGCAAGACCCCCGGTAAGACATCCGATAGAGCCGGCACTCTCCCGATACTAGGAGCCTGTCCGACATTGCCGTTCGTGACGAGACGAAGGAGGTGCGGCAAGATGCGGGGCCGCAGGCCCGGAAAAACCGGAGGTGTATTCGCTGGAATACATTGAAGATTTTTTCGGGCCGAGAACGACGCAGATGACTGCAGATCGTTCGTCGCAGTAGAAAGGTCAGGCTCCTAGGGTTGCTCCTAGGTTCCTCGGACGACGCCACGGCATACAACAGATCATATCGGATACGTACCTTCACGCATCTGGTTTCATGTCGTCAACCGGTGCTCCCAAGACAGATCCAGATGGCGATCGAGCCAGGAGGATTGGCATGCCACATACCGCTCGGTTCAGACGGTCGCTTCTCCCGCTCCTCGCGTTGTCGCTGGCCTTGCCGGCACTCGATAGTTCGAATGGCATGGCCGCGCTTGTCCCGGCAGATCCCGTTCAATATGGTTCCCAGCAGCCGGCCTCCGTTGAGGAGACCCGCAGGGATGGGACACGTGAATCGTCACCCGCCGAAGATCTGCGCGTGAGGGATCTGGAGAAGGTCCAGAAAATCCTGGAAATGAAGGTCGTCCAACAACGGCTGGAGGACCTCGGGTTATCGGCCGAGGAGGCGCAGAATCGGTTGAATCGCTTATCCGATGCCCAGCTTCATCTGTTGGCTTCCCAGATCGACCAGTTGTTTCCTGGCGGCATTGACCACGTGCTCGGGACCATTCTCACCGTCCTGCTGATTATTTTGGTCGCCGTCATCATCGTCATCCTAGTCTGACCGCTGCGCACGATCGGCCATGAGTGCCAAGACCCTTCGGATCGGATTCGTGGGACGGATGGCGGTGGTGATCCTGTCGGCATGGCTGTGCGCCGGCTGTGCGGGAGTGAGCCAGTATTCGGCGATCGCGCCTGAATCCGACGGCGCAACATGGATCGCCGGCGTACCGTTTTTTCCCGACGACGGAGATGAGTGCGGCCCCGCCACCATGGCCGGTCTTCTCTCGTTTTGGGGGGCGCCGGTGAGCCAGGTCGATCTGGCTACGGAGGTGTATGACCGGAGCCTGCGCGGAACCCTGCCTATCGATTTATGGCGGGCGGCCGCCGACCGGGGGTTTGTCGCGCAACTGGTTCGCGGAACCATGTCGGACCTGCAAGCGGAGATCTCGGCCGGACGCCCGGTCATCGTCCAATTGAACCTTGGAACCGGGTGGCTCCCCATCGGCCATTACGTCTTGGTCACTGGGTTCGACGAGAACAGCGCCCGCATCATCGCCCATTCGGGCACCAGGCCCAACCGCGTATTTCCCTATGCGGCCTTTCTCCGCAACTGGGCCGGAGCAGGAAATTGGATGTTGACGGTGCGTCCCGGACAGAGCTCGATGGAGACCGCCGTCTTCGCCGGACTGAATAGGAGAACGGGCTTGTGATTCATCATCGCCTTTCGTTCCTGGCCGGTCTGGTTTTGCTCCTTTCCTCGGCCTGTTCGTGGGTGCCGCGGCCCCTCATCACCCACGATCCGTTGACCTCCGAGGAACACCTTGCATTGGGGCAGGCGTACCTTGCCAAGGCTCTCTATCCGCTGGCGAAGGAAGAGTTCCTGAAATCGCTCGCGCGCGACCCGCAGAATCTGTCCGCCCATATGGAGTTGGGCAACCTGGCCTACGAAGCGGGAGCGTTTGAGGAAGCCGGAGAGCACTTCCAAGCGGTCCTAAAAATGGACACCGGCCACGCGGGCGCCAGCAACAATCTCGCGATGGTCTATCTTGCGCAAGGCTCCCATCGGAATGAGATTGAATCCTTGGCTCGCCGAGCCTCAGATGGTTCCGCCGTACTTCGCCCCTATGCCTTGCACACCCTGGCAACCCTGTACCTCGAACAGGGCCGGCATGAGGAGGCGGCGCAGACGCTGGAGGAAGCGGACCGACTGGCGGCCGGAGGTCCTTCAAATCTTCGCATGCAACTGGCACAGTTGCGGCGGCGCCTCGACGCCCAGGATGTTCCATGCCATCCGGTCTGCGTATCCGGGCCTTATCGCTAAGGAACACCAGGAGCGCTTCCATCGTCGTGTCCATCGCACGGCTCGCCTCCTTCGGTCGTGCCTCCTGTCTCGCTGCAATGGCCGTCCTGTTGATCCTTGCTCCGCCGGTCCGGGGGGAAGAGCCCCCGACCGGAGTGGCGGGAGAACCCTATGAGGCTACCCTGTTCGGCCAGAAGATCTACGTGCCTCCCCGAGATCGACGCAACGTGACCGCCGCCAATTTCGGCATGCAGTGGATTCCCAACGGGCCGAGCCAACTGGAAGTGCTGCCCTTCGGATCGCTGTTTGTCTGGCGCAATTGGGATGACGAACGGCGCCGGCTGCGCGGCGCCTTCGCAGGCCTGTTCAACGACATCAATTTCAACATCGGCTCGCGGTGGCTCAAGGGTTGGGAACTTCGGCTGACCTTTAACAACGTTATCATTCCCGTGGGCCGAGCCGAATATGTCGAAGGTCAGCGCATCGGCGAGGTCGAGGTGGAATGGAACCAGATTTACGGCGGCATCGGTGTGGCTTATCGAACGGGCCTCAAGCCCTGGTATCAGGACAATGCGATCGAGGTATCCCTGACCTATGAGCCCGGCTATATATGGTTCAAAGGCAAGAAGGAAGCGTCCCCCCAGTTCAAAGTTCCCAACGATACCTACGAAGGCCGCATCCGATTTCGATTGCGCGCCGACGGCCTGGTACGCAATCTCATGGAACTCCCGCATCGGGGCTTTTCCTTCGGAGGAGATTTGGTCTATGCCAACCGAGCTCGCTGGGATGACTGGGGCGGCGTGGCCTTCGACGATCCGGACGTGCGAAAAGAACGCAGTTATCTGACGGCGACCGCCTACGCCGTCGCCGCCAGCGGCGTCCCGTTCATCGACAGTGAACGGCACCGGCTGGTGTCGGCTCTCTATGGAGGAATCGGAAAAGATCAAGACCGCTTTTCATCCTTCCGACTTCCCGGCCGGCCGACCGGATACGAGTGGGAGGCCCTCTCGCTACCGCTCATGCCCGGCGTGGCGTTCTTTGAATTGTTTCCAAGACGCTATCTTATCGCCGCCCTCGCCTATCAATACGAAGCGCTCTTTTTTCTGTATCCCTATATCAGGGGTACGTGGGCACTGGTGGAACGGCCACGATTCGCCGACGGCGGCGCGATCCGCATGAGCATGGATCAACTTCCGTCGATCGGAGGCGGCTTCGTCAGCGGAGCACCCTGGCGGTCCCAGATAGAGTTCAACTATGCCTACAACTTCGGCATGATCCGTGACCCGGGCGGCGAGCGGCAATACGGCAGCCACGGCATGTTTGTGTTCTGGTCGAAAGAGCTATAGGCAGACCGCCGGTCGAGAGCCTGGTCAAGATGAGCTTGAAGGATGCGGGACCGCATCGACGCCTTGGCCGGACGCCGCGCGGCGCGGCTCAGGAGGTCGATCGATCGACAGTCGCTGTTTCGGCAAATAGCGTCCCTGTTCCAACGTCCGTACAAATTCGATCAGCTCTTCTCGGAGGTGACATTGCAGATCCCAGGCGGAGGGACCGTCCTTCGCGCTGCAGAGCACCCGCAGCTCCATGCATTGTTCCTTGAGATCCGTCACCTGCAACGACGGCCCGACCTGCCGGTCCCAGGCCGGCAAGGAAGTCAGGACGTCGCCTACCTTGGTCCGCAGCACATCGATGTCGATCCCGTAATCCACGTACAGGACGACCGTCGTCAGGATGTGAGACTCCTTCATGGACCAGTTCTCGAACGGATGGCTGATAAAATAGGAAACCGGCACAATCACGCGCTTGGCGTCCCACCGGCGGATGGTCACCGACGTATACGTGATGTCCTCGATATAGCCCCAATGGCCTTCGAACACGACGCTGTCCCCGATCCGAGCCGGCTGGGTGATTGCGATCTGGATGCCCGCCATGACGTTGCCGAGCACATTGTGCGCCGCCACACCGAGGATAACGCTGACGATGCCGGCGGACGCCAGCACGGAGGTGGACCAGTTGTCGAACAGGTGGACCTCCTCGACCGCCAAGACGATCGACCCCAGCACGGCCAGGAAGATCATGAGCCGCCGCGCGACCGAGACGAGCGTGAGCCGGCGCTTGGCCGTCGCCGACACCTCCTGGCCGATCTTGTCCAAATAGGGCTGGGTGTAGGTATCGGCGAGGAAGCCGATGCTGCGAGTTCCCAGCCAGGTCGTGGAGGCGATCACGACGATCGAGAGCAGCGGACCGACGGCCGCGAAGATCGGCCCGGACAGCGAGAGCCGCACGAAGTTCAGGTAATAGAACACCAGGGCGCCGCTCAGCAACGCGATGGGAGCGGCGATGCGATCGGCCAGACCGCACAGGATGTGACTGCGGCATCGGCCCCGCCCCCAGAGGATCAGCCGCCTGACAAGCCAGCCGGCCGCGGCGCCGTTCAGGACCAACAGCAGCAACAGCCCCGTCTGCCAGTCAACATCGCCGCTCACCAGGCGGGCCCGCGCCTGCGGGGGCAGCGAATAGATCAACGGGCCCGGGCCATGCTCCTTGTAGAGGTCGTCGATCTTCTCGACCGTGCCGGGAGAGAACAGCCACACAGGCTCGCCGCGGGCCGGCTTGAATCGTTCCAGCCTGATCTCGACGTCCCAGTTGTCGAGGGGAATCGTCGCGATCGCGATGCTGCGCCTCGGCTTGCCGGCGGCCGGATTATTGGGATTGCTCTCGGCATCGAGCTGGCCGTCGTCCCGATCCGTAATAGTCCGCCAGTTGATCCAGGGCTTTTTGTTGAGGACGTAATAGAGGTGTTCGGCCAGATAGGGCGCCAGGCGGGCGCGATCCTTCGGAGGAACCGGCGCGAGGTTGAGCGTCAGGCCGGCTCGGTCAAACTCCCCTTGTCCGGCCGAGGAGAGAAAATGTTTCAGCGCAGCCCGAGGAGTTCGAAGGCTCGGCGGGTTCTTGACGGCCGGAAACCCCTCATTGAGGCGCTCGTCAAAGAAGAACTCGTCCGTGGTGCCGGGCGCGTTTGGCGGAGCCGCCTCGGGCGCCGCCGCCCAGCAGGCCCTCCACGCCGAGAATCCCAACAGTCCAATGATGCCGATGACAAGAACCAGCCGTCCCGCCGCCGATCGAACCATCCCGCCGTCTCTCCCCTTGGCGGTGCAGTGCTACCTACTTCCCGATTTTTGTCCCGGTCTAGCCTGCATTTTCATGACGGTTCGTCGCGAAATCGCGCAGTCGCCAAGCGTTGGACCCATTGCCTGGGGAAGAGCAATGGGTACCCCCGCGTGGAGCCGCGAGGGGGTGAGGCGTACTTGAAACAGTACGTCGAACCGACCGAGCGGCGAGCCCGTCCGCTGGCATGCCGTGAAACCGCATGCCAGCTTGTCGCAGCGGCGAATCCGCGATTGCAGCAGAAGCGTTCATGAATAATGCAGGCTCCTGGCTCACGCCGAAACCCGAAGCAGTGGCCGCTCCTCCTCGAACTCGGCGGTGGCGGTGAAGGCATCCCGCTCTTCCGCCCGCCGTCGCTCCAACACCGCCAAGCGATTCCGCGCGATGATCGGATCGAGCACGTCCCCGCACTGCACGCACCGCAAGGCCGAGCACCAACGCTGGCCCTGGTCGTCGTCAATGTCGTAGCACAGATCGCCGACGAGGAAGCCCTGACATCGGGGACATTGCCTGGACCGGAGGATCGGCTCCAGCCATTGAGCCTCTTTGCCGGCCGCCGCCTTCTCGATCGTTCTGCCCCTGGTCGATCGGTTGACACGGAACATCGGAGCCGCCGTGAATGTCGCCATCACTTCCTCCTCATGGTGAACAGTAGGGTGGAAATCCAAACTGATCGGCCGCTGATGGGCCGGCTTGCCAAATCCCGCTCAAGCAGCTTGGTCACATGCCTCCTCATTGACTGGCCTCGTTATAGCACCAGGCCGCCGGAGGCCTCCCTGGGGAATCCCCAAGCCCATATGAGGCCGGACCCTGGATCGGAGAAATGAAAGAACTAGGTCCTGAAGTCGGCTGGTTGAAAAGAACGGGATGGATATGGGCGTGGCCTAATTGCGACTCGGGCGAATCGCTCGGATGGCTTCGATGAGGCGGGTATGGTCACCATCCTTATTGAGCACCGCGACCGCTCCGGCCCACCGCAAGGCCTCGGCAAAGTGCGCGGCATTCACCGAGAGACCGACGACTTGAACCGAGGGATAGCGATGGCGGATCAAACGAGTCGCCTCCACCCCGTCCATCCGCGGCATGTTGATATCCATGAGCACGACATCCGGTGTCAGCGTCCCGGCCAGTTCCACGGCCTGGCATCCATCAATTGCCTCGCCAATCAGTTGAATATCCTCCGTCCGCTCCAGGATGTTCCGCAATTCCTGCCTGACGAGCCGATGGTCATCGGCGATCACCACTCGGATCGGCGCCGCCTTGCTCATCACGCCTGTGGACGAGTCGTTGGCCCTCACCGTGCTGTCCCTCCGTGATCCGGTTGAGGTGCTCTAGTCGTCGGATTCCTGCTCATTCTGCGAGGAACAGGCCAGGACCGCCACTCTTAGATACCCTAGGGCCAGGTGGATTACGTGATGAAGGGAGAGGCCCCGCCCAGACGAAGGCAAGCTCTTATCAAGACAGGGACAGGCGGTCCCACAAGGGGTGAGAACAAGATGACTGCGACGATCGATGACAGGCGGGCAGAAAGGAGACGAGGACATGCACAGTCCAGGAGGAATGCCATCGGCATACAGCGCCTGCCGGGGGCCCACTTCTCTTTGCTCCCCTGACCGGCGCTGGCCTAGGCGAGCCGCGCGTGGTCTGCATTCGCGCGGCTCGCTCGTTCGTTACGCCGGTGGTCGCCGCCCCATGAACATCCCGACGATCGAAAAGATCAGGAAGAGCACGAACAACACGTAGGCGATATTGGTCGCCGTGCCGGCCACTCCGCTCAATCCGACAATGCCGGCAATAATGGCGACCACCAAAAAGGTCACAGCCCAGCTCAACATGGTCAGGCCCTCCTCGCTCTAGATGAACGTGAATGGCGCGTTCCGCGCACCGGCCTCTCAGTCCCGCTTGATCTTGATGGTTTCTCCGGTCCTGGCATCGATCAACACCTCGCACTCCTTCCCCTGCTCGTCAATGATTTCGATTTCATACACGACCCGCCCGTCATGCTTTTCCAACTCGGCTTCAACCACGGTCCCGGGCACGTCCCCCACGGCCTTATCCACTGCCTGCTGGAGGGTGATCATCGCCGAAGCGATCAGTTCTTTCTTGTCCGAATCTCCCAACCCGAACAAGGCATAACTTGGTTGGACCGTTCCGACCCACATCAATCCCAGGATCAGCGCAATGCGCGGGTATGTGCGAGACATAGGACCTCCTTTCGACTGGCTGGCGCAAAGCTGAAGGCCGTCGCGATCCGGCTCCGACCAGATGAGCCAGACGCGGCCGCACGGGCGTACGCCCGGCTATTTGGCGCCCCGCCCCTGCCGGATCTCCTCGTAGCGGTTCCCGATTTCATCGGTGATGGCCGACGCCTTGTCGCGCAAGGTTTCGCGCGCGCCTTCAACATAGTCTTTCCCCCGTTCGACGGCGGAATCGACGGTCTGCCTTCCCCGTTCCCATGCGGCCGCTCCCTCCTCCGCCAACTCCTCACCGGCTTCCCTTGCGTATCGGCCCAGCCGTTGCCTGAGCTGTGCCCCGCTCTCCGGCGCGAACAACAGCATGGCTATTGCCCCGACCGCCATCCCTCCCAGAAACGTCAACACACTGTCTGGACCGCTGTCCCGCATGAGTGAATCCTCCTTCGGTCTTGATGAGATAGGCATGAACGAACTGGCCGCGCCGCCGCGCATCCCGCTCCAAGTGTCTGAGGCTCACTATAACCGCCGCCCTTACGGAACCTACTGGTTGAACCCCTAGCCGCTTCCTGGATTTCCCCGAGCCACGGGGGCGCGAAAGCGGCTCTCATCCGGCAGATTGGCTAGTCCGGCAGGTTAGCTAGGAGAACGCCGAGTGGCGTCGCTCCGGATCACAGGATAGGCTGAAATTTAATAGGGAGAGGTGCGCGGGTTGCGGAGGATGATCCATTGCGTGTCGGATCAAGAGACAGGAGGAAAGACAGCCATGAGTCATGGGGGAGCCATGCCACCTGATCAATTGCCATCCTCGCCGTCCGAAACGTTCGACATCGAAGGCTCGCCTATGGATCTCTATGCCAATGCGGAGGCCTTGCGCCATGATTCTACCGGCCTGCCCGGGGGAACCGCATCGACGGCACCTGGGGAAAGAGAAGTGCGACGGAAGCGGGCCGGCGCGGATAGGTTGGAGGTGAAGAGGCAGGCCATCGGGAGCTTGGATGCGCCGATGGCTGCGTTGATTCTGATCGTCTTTCTCCTCGGATTTTTCCTCGGCCGGACCAGCCGCCCATAAGCTCATCGCAACCTTCCCCCCCGAGGGTTGGGCCGAGTCTTTCAGACCCGGCCCAGCAGAACCAGAAGGAGGATCACCGTGAGAACCAAGCCCAGGCCTCCTGCGGGATAATAGCCCCAAGACCGGCTATAGGGCCAAGTCGGAAGGGCTCCAACGAGCAGCAGGACCAGAATAATGAGCAGCGCCATGGACATCAGACCCTCCTTTGTCGTTCTTTTATCGGTCCGATACAACAAGGGCGAAGACGCCCCTCAACAAGGCGCTTCGCCCTTGCCCTGAGGACGAGTCGCTCGGGGGGTTGAACGACTCGCTCACTCACGCCGTGGTCAGAAATGGAAGTTCAAGCCGACCGTAATCATGTGGCCGTTGTCGCTGAACTTCTTGTCGTCCAGGCTCGCGTTCTTCGACTCGATACTTTCCAGCCAGATATATCGATAGGTGCTGTCGATCGAAAAGTGGCGGCTGAGCATGAACTGAAGTCCCCCGCCGGCATGGGCGCCGAACCGATTCTGCGTATCGTCAACTCCCGGCCCCTTCACGGAGGTGTAGTACCAGCCTCCTCCGCCCAAGATGAAGGGGGCCAGCCTGGTATGTCCGAGCGGATAGATGAGCGCCGAGACCTGAACCGGATAAGAGTGGACTCGCGTATCTTCAAAATCGTTCCGGCGATAATCTGCCGACCCCTCGATCGCGAAATAGTTGCCCAAATAAGCCCGCACTTGAGCGCCGCCGTACCACTTGCCGTCGGCGTCTTTCGGATCATAATAGGTGGCCCGGCCTCCGATTGAGAACGGACCATACTCCATTTGCTGAAACATCGGCTCGGCCGAAGCGGCCGGCGCCCACGGCCCCAGGCTTGTGACAGTGACCGCGGCTCCCAGAACGAGTGCCGGTCCCCACATCCATTGCCTCATGGTTGTCATCCTTTCTCTGCCGTCATGAATCCCTTGGAGCGAACACTCACCGGGACTTGGTCCCTGACTGTTTCCGCTTCTCAAACCATTCATCCGTCCAGCGCTTTACTTCTTCCTTGCGGTCGCCGTACCGTTCCTGCACCTTCCCCTCGAACTTGTCCATGTCGCCTTCGATCTCCATCAGGTCGTCGTCCGTCAACTCTCCCCATTGCTTCTTGACCTCCCCCTTGAACTGCTTCCAATTTCCCTGGAACTGATCCTTATTGACGACGGCCGTCGCAGCCCCGGCCGCTTGATCAAGATAAGCGAACTGATCGATTGACTGGTAGAGGCCCGGCGCGGCTAAGGCCGGCCCGCCGAGTCCCAAGGCCCCGGCCAGCACGGTCGCCCCGATCAGCGAGCGCACTCGTCCGCCGGCGCCGGTCGTCTCGCGCTCCTTGAACCATCGATCGGCCCAGCGCGCCACTTCGTCCTTCCGGTCGGCGTACCGTTCCTGCATGCGGCCGACGAATTTGTCGTAGTTCCCCTCGATCTGAAGGAGATCGTCGTCCGTAAAGTTCCCCCACTGTTGCTTCAACTCGCCCTTGAACTGATTCCACTTCGCCTTAAAATGATCGGCATTCATCGCATCCTCCTTTGACGTGGTTTCGATGTCCTGATCGGGTCCGTCGGCCATTCCGACTGGGCCGGTCCCCCGGTACTCACCCTACCTGTAATCGATTCCGGCCTCCTCCGATACTCGGATCATCCCTAGATGGAACCCTGCACCACGATTCGAGGGATGCGCTAGAAGTACAGATGGATGCCGACCCCCAGCCATTTGGCCTGCTGGACGAAGAACTGTCCGTCCGTGGAAGGCCCGCTGAAGTATTCGAACAGGACCTGGACCTTGCGATGCCCGATCTGGACGCGCTCCAGTTGCAGGCCCGCCATCAGCGAATGCGCGACTTGCCATTGCGTCCGCTCGTGCGCCTGAAAATCGCCGTAGGCGACCGGGCGAAGGTGCCCGCCCCATAAGGTCCAAGGGCTGGAGAGTTCCACGCCCCATTGAGCCGTGCCGATCCCCATGTCGCCGGGGTCGCGCCGCACGAGCAGGCCCCCGCCCCCGTATAGGCGCAGCCAGGAAGCCGCGTCGAAGGACAGTTTGAGGTCCAGCTCTTCGTAACTGAGATTGATGCGGTTCACCTGGCTGTTGAGCACGAATTCATCCCCCAGATGGGAACTTTGATGGTACAGGCGGATGAAGCCGGACAGACGGCCCGTTCGATATCCGGTCATGAGGCCGAACCGATAATCGGCGTTGACCAGATCGTTGGAGCCGGACACGGAGGACACATCGAACAGGCTGAAGACGCCGGCTTGCACGCTGAAGTCCCACTGGCCGCCGAACGGCGCCGATCCCCGGTAAAAGGCAAAGGTCTCTCCGAAGTTTCCGGCAAACATATTGGACAAGTTCGGATCGTTCTGAAACCGCCGCACGGCCGCGGAGAAGTGCGGCCAGCGAGGGTCCGCATGAAACGGCACGACCAAGAGATCATCCGGGAACCAATTTGAGCGCGGCGGCTGCACGGCCGCAGCCGCCGCGGCGCCCGATGAAGCGGGGACCGGGGCTTCGCCCGTTTCCACCACCTCGACGCGCGTGACCCCAGGAATCTCCTTCAGCGCGACCTTGAGCTTGTCTTCCGGAATTCCGCTGAGCGACTCCGTCCGAATCACGACCACCCCATCCTGCACCTCGACGTGAGCGCCCTGGAGCCGGTATTCCCGTTCGAGGACAGACGCCACATACCCGGCCAGATATGCGTCATCGGCTCCGTACAGCACCGGGGCTGACAGGAGGCACAACCACAACACCGCGAGACGCAATGCCCCGCCGGCGCAATCGGCGCTATAACGAGTCGATGGGAAGATAGACGGGACCGGCATGTCACTCCTTTTCTTTCAACCGTCTGAAGATGAAATTCCCCCGGCATCGGACCGGCACAGGCGCCCGTTGTCTCGTACCCCGCGCCGGGTCCGCTAGACACTGGGCAATCCCCTAGGGACCTGTCCGAGTCATCAGTATTCTGTTGCAGCGATGGGCAGACCCCTTGTGTGACACACCACCGTCCAGGGTAATGCCCAGTTGGGCAGGAAGTGCATCCTGCGTAGTCTGCACCTCAGGGTAATTGAAGATTCTGTACGCGAACCTCCAGCGGAAGGCACTGTCGATGACAATCGAACTGCCGGCTTCCTTGACGGATCACGCTGTTCAGGCGCTCCAGGAATTGCGGGTGCAGTCCTCTCGCCTGGCGTCCTCCTTAGACGCGGATGTTCGGCCCAGAGCGGAACGGCTTATCCGGGTCTATCCGATCCCGGTGCTCGCGGTCGGTTTCGGAATCGGCTACCTGCTGGGCCGGGGGATCAAGAGGTGACCATGCCGGAGAACCACTCTGCGTTCACCCGCCCCTCGATGGCGGCATTGCTGACCGGACTCTTGGATGACGTCCGGACCTTGATCCGGCAGGAGTATCAGCTTTTCAAAGACGAGGTCTCGACCGAGCTGGGCGAGTTGAAAGCCGCGATCGTGGCTTTTCTGGTCGGCCTGTTTTTCTTGGGCGCCGCAGCCTTGTTCTCTCTGCTGGCGGTGGTGCATCTCCTGCATGAGGTGGCCGGTCTCCCCCTATGGGCCTCATACGGAATCTTCGCGCTGCTCATGTTGGGCGGCGGCCTGCTTGCCCTCAAGATCGGCAGCGGCACCGCCAAAACCTTCAACCTGGTGCCGACCAGAACCATCCATTCACTCAAGGAAGACACGCAATGGATCAAACAACAGATGCGGTGGAGCAGGACATAAAATCAATCGTCGCGACGCGGGCGGCGATCGCGGATAAGCTTAAACTGCTCGAGCGGAGGGTCGAGGAATCCTTTCAGAGTTCCAGAGAGGCCATTCATCGGTTTGTTCGCGAAGGAACCATCGCCATGGAGCGCGCAGCCACAATCGGAAACGGGGCTCGGTGGATAGCCAAGCATGCCGAGGAACGGCCGTGGGCGCTGGTCGGCGCGGCGATCGCTTTCGGCTTTCTGGCCGGCCGGTTGGCTGGCCGGGCGAGTCGGCGCGTGTACCCCTACTACACACCGTCTGCCAAGGGCGCCGGAGTCATGCCGGAGAAGGGAAAGGCCGGAGAGACTCGAACGGACGGGATCTATCCCTATTATCCGACCGGTTCAGTCGCAGGGTCCCCTTCGGCTGCCTCCGGATCTCCTCCGACCCGACAGACCGTTCAGACTCCCTTTTTCGTGTCGCTGATCGAGGGGCTCCGGGAGGAAGCGACGGCCGAGCTCGGGCATATGCAAACGGTCCTCTTGCAGGCCGGCCGCAAGCTGCTTCGCGACGCGCTGCGCGATCTCATTCCCATCTCCACGCCGCATCGGCCCATCGAGAAAGGAAAGCCGGTGGCCGGCCGATAACGGCCCGAGGCGATGCCGACGGACTTACAAGAGACCGTCTGGGCGATCGCGGTCGATGGTCAGGACCAGGCGCCCATACCGGAGCGGCTTCTCCGGATCTCGCGTGTAACGGGAAGGGTCCTCCGCCAACGTCACCTGCCGCAGGGGAATCGAGACCGGCTGTTTCACGTGGGGGAGCGAGGTCTCCAGCGAGAGATGAACGACCTCGTTGGTGCAGCCGATGACCTCCGCGTTCAAGTTCCACTCGTCGATAAAGTTGACGGTCACCCGCTCATCCGGATCGATCCATTCGCAAATCTCCCGGGCCTTCTCCGTATTGTCCATCCGGAACCCTCCTTGCGATTTCACCTTTTGTCGTCCTCGGTCCCGGCTTCACCATAGCGCCAAGCCCAACTGATCGTCGCTAGTGATGTCCCCAGTCGTTCGTCCATGCGGACTGCGTTACGGTCGGCTGGCAGAGGAGCCAAACCTATTCAGTGAAAGGACCTGGTGATGACTGACCAACCGCCGCCCTCACACAATGATTCTCGCCGGCCCCACGCCGGTCACGCGCTGCTGATCATGGCCCTGTTGGTCGGCTGCTCGCTGGCCACCGTGTGGTCAAGCGAGTCGGCCTCGCCGCGGGACAAGGGTGATCGGGACATACAGGAAACGAAACAGAAGGGAGCCGAGGGAGTCGATTTTTCCTATGACGTCTTCGGCGCGCCGCCGGGCCAGGATCCCCAGCGGATCGCCGAAGAGGCCAAGGCCAAGGATAAAGCCGACAAGCCTGCCGTGATGGCCCAGCACGCCAAGATCCTTCAGGACCGGTATCAGCTCGATTGCAAGAGCAAGGACGGCGTAACCATGACCAAGGGCAAGCCGCAGCCGATCGGTCCGACGGTCAAATTGCCGAACGGCCCGACCTGGGATCAATTGTCCAAGCTGAGCCCGGAGGACATCGCGGCCAAGAAGCTGTTCCCCCCGGGATTTCGCCGCCTCCCTCACGTGAAACCGGCGGTCGGCGGACAAGTCTTTCCGGACGTCCAGACCAAGCCATTCCCCCGTCTGATCCGATTCGACGTGGACTTCGATCTCCCCGACTGCTTCCTGCCCGAGTTTCCGCCTCCGATTTTCCTGACCACCCATCCGGAATTGGGTGACGTGTCGCAAGGCGAGGTCCTGACGGCGGAGAATTTCGACCGGCTGTTCCGTGGTC
>DATIBM010000062.1:0-14069 GCA_035457545.1 Nitrospiraceae bacterium
GGCCTGGCGCAGCGGCCCCTCCTGCAGGCGGTCGGCGAGCAGCTCGCTGTAGCCGGTGATCGAGGCGAGCAGGTTGTTGAAGTCGTGCGCCACGCCGCCGGCCAGCCGCCCCAGCGCCTCCATCTTGGCCGCCTGCCGGACCTGCTGTTCCAATTGTTGATATTCGGTGATGTCTTCCGCCAACCCGGCCACCCGCACCACCGCGCCGGACGCGTCCTGAATGGGAAAGGCGCGATCCCGCACCCATCGCACCTTGCCGTCGGGCCGGACGATGCGGAACTTCTCGTCGTATTCGCCCGTGGCCTGCTTGGTCTGCGCCGCCTTCCGCACCCGGGCTCGATCCAGCGGGTGCACCCCCCGCAGCCAGTCCTGAGAAGATTCGTACAAACTCTCGCAGGTCCGCCCCCAAATCTTTTCGTAGGCGGGGCTCACATAGATGATTTCCTGCCTGATGAGATCCCTCATCCAGAAGACGTCCTGAATATTGTCGGCCAACTGTCGAAACCGCTCTTCGCTGGCCCTCGCCGCCTGCTCGGCCCGTCTCGTCTCCGCCATGCGCTCCTGCAGTTGCTGGTTGAGCCGATCCAGGTCCGCCGTTCGTTCGAGCACACGCTGTTCCAGGGCCTCGTTGTTGCGGCGGAGCACCTCCTCGGCCTGTTTTTGCGTCGACACGTCCTGAATGGTCGTGAGCACGGCCGGCTGGCTGGTGCCGGGCGTCGTCAACCGGCGCGCCGACACCGTCACCCAGACCACGGTGCCGTCCTTTCGGAGATAGCGCGTGTCGAGGACATCGTGGGTCCGCTCCCCATGACCGAGCAGCTCGATCAAGGCGACATTTCTGGCCAGCTCGTCGGGATGCGCGCACAACTGGATCGTGTTGCCCAGCAATTCTTCCTCGTCATAGCCCAGGAGCGCGCAAAAGGCCTGATTGACCCGGATGATCCGGTTCGGGTCGCCGTACATGCACATCCCGAGCGGGGCTTCTTCGAACAGGCAGCGAAACCGCGCTTCGCTCTGCCTCAACTGGCGGGCCTCCAAGGCCAAGGTCACCAACGTCGCCACGGACCCGGCGAAATGTTCGTCCTCGACCGACCAGTCGCGCGCTCGGCCGATCTGTTCCAGGCACAACAGGCCCAGCAACCGGTCCTTCACGCGAATCGGGACGTGCAACAGGGCGCTGACGCCGGCGCCGGAGGGGTATCGCGCCAACAGATCGCGCGTGCGGGGATCGGCATTGGGTTCCCGGACGCTCAACACAGGCTCCGCCGCTTCCAACGCCTGCACATAGGCAGCACAGTCATGAACGGCGAGCCGCAACCCGGCGGTATGGCGATCGGCGTCGAGTTCATAGAGATCCTTGCCTTCCAGGATCCGCCGGTCTTCGCTGAACAGCCAGATGCTCGTTCGAGCCACCTCGAGCGCTCGCGCGGTGCTCCATGTCATGGCGCGAAAGGCCTCGCCCAGATACCCGTTCTGGACGGCTTCATCCCTGGCCAGCGCCATGAGCGTCGCCTGGTGACCCCGTATCTGCTCGGCCCGCCGATGCTGGGCTTCGGCGGCCAGCTTCAACCCGGTGACATCCCGCGCGATCACGGCGGCTCCATCCACCCTCCCGTCCGGGGCACGCAAGGCCGTACAGGTCGTCACCATGAATGTCCGACCGCCGTCCGGCAACTCGAACCAGCCTTCATAGGCGGATTCTTCGCCCTGCAAGCAACGGTCCAATGAGGGCTTGATCATTTGGGAAAAGGTCTCGCGGCCCCAGATGTCGGCAACCGACTTTCCGGCAACCTCTCCTTCCGCCAGACCCTGCATCCGCCGGAACATCGGATTGGCGTACCGATACCGGTATTGCGAGTCCACGACCGCGATCGGAAAGGGCGACGCTTCCACCACGAGGCTGGACATCCGAAGCGCTTCCCCGAGACGGCGATGTTTTGTCACGTCACGGCTGATCCAAATCCAGCGGGCCGATTCCCCTGTAGACGGCGTCAGCGCGAACGCCGTGAGTTCGACGGACAGGGTTTGCCCCCCTTTGGTCCGGGAGAGAATCTCGCTCCGGTAGCGACCTGTCGTTTGAAGCTCGCCGGCAATTCGGGAGAAGAGGTCGGGCTCCATGTGGAGCAGAGGAGTCTGGCCCAGCAGTTCACGGTCTGGGAACCCGAACAGCAGCGCGTGCGCATGGTTCTGCTCGATATACCGGCCCGCACCGTCGAGAATCGCGATCGCGTCAGGCGAGCGGGCGACTATTTCCTGGTACAGTCCGGAGAGACCGACGGAAGGCGGGTCACTGGGCGGGTACTCCCTCACAACACCTCACTCTATCTTCTGCGCCGATCGCCGCATGGGCCTGCGGTTCGACCGGAGCCGCGCTCTATCACACCGACTGCAGGTCTTTCCTGTCGCCGTCAAGCTCCGGCCGGCACCGGTGATCGGTGCCGACAGAGCCGACCTGCAGAAGCCCGGTTCCTGCTTCTCCGTCGCCACGAATGACGCGGGTAGGCTGCTCTCCTCACCGGCGCACCGGATGGTCGCGACCCTCGCCAACGATGTGTGGGGAGAATCAACTCGACGGAGCGGCGTCCGACAAGATTCCGGCCCCGAATCATCAGCCGTCGGTCCCCGCTCATGGCTGAGTCCGGTCCTTGTCTCTTGAAGCCCCAGGCGGTATCACCGGCCGAGGTCAACCTTTGTGGCGGCCGGAATATACCACTATTAGCGGAGGCACTCAACCACAATAGGGCCATCTGTGGGGTTTTTTCAGTACAAGATTCTGCATTGAGGGAATCCAGGTACATGAGTCACGCGCCCCAGGTACAAAGCCCCGAGGTCTGGGCTGAGCCCCTCAGGCTAAGCTGATGGGCCTCACGACCACAATGATGCACCAGGGTGGCAATGTCACGCCTTGAGCGTTTTCTCTATCCGTTCAAGGGACGCAACTGTCACGGCTCCTGGGAAATGGGCTGAGATCGATCAGAAGTGGAACGGTGAAAGAGGGGACAGCAAGACAACGAGACGGCGGTGGTGAAGACATCTCCATCGGTGTCCTCCCACTCGTGAGTGGGAACGAGGTTCACCGAAGCAAGCGCATTTGCACCCAACGTTCGACTTTCGATCACAGGGAGTGGAGAGAGAAAACTCGGCCCTCCTGTTGGGGCCCAACAAGGCAAAAAAAAGCCCCCCGCTGGACGGGGGGCTTTCTGCTCGGCACGAGCCAAAAATTACTTGCCCTTCTTTTCCTTCTTTTCCTCGCCGAAGAGCTTGCCGCCTTCCTTCTTCTTCTCCTCACCCAACATGGTCACCTTGCCGCCCTCTTTCTTCTTCTTCTCCTCACCCGCGAAGGTCGGAGCCGAGAAGGCCATGAGGACCGCGACTGCCAACAATGACATCAGGATACGCTTCATACTCGATTCACCCCCTTCCACGCTTATGATTTGCTTCGAGCGCCTGTCGGCGCTGAGCTTCCCGTTATAGCGGGCCTAGGGGGGAGCAAGGGTAGTGCCATGCGGCCAGAGAATGTCAATGCTAGACATTTCAACAACTTATAAACACGCATCGGTCAGATAGCAGGGGTTCTCCTACAGTGGCTCTGTGGCGGAATGGCGAAGTTCATAAAACTAGACTGCCCCACTGTGCCATTGGAATTTGGATACAGGCTTTGGTATTGGGAGGTGGGGGATATGATCGCTGCGAGTGCCCCACGCAGGACTGCTGCCATTGCGGGTCGGATCAGACTCACGGCTTTTGCGCAATGATACTGGCATACGCTGCCTGGCCGGTGTCTTCGAATTGATAGCGAATGATCCTGAAATCCCGAAACAGCTCAAGCAGCTCGTTCTGCTCGAGGAGATAGGTGCGGTTGAAATCGGGACGGTATTTCAGATGGTCCACCGTATAGGTCTCCACCACAGCCATCCCGCCATGTTTCAGCGCGTCCTTGATCTGGGGGAATAGGCTGCGTTGGAGGTAATAGGTGCAGAGAATCACGTCGTAAGATTCTCGCTCCAACTCCGCTTTCTCAAGATCGACCACTCGCGTCTCGATCGTGACACCCTGCTCCTTCGCCAAGCGCTGCGCCTTCTCGAGGCCGCGCGCCGAAATATCGAGTCCTGTCACGCGAAAGCCCCGGGTCGCCAGAAAGACGCCGTTGCGGCCTTCGCCCATTGCCAGATCCAGCGCCCGGCCTTTGGGGAGGAGATGTACATGGGTGGCCAGAAAGGGAATGGCCTCCTTCCCGAAGAGATATTGATCCTCCTGATATTTCTTGTCCCAGCGTTCCTGGTCCCGGGGATCGGCGGAAACAGTCACCGGTATGGACAACAATGTGGCGCAAACTGCGCCCCCTATGAGTCCCGCTACGACGTTCATCTTTGATCTCCGGCCTGCTTGAAGACCTCCTCCAACGGAACAGGCAACACCTCTTGCCTTCGACGAGCCCACTGAACTCTAATGCGCGCACGAACCCGTTTCAAGTGCGAGGCCTCATCCCATGCGCGCCAAGCGGGCGACCTCTCGTACGTCCCTCCCTGACTATGTCGGGCCAGACCTCGACATTCTGTTCGTGGGCATCAATCCCGGCCTCCGTTCTATGGCGGTCGGGCATCACTTCGCCGGCTATTCGAATCGCTTCTGGAAACTGCTCTATGGAGCCGGCCTTGTCTCGGAGCCCCTCGGCCCAGAGGACGATTGGCGATTGCCTCAATGGGGAATCGGCATCACGAATCTCATTCGGCGCCCGACCGCCGGTGTCGGCAGCCTCAAGGCCGAGGAATATGCGGCAGGCCGGAAACGGCTGCATTCTCTCGTGCTCCAGCATCGTCCCCGAGTCATCGCGCTGCTCGGCATCACGCTGTTACCGGCGCTCTTCCCACCTCGTCCCAGGAAGTCTCCCGAATCTTCGGTTCCTCTGCGCCCTTCGCCAGGCTGGCAGCCCAACCGCTTCGCCGACACACGCGTGCATCTGTTACCAAACCCAAGCGGGCGGAATGCCCACTACTCCTATGAGACCATGCTGGCTCTCTTCGCAGTCTTGCGAGGAGCCACGGTTGGCAAGCGCGCCAGCCGGGACTGAAGCCGTTCTTGAGCGACGAACGCTCACGTTCGGGTGGCCTGGGCTACTATCTGACCTGATCGGTCGAGCCGGTGCCGGTGCGGAGATCCCAAAACCCGAAAAATCAACTGGCCAAGCCAGTTCAGTTGCTTTATACTTTGAAGGCTTCGGGGGACGCGACCTGGAGAAAAGTTCTGATGAATAGGATACCGCTTGTCCTGATTTTTGCGCTTGTCCTCGCCGGCCTCGATCTGCCCCATGCTGCGTCAGCCTCGGACTCGGTTCCGCAGTTGACGGCTGAGTCGATCCGGGAATGCGAGCTGGGCCGCGCCGCTCAGCAACGAGCCGCTCGGGTTGCCCATTTCGAGCGCAGCCAAGCGCTGGCGGAGCGGGCGATCGAGTTGGACGAACGGTCTGCCCGCGCGCACTTTGCGCTTTTCTGCACGCTCGGGGAACAACTCCGCGTGGACGGCGAGAACCTCACCTCCCTCTTCGGCTTCCGCCGCATGATGAAAGAACTCGACCGGGCGCTCGAACTGGAGCCGGATAGCCTCGACGCCTTATCGGCCAAGGCCACTTTTCTCGTCAGACTGCCAGGCCTATTGGGTGGGGACCAGGAAAAGGGCGAGCGTCTCCTGGAAATGATCATTCGCCGTGATCCCAAATCAGTCAACGCCAGGCTGAGCCTCGCCAAAAGCTACTGCTCCCGCGGCAACCATCAGCCGGCGATCATCCTGGCCAGCGAAGCGCTCCAACTGGCGCAAGCGGACCAACGCACCGATTTCATCCTCGAGGCGCAGGCGGCGTTGGCGCAGATGCGGACGCGGCAAGCCCACTGATGATCCTCCTCTGATTAGGTCTTCACGCCGATCCGCGTTCCCTGAACAGTCCCCGGAAAACATTTCCCGTCAAGCATGAGCAACGTCAGGAGACGCCACCCTCGGTTGTTCCGGAGTCGTTCAGCGGCCGGTCGGGGCAAAGGTGAATGAAGGCTAACCTCGCGACTTCCCCCAGACTTCCTCAAGCCGCTGCACCCGCCCACAGTTGTACTTGTAGAACTTGTAGCGGATCGGGTTGCGTTTGTAAAAATCCTGATGGTAGTCCTCGGCGGGATAAAACGTCGTGGCGCGAACGATCTGTGTCACGATCGGTTCTCGGAAGGGCTTGGTTTGTTCGACGGCTCGCTTCGACTCTTCCGCCTGACGCTCTTGCAGCTCTGTCAGCGTGAAGATCGCCGATCGATATTGGCTCCCGCGATCGCAGAATTGCCGGTCCGGCGTGGTCGGGTCGATGTTCCGCCAAAAGACCTCCAGCAACTTCGGATAGCTGGTCCTGGCCGGATCGAACAGGACCTCAACGGCTTCGGCATGACCCGTTGAACCGGAAGACACTTCCTCGTAGCTCGGATTGGCTTTCGTCCCTCCGATGTAGCCGGACGTCACCGAGACGACGCCCTCGACCCCTTCAAAGGCCTCTTCCATGCACCAGAAACAGCCTCCGGCAAAGACGGCCTTCTCGAGGTTCGCCGCTCCGGCGGGACGATCCAAGCCGGCCGCGATCACCAACAGTCCAGCCAACACCACCGCCATGAACGGACTCACCCGCGCCGTCGTCATCGACACCTCTCCCTGACATTGCCTGCTGCATTGTCTCACGAAACGGCAGTGCCTTACAGGGAAGCTACCGGATCACTGCGGGGTCTTGCAATTCGGGCGGGCGCGTGACGATACGAAGCGTGATGGCATTGCCGATCTGCATGTGGACCATCTTGGTCTCAAGCCCTTCGAGCGTTTGGGAGGCGTCTTCGGTCGTGAAGCTCACCCGGCCGCCGCAGCGCTCGACCAGGTGATAGATCAAGAGCGTGGTGAGGTGCTCCACTTCTTCTTGCGTGAGATCGTCGCTGAAACTCAAGATTTTTCGCATGTGGCTCCCGTCGATCATCCGCCCGCGAGGAGCCTTGTTATCGCTGAGCGGGCGGAACAGCCGCAATGCCCCAAACGGGGGTAGCAGTCCTTCGGAAGAAGGAGCCACAGGGATGACCTTCCTATCAAGCGGTTGATTTAATAGGTTTTCTCCTGATCGAGCCGAGGGTCGCGGAAAGGGCCGCCTGCTAAGTAACTCGATCCAGCATCGCGTCGATCTCGCGCCGGCTTGGCAGCGAATCCTGGGCGCCGCGCTTTGTCACGGCCAAGGCGCCGGCCGCCGAGGCAAACCGCAAGGCGCGGTCGAGGGACCGGCCTTCTGCCAATGCGGCGGCGAGCGCACCGTTAAACGCATCGCCGGCCGCGGTGGAATCCACAGGCGTGACCTTGAACGGAGGAATCATCGTCATTCCTGCCGCATTTGTCCAGAGGGCGCCTTGCTCGCCCAGCGTCACCACGACCTCGCGCGCCCCTCGCGCCAGCAGATCGCGCGCCGCCGCTTCTCGACCAGCCTGACCGGTCAGTACCGTCGCTTCCGTTTCGTTGGGAGTCACGATATCAACCAGTTTGAGGAGCCGGTCCGGCAGGGATTGGGCAGGAGCGGGATTCACGATCGTGGTCATGCCCTTGGCCCTGGCGAGGGTCAGGGCCTGTGTCACGGCGGGAAGCGGCACTTCCAACTGGACCAACAGGACCTTCGCCTCCTCGAACGCCAAGGCCTGCTCGCGAATCTCCTCGGCGGTCAATAATCGATTGCTGCCAGGCGCCACGGCAATCATGTTGCATCCGTGGGTATCCACCACAATCAACGCCACGCCGGTCGGCGCGCGCCGGTCCTGCCGCAGGCCAACCGCGGAAATTCCCTGTTCGACGAGATGCCTGGCGATTATCTCCCCGTTGGCGTCCGCGCCCACTTTGGTCACGAACAGCACGTCCGCGCCGGCGCGGTGCGCCGCGATGGCCTGGTTGGCCCCCTTGCCGCCAAACGATTGATAGAACTCGCCGCCCGACACCGTTTCTCCGACAACTGGCAACCGGTCGAGCCGGACGGTCAAATCGAGATTGGACGACCCGATCACGAGGACGTTCGGCATAGTCGCTCCGTGATGAGGCGGTGCGCACGATCGGCTTGTACGCGCAG
Source organism: Nitrospiraceae bacterium (assembly GCA_035457545.1). GTDB lineage: Bacteria > Nitrospirota > Nitrospiria > Nitrospirales > Nitrospiraceae > Nitrospira_G. Next base: position 8,114 of record DATIBM010000062.1, read on the forward strand.
GGCCGCTTGAACGTTCGGACGGCTCTGGTGCGCGCCCCGCAGCCTGCGCCGATCGGCAATCGTGGCCCCTAGAGCGACAGGCCCTTCGGTTTCTACTGCCACGTGCAGCGGGACAAGCCCAACCAGCGCCGGGTCGATTGCAGCCGCCACGGCGAGCGGATCATGAAATGGGAACAGGGCCGCACCCTCGACACGATCCGCAAAGTCCAGCGCCGCCCCCGTGGCATCAGCAAAAAACTGTCCGACCGGATCACGGGTGCGCGCGGTCAGCTTCTTGATGGCATCACGCGACACCGTCACCTTCGTGGTCACATCCAGCGGAATCAGGGTCAGCGGCAGGCCGGCTTGCAACACCTGCTCGGCCGCATGGGGATCGACGTAGACATTGAACTCCGCCGCGCGCGTCACGTTGCCGGGGACGGCGATGGCGCCCGCCATGGCGATAACCGATCGAAATCCCTTCGCGACCTCAGCCGACCGTTGCAGCGCCTGCGCCAGGTTGGTGAGCGGCCCCAGGGTCACGAGCATGAGGTCGGTGCCATGCGACCGCATGCACCGTTCCCAGGTTTCAAGGGCGGAAGGCAACCGGCCAGGTACGACCGGCCGCGGATAGCGGGGCTGCCCCTTCGCATTCGTGAACTGATCGAGGTCACCCAATCCATCAGCGCCGTGCACGTGCTGCGCCATCTCGAGCGAACGGCGCAGCGGAGCGGCTGCCCCTTGCCCGATCAATAGACCGCCCGGCGGATCGACCAGGCTCAGGATGCGGAAGAGATTCGCGGTTGCCTGCTCAACCGGGACGTTGCCGCAGACCGTCGTGATCCCGACTACCTCGAGCTCCGGCGACCGAAGCGCCAACAGGATCGCCAGTGCGTCATCCACGCCCGGGTCCGTATCCAGAATCACCTTTCTTCGTCGAGCGACTGGCATGGTAGGAGCCTGCCACTATACTGCGACCGTTCGGAAAGAGCCACGATCAGGCGGAGCTGGGACAGTCTCGGCGCAGGAACCAGGCCTCCCAGATTTCCCACACTGCCGGTTCTATGCTATCTTCCTGCCGGCTTACATCACGGGCTAAACAAGGAGATGACGGATGGGCTTGCTGGACGGAAAGAAGGGCTTGATCATCGGCGTGGCAAACAAACACAGCATCGCCTGGGCCATTGCCCAATCGGCGGCCGGCCAGGGCGCGCAACTGCTGTTCAATTATCAGAACGATCGGCTCAAGGAAAACGTCGAGGAACTGGCCGCGACCATGCCGGGATCGAAGGCCTTTGCCTGCGATGTCGGGGACGATGCCCAGATCGAGGCGCTGATGCAACAGGTGCAGAAAGAATTCGGCCGGCTCGACTTTCTGGTCCACTCGGTCGCGTTTGCGCCACGCGAAGAACTGACGGGGCAGTTCGTCAATACGACCAGGAAGGGGTTCGCCACCGCCCTCGACGTGAGCGCCTATTCGCTCGTCGCCGTCACCAGGGCCGCGATGCCGCTGATGACAGATGGGGGCTCGGTCGTCACGCTCACCTATCTCGGCGCCGAACGGGTGGTCCCGCACTATAACGTCATGGGCGTCGCCAAGGCGGCGCTGGAGGCGACCGTCCGCTACCTGGCGCACGATCTGGGGCCGAAGAACATCCGCGTCAACGCAATCTCAGCCGGCCCGATCAAGACGCTGGCCGCTCGGGGCGTCTCCGGCATCAGCAAGATGGTCGATCACCACAAGGACTTTGCGCCCCTGCGTCACGCAACCGAACAGGGGGAGGTGGGCGATACCGCATTGTTTTTGATCAGCCCCTTGGGCCGCGGCATCACCGGCGAAGTCATCTACGTGGACGGCGGGTACCACATCCTGGGATCGCTGGTGTCCACGGAATAAGGATCGACGCGTCGTTCGCGGTGCTGCCTGCTCGCCTTAAAGCCAGACCTGAATCCTAATGCAGTTGCGAGGCGAGAAGCAGTTACGCCGCGTTCAGCGGTGAAATCCGTTCGATCTTCCGCATCGTGTGTTTCGCGGCCTTCCAGAGATCCACAGCCCGCTGGGCATTCAGCCAAAACTCAGCGGAATTCCCAAACAAGCGAGAAAGGCGCAACGCCATCTCCGGGCTCACGGCCCGTCGTTCCCGAATCACTTCATTCACCGTTTGCCTGGACACGCCAAGAGCCTTAGCGAAGCCCGACACCGTCAGCCCGTAATCCGGCAAGAAATCCTCGCGCAGCATCCTCCCTGGATGGGTAGGGGGCACTCTCCGTTGTTTGCGATTGGGGATACTCATGGTGTCCCTCGCTTCAATGATAGTCCGTGACCTCAACATCAAAGGCATCGCCGCCCACAAACCGGAAGCAAATGCGCCATTGCTCGTTCACAGAGATCGAATACTGGCCTTTTCGTTCCCGCTCCAGCTTGTGGAGTCGATTGCTCGGAGGAACTTTCAAGTCACCCACCCTCGTAGCCAAATCGATATACTCAAGCCTCCGTAATGCCCGTTGCCAGATCTCCGAAGGAAATCGCTTCGACTTACCGGTCTCGTAAAGTTCCCGCGTGTGCCGGTCGGCAAAGGTTCTGATCACGGATCAAGTGTAAACCGAGGCGTGACACTCGATCAAGTCGGAAGGCCGCATATTACTCATTGCCCGGAGCGCGGTTCGTAAATCGTATCTTGTGAAAGCTGAGCGGCGAGTCCACGGCAGGCGCTTCTATTCGAGCGTTCGTCGTAATGCTTTCAAACGACCGCGTTTGGTCTTGCTTTCCAACCGCCGCTGTTTCGAGGTCTTGGTCGGTTTCGTGGCCTTGCGTTTCTTGCGCGGGACCGCAACGCGCTGAATCAACTCACGGAGCCGATCGAGCGCATCGACTCGATTCTGCTCCTGGCTCCGAGACTGCTGGGCCTTGATCGTAATGACCCCGTCCTGTGAAATGCGATGGTCCCGCAGCTTCAGCAGCTCTTCCTTATAAAACGTAGGGAGCGAGGAGGCGGCGATATCGAACCGCAGATGAATCGCCGTCGAGACTTTGTTCACATGCTGCCCGCCCGCCCCCTGCGACCGCACGGCATTGATCTCAATCTCGTGATCAGGAATGGCGACGTGGGGGGAGATGTAAAGCATTGGATCTAAACGAAGACCTCGGATGTCTTGGTGATTCTCGCAGACCGATCATTCACGACCCACCCAGTACAGGGGGCGCCGTTTCAGATTCATCACCGCAAGCACGCGTATGGTGTCTTTTTTCAGGGAGTACAAAAGCGCGTAGGGAAACCGACGAAGGAGCCGGCGTCGCACTGGCCCGAGAACGACTTGGCCTGCTTGAGGAAACGCGAGAAGGTTTCTCGTGCAGTCTTCAACCTCGTCAAGAAATGCAGCGCCGAGCCCTGGGCTTTCCACGTCGTAGAAGAGCGCGGCATCGATCAGTTCGCGTCGGGCAAGGCGATGAAAGGAGATTTGCTCCATTCACCGCAACTTGGCTCTCGCGTCCCGGAGGGCCTCCTCGGCGGAAGAACTGCCGCTGGGATGTGCATCCATCTCCTCGTCCCGCCGTTGGGCTTCTTCCGCCCACAGTCTGGCGCTTTCCTCCTCGGAGAGCTGTTCCAGACTTTCCAGCAGCTTGCCGGCTAACCGCGCCCTTTCCTTTGGGTCTAATTTGAGGGCTTCCGCCTCAAGTTTTTCCAGGCTCATAACGCCAATCTTACCCCAAGAGGGAGCAGAAAGACATCATCAGCACCCACGAGTGATTTACGCATGTCAGGAACCGCGGCAGCTCGTATCGACGTCGCGACCTCGTTGACATGCTGCCTGCCCGCCCCCCTGCGACCGCACCGCATGGATCTCGATTTCATGATCAGGAATGGCAACGTGGGAGGAGATGTAGAGCATTTTGACTATGTAGATCGCGCCGAGACGTCCCACTCCCTAACCAGATAACGACTCGCATTACCCGGCAGCGGAAGCAAGCGAAACCCGCTGTAGCCGGCCAGCTCACATGTGGACGTCCGGCGTCAAGCCTTATATGGCCTCCGACAGTGGAAATCGGCCTCAGTGCCAGGACGGCGGAGTCACGTAGGCCTAGTTGTCTCGATGACTGCGCGTAACACGGCCTTGAAGAGATCAGCCCAAGTTAGCCACCCCATTCGCATTGCCACATCTTTCGCATTGACACCATTCAGCCCGATGTCAGCAATGACCTTCTGTAGTGGGGACAGACTACCTCGCGTACCATACTTGTACCTGGCGAACCAATAGGCGGTTATCCACTTCCCGCCAAACCCACCTGCGCGGGCGTGAGTCGCTTCTTCGAGAGATGCGCCGGGCTTCATCGCGCGGAGCGTTTCAAGAGGCGCGAGATCGAGCAGAACGAAGTAAAATGCTTTCCCGGCTCGATCCGCTTCTCGTAGGCCAACCCGGAGCTTTCGTTCGATCTGGTTGTGCAACTTGCCCTTAGCTAAATCCGCCTGGCTCATCGGCGAGTATAGCTTTGCTTCGAAGAATACGAGAACATCGGGCCCTTCAATACTTACGTCTATCTCGGTTGCTTCCTCTTCTCCATAGCGCCTGCCAATTTCGATCTTGCCCGACAGCACCCCTTCCGGTGCTTCTAAACGATCAAAGGCAAGCTCCCAAATTTCTGCTACTGCGCGCCGTCGAGCATCGTCGCCAACGTGAGCAAGCACGTCAAAACATGACCAGGTCAGCGCGTCTTCGCTGTTCGAGCTATGGGCATTCTTGAACTTGTGCTGAATTCCGCCATAGGACTGTTGAATGAAGGTGAGCAGTGCCTCTTTCCTCCCGGGCCAAATGACGTGGTTATCTTCATGACTGCGGTACCGAAAGGGACCTTTGCCGCGTGGTCCTCGATACCCCTTGCTCGAACTCGCACCGTTACTCATGGTTCTTCAGTTTGTCCGGTTTACCGCCCAAGCCGGCCTTGACGCCTAACTATTGAATCTGCTGCATCCTCCCCGTGCCGCATAGCACGGAGGCCACAGCATCTCACTGGCAGGCAAGTCTACTTGCATATCCAACACGTATTCAAGATTTTGTCCGTGCTTTGCCCACCGCGATAGACTGCGAGTTGGCCGAATGTCAAGCGCGATCTTTCTAATAGGGGAGCGGCTCAGCTTGGCTTCACGCCTTGCATCTATGTCATTATTGACATATATTCTGTCTCGATGAGCCAGACAGATAAGCCCTTGGTCTGGTTGCACGGAGAGGTAAAGACTCCGCCGTTGTCGGCAGCAGCCAGGCCCGAAGCCGGTATCTTGCTGCGCCGCCTGCAGCGAGGAGCGAGGTTAAGCATGCCCCACTCACGGCCGATGCCCATCGTCGGCCTGCGTTGTCATGAACTGCGAATACCCGACGAGACAGCGATGTGGCGCATTATGTACCGCATAGATTCCGATGCCATTGTGATCGCAGAAGTCTTCTCCAAGAAGACACAAGCGACTCCTCATCAGGTCATTGAGAAATGTCGGTGTCGGTTGCGTGCCTATGATCAGGCTGGAAATAAGGAGGACTGACCATGGACAAGGCCAAACAGAAACGGCTTGAGGCGAGAGGGTGGCGGGTGGGAACAGCCGAAACTTTCCTCGGGCTCAGCCCGGAGGAAGCCGCATTGATCGAGATGAAGGTGAATTTAAGCCAGGCCCTCCGTGCGCGTCGCGAAGCTCATGGGCTCTCGCAACTCGCCCTGGCCAAGCGGCTCCAATCAAGTCAATCGCGTATCGCCAAGATGGAGGCGGCAGATCGGACCGTTTCCATTGACTTGCTGCTGCGCGGGTTGGTGGTGCTCGGCGCAAGGCCACGAGATATCGCCCGAGCCCTTGGGCAGAAGAGCGGCGCTGCGGCCTAATTCACCACTTTTCGATTGGAGGCCTTCGTTGCTGCGCGCGTCACGACCCGTTGCATGTGGGAAGGCGCAACAGGTTCCCCGGCACCGCCCGCAATATGACAATCTAAAGAATCT
>DATIBM010000063.1:0-2998 GCA_035457545.1 Nitrospiraceae bacterium
CATCCTTGCCTCGGGACGGCAGCGGGCACTAGTCCCCGCACGAGCCATGCTGGTGTATCTGGCGCGGGAGTGGGGGCGGTCAGCACCCGAGAGCTTGGACGACGGCTCCAACGAGACCCCTCCATGATCAGCCGGTTGGCCAGTCGTTATGCGATGCAGCGGGATGAGAAGGCGGAAGCCCACCTGCGCAAGGCATTGAACCAATAAGTCAATAGTCATGACTGACCCTTCTGCTGATCGGCATAATTGGCCATAAATCAGCCGGGTTTGTTGACAGGCTCAAGGGGTTCAGTTATCGTGCCGCCATTCTTCCCGACTACGCTTTTTCCCTCAGCATCCGAGAACGCGCGAGCCTGTAAATGAGGAAATCGGCCTGGTTACTGTTGGTCTTCATGCTGATCGGCGGGTTGCTCGGCGGCGTGATGGGCGAGATTCTCCGGGTCATTGCCCCGCACGGGACGATTCAAAGCATCTTCGCCACGAGCCTGACGCCCGGCATCAATCCCCCCCTGACCCTTGATCTCGTGCTCTTCAAAATCACCTTCGGCCTGTCCGTAAAAATGAACCTGCTTTCCTTCCTCGGCATCATCCTGGGCATGTACCTCTACAAACAAGTCTAGTGTGGTGTCCCGAGGATTAGGTTCGCAAGTCCAGTGGTCCGCCCCCTCACCGTCTCCTCTCCCCCCAGGGGAGAGGGCGAGAGAATGGAAAAACGCAATACCCTCTGTACAATTGCTGGCAGCAGTCTTTCGGTCCCGGATTAGGTCTGGACTTCCAGCCCCTTCAACCGCAGGACCCTGATGCGATCGCGGAGAGCCGCCGCCCGCTCGAACTCCAGTTGCTTGGCCGCCGCCTTCATCTCGCCTTCCAGTTGTTGAATCAGCTCCTCCACCGTCCCGGTCTTGCCATAGCCGGCCGCCGGTTCCGCCACCAGATCAAGCTGCACATAATCGGCCTCGGCCGTCCGGTATTCCAGCGCCGGCACCAGTTTCTTGACCGTTTCGGGCGTGATTCCATGGGCCCGGTTGTACTCCTCCTGGATGCGCCGCCGCCTCGCCGTCTCCTCGATCGCGAGACGCATGGACTCCGTCACCCCCTCGCCATAGAGAATCACCCGGCCCTCCACGTTGCGGGCTGCGCGTCCCGCCGTTTGAATCAAGGATCGATGCGATCGAAGATAGCCCTCTTTGTCCGCATCCAGGATCGCCACCAGGCTGACCTCGGGAAGGTCCAACCCTTCCCGGAGCAGATTGATCCCCACTAAAACGTCGAATACCCCAAGCCGCAGATCCCGGATGATTTCGGCCCGCTCCAACGTTTTGATGTCCGAATGCAGGTACCGCACTTTCACCCCCAGCTCATGGTAGTACTCGGTCAGGTCCTCGGCCATTCGCTTCGTCAGGGTCGTGACCAACACCCGGTTGCCCTTCGCCGCCTCTTTCCTCACCTCCGCGAGCAAGTCATCGACCTGGCCTTTGGCGGGCCGCACCTCCATGACCGGGTCCGTTAACCCGGTCGGCCTGATGATCTGTTCTACAACCTGGCCTTCCGCATGTTTGAGTTCGTACGGACCCGGCGTAGCGGACACATAGACCACCTGGTTGATGAACCGTTCGAACTCCGGGAACTTGAGCGGCCGATTGTCCACCGCCGAGGGCAGGCGGAAGCCATACTCCACCAGCGTTTTCTTCCGTGAATAGTCGCCTTCGTACATCCCCTGCACCTGCGGCACCGTCACGTGCGACTCGTCCACGACCAACAGGAAGTCCTTCGGGAAATAATCGAGCAGGGTTGGGGGCGGCTCGCCCGGCGCTCGCCCGCTGAGATGCCGGGAGTAGTTCTCGATCCCGTGGCAATAGCCCATGGCCCGGATCATTTCGAGATCGAACTTGGTCCGTTGCTCGATCCGCTGCGCCTCCAGCAGCTTGCCCTCTTTCTTGAAGGCGGCGATGCGCGCGTCCAACTCCTCTTCGATCCCGGTGATCGCCCGCTCATACCGATCCGGCGCGATCAAGTAGTGCGTGTTGGGATAGATCGGCACCTTCGGTAGCCGCGCGAGCGACTTGCCCGTCAAGGGATCGATCTGATGGATGGCGTCCACCGTATCGCCGAACAACTCGATGCGAACGGAGATGGCATCGGAGGAGGCCGGAAAGATCTCCACGACGTCCCCCCTAGCCCGGAACGTCCCGCGATGGAAATCCATGTCGTTCCGCTGATACTGAATCTCCACGAGCTTGGAGAGAATTTTCTCCCGCCGGATCTCCATCCCCTCTTCCAAATACAGCAACATGCCGTGATAGACCTCCGGCGAGCCGAGGCCGTAAATGCAGGAAACGGAGGAGACGATCAGCACGTCGTTGCGCTGCAACAGCGACGTGGTTGCCGCATGGCGCATCTGGTCGATCGCGTCGTTGATCGACGCGTCTTTGGCGATGTAGGTGTCCGTCTGGGGGATATAGGCTTCCGGCTGATAGTAATCGTAGTAGCTGACAAAATACTCAACGGCGTTGTGCGGCAAAAACTGCTTGAACTCCTGATAGAGCTGGGCCGCCAAGGTCTTGTTGTGGACTAACACCAGGGTGGGCTTCTGCACGCGCGCGACCAGATTCGCGATCGTGAAGGTCTTGCCGGAGCCGGTGACACCGAGCAAGACCTGGTGCTTGGTCTTCTTCTCGATGCCGGCGGCCAGTTTCTCGATCGCTTGGCCTTGGTCACCGGAGGGACGAAAGGGCGCTTCCAGTTTGAAGGGCGGCATAACTCTCAGCGCTGATCATACCAGCGCCCATCCGGAGGAGTCCAAGGCCGCCTCGCCGAGTATGCGATCGAGCCTGAACAGAGGGAACGCCTCGTGCAACCCTGCGCCTTGTGCAGCTTGGAGGGACTTGCTATGCTGCGATCGGCACGTGTTTCGTAAGTTTCTCACCGCACAAGATGAAAGGAGCGCCCATGGCTCTCGCGAAGAAGGTTGCACGGGCTCGGAAACAAGTCTCCCGCA
>DATIBM010000064.1:0-6298 GCA_035457545.1 Nitrospiraceae bacterium
GGAACAAGATTTCCAGAAGTTCCCGCCTCCAGGGTGGGTTCGGAAGAAGGAAAATTGAGCCTTGACAAGTTCTAGTTAGTATGATATGTGTTAGAACCATGAAGCGATAGCTTCGCCAATCAACCCAATCTCTCGGCCCTCCGGCCCTCACCGAAGCCGATCCAGGTCATCCCTGGGTCGGCTTTTTTGTTTTCTGGAGTTCACATGGCCCTTCCTCTTCCCGGTGCAATGCCTCCTCCGATGGGCGCTCCCGGCATGGCTCCTCCGATGGCTCCCCCTGGCGCACCGCCGATGCCCGCGATGGGCGGCCCGTCACTCGGCGGCCCCTCAAACGACAGTTTCTCGGTCGGCATGTTGGCCGGCCTGGGGCTCCGTGAATTTTCGCAACTGTTCGGGCTCTCGAAGGGGAATAAAAGTCAATCCTCCGCGCAGCCCTCCGCCGCCGCCATGATGCAGGGGAATATGGGCGATGTGGATAGACAGATGGTGCTCGCGGAAATGCTGAAACGACAGGCTGCGGCCGCCCCCCCTTCCGGCCCCGGCTTGCCGATGGGAGCCGGGATGCCCCCTGGGATGCCAGGCGGTATCCCGCCCCAACCTTCTCCGATGCTGCCGCCAGGAGCCGCCCCAGGACCCATAGATCCACGTATGGCGATGATGCTGGCGGCACGCAGCGGAGGCCCGCCGCCCGCCCCACCCTCAACGCCGGGTGGGCCAGTGGCCTCTGCCCTTATCAGTCAATTGCTGGCGAAAGCCATGCAGGCCCGTCAAGGGCCGATCTAACCAGGAGGACCCGATGCCGAAGCCGAGTTCCAACGTCCCGGAAAAAGAGAAGGTGGGCTACAACACGGTTGAGTCCGCCATGAAGCAGAACCACAAGTCGTCCAATCCGATTTCCACGGTGCGCAAGAACGGCAAGTAATGCTCGCCACCCTCCCGACCATCCAAGGGTTGACCCAGACGGCGCAAGACGAAGTGCCGTTGACCGTCAAGATTGCCGAAGTGCTCGCGAAGCGCCCTGGCGGGAGTGCGCAACATCTGGTGGACGCCCAATTTCACTTGGAGCAAGCCTTCAAGGAAGAGGGCAATCCGAGAATGCTGGCCTTTATCCGCGACTTGTTGGCCGACATGCGCGGGGGGCCGTCCGCTTCTGACGAGGAAGAGGAAGAGTTCTAACCCATCGCGTCCGGTGAGCCGGGGAGCGTGCTGGGCGTTTCATTCATCTGCCGTCCGGGTAGCCTACCGTAGGCTTGCGGGGAGCGGCGTCGCAGACGTGGCCAACGTCGTCCGGCTTCGAGCCGGGGAGCGAGGAGGATCACATGAGTGCAGAAGAGAAGCAGCAGGCCAAGACGAAAGAGAAGCTGACCGCGATTCTGGAGAAGTTCAAGACGAATCCAGAGCAGGCAGCCGAAGAATTCGCCAACCTGCAAGCGAAGTTGGGTGAGCAGGGCGCGGAGTTGGGCGAGGCTCGCAAGAAGTACGAGCAAGCCGCCGCGCAGATGCAGCAATACCAAGCGTGGGCGCAACAGGTCAATCCGTTCGTGCAGTGGTGGAACCAGCACGGGCAACTGGCCAACCAGTTGATCCAGCAACACCTCCAAAACCCGAACGGCATCCGGGCGCAAGCCCAGACCCAGGCCCAGAACACGCCCGGGTATGAACTGCTCACCAAGGGCGAGAAGGAAGCCTTGACCCGCGACATCGCGCAACACCTGACGCAGCAAGCCCTGGCCCCCTGGACGCAGAACTTTGCGCAGACGGCCGAGCGGTGGGCGCAGCAGCAGTTGGCCGCGCAGCAGCAGCATTTCGATCAAAAGCTGCGGGCCTACGGCGACGTGATGTGGAAAACCTGGGAGCGCATTCTGCCGGCCGAGAAAGTGGCCGAGGCGAAACGCTATCAGGAGGAAGCCCTGAAGTACGCCGATCCGAGCAAGCTGAACCCGATGGAGATGGCGAACGAGTCCCTGTCCATCCACAGCAAGCTCGCGGCGGCCGAAGCGCGGGCCAAAGAACTCGAAGAGAAACTGGCTGAACGTGAACGGTCCTCGGTGCCCTCCCTCGGGAATGGCACGGGCCTGTTCCCGACCCAGCCCAAAGAACCCAGCATGCCGCTGACCCGCGAGGACCGCATGAAAGCCTCGCTGGACGCGGTGAAAGAAGCGCACTCCAACGATGGATACCAAGCCCTCTTCGGTCGCTAAGTCTGGACTGGGGGCGTCCATCGCTTGTGCGTAAGGAGACGCAATGGCACCTCCCAGCAGAACCGAAGTTCTGAACACCTTTATTGCCAGTACGGCGCAAAATCGCCGGCCTGGCCTGATCGACAACTTCTACGGGTCCGCCCCCCTCTGGGCCTATCTGCGCAAGCGGAATAACGTGGTCCTGCGCGGCGGATCGGACATTCGCGAGAACTTCATCTACGCGAATTTCGAGACCAGTTCGTATGGGCGCGGCGATGAGTTCAACACGGAAGTGGCCGAGTTCTCGACCTCCATGGTGTTCTCTTGGAAGCACACCTACACGGCCGTGAACCTGAACACGATCGACGTGGATCTCAACGATTCCCCGGAGCAGACCTTCGACCTCGTGGACGCGGCCATGGAGAACGGCGAGCTGTCCTTGATCGACGGCCTCTCCGACCAGTTGTTCGGCGACGGCACGGGCAACAGCGGGAAGGACCTCGACGGGCTCGCGATCGCGCTCTCGCAGAGCGGGTCCTACGGCGGGATCACCCGCTCCTCGACAGTCGGCACGCCCGGCTATGCCATCCGGGCCGGGGTGGAGAACACCTCTGGCGGCGTGGTCAGCCTCTCCCAGCTCAACCAGGACTTCGGGTCCTGCGTGATCGGCAACAAGAAGCCGGACCTGCTCGTGACGACCCAGAACATCTGGAACCGCATCTGGGATCGGTCGCAGCCGTCCGAGCGGAACCAGCCGGGCACGGCCCGCGAGTTGGGCTTCGAGAGTGTCAAGCTGAACGGCGCCGACATCACCGTGGATAGCCACTGTCCGTCCGGGGCCGTGCAGTACCTGAACACCTCGACGTTCAAGATGTACGTCCACAACAAGTGGGATTTCCGGTTCCGTGGCTTCATGGAGCCGACCAACCAGCAAATGAAGATCGGGCAATTGATCTTCTGGGGCAACATCGTTTGCCGTGGTCCGCGCTTCAATGGGCGTGCGACCGGCCTGACGGAAACCTAAGAGCCTAGTCTGGCCTATGCCGACGACGCAGCAAAAGGCGGAGAACACGGTTCGGTATCTACGGATTGCCGAACCGTGTCTCGCTGACCTCAAGCAGAACAAGCGCCTCGTGATTGATGCGCCGAAGCCCTGGCCCCCCGGGGTGGTCGCGCAATACGCGATGCGGGTGGCGTTGGAGAACGGCTGCACGTCGATCCGGGTCAGGCAGGGCGTCCATACCGTGCGGGATTACGATGTGATGAAGCTGGTCACGATGACGCGGCATCTCACGCCGGGCGGATTTCTCCCGCGCCCCACGATGAAGTTTGTACCGAAACACTTGGCCACGATGGGCTTTAAGCGTCTTGGCGCAACCCTCGATGGCTTCAAAGGGGAATCGCAGATCGCGGTTCCCGCAACCATCCCTGTTTCCGGTCCCCCCGGCAGGGCAGGAGGATAAGCAATGGCGAACGATGTGAACCTGTATTTTCGGCTCGGGCATCTCTCGGGCCTGGGCATGGCGGAGATCAATTCCGACTCTGCAACCCCGCTGGCGAAGGAAGGCACCGTGGCGTTTGTGACCGATGCCTTCGGCCCGCGCATCCTCAAGTACTGCAAGGCGCTGAACGCGACCGCGAAGGGCGAGTTGATGGCCTACTGTTCGGATGGCGCGAACGTCATCTCAACCTCGGTGGCGAACATCACCTCTGGCACCACGACCTCGGCGGTGACTTCCGGCCTGACGGCCGATCGCCACAACGGCATGATCTGCTTCGTGCTGGACAATGCGGATTCGGCCGGCGCGGCTCCCGAAGGCGAGATGGGCATTGTGGCGGACAACACGGCCACGGCGATCACGCTTGACCCGGCCTACCCGCTCTCAACCGCCCTGGCCGTGAACGACGACCTGGAACTGATCGCCACCTATCAGGTGGAGGATGCGGCCGATGGCGACGAAGCCTGGACGGTCGCCGGCATCGTGCTTGGCAAGGACGGCATCTCGGCCAGCCAGTACGGCTGGGTGCAGCAATTCGGCGTGACCCCGGCGCTCCATACCACGAACGCCATCGCTGAGGGCGATCCGGTGGTCGCGGGCGCGGCGGTGGTCGATGCCTTCGGCACCGATGGGCAAGAACTCTGGGTGGGCACGGCGCTGTCGTCCTGCTCGACCGATGAGGTCCTGAAGCACCTCCCGATCAAGATCACGGTCTGGGCCTCGGCTGGTCCTGGCGGATCGCCGTAACGTGTTGTAGCCCACACTAGCTTAAAGGAGACAACACGATGGCACTGACCATTACACGCACGGGCGACTATCATGGGGTCGCGGGGAATCTCCGCTACGCCTACGTCAAGATCGCCTTCGACAGCTCCTACCCCACTGGCGGGGAATCCTTCGTGCCCTCGGATGTGGGCATGCGGGAATTCGTGGATGTGAAAATCCACCCGACCAGCGGGTTCGTGTTCGAGTACGACTACACCAACGAGAAGATCCTGGTCTACACCCAGGGCGTGGCGCACGGCTCTGCCGGAGCCGTCACGCTGGACGACTACCCCGTGACAGCCGGTCCCGGTGCGACATCAGGGGCTAGCATTTCGCGGGAAGCCTCGGCCACGTCCCCGCTGCGCATGGGGCCGCTGAAAGAGATCGCCTCGACCGACGATCTCTCCACGGTCACGGGCGTGCGGGTGTTCTGCTGGGGGTTCTAAAAAGCCTACTTTAACAAACAGGAGCCTTGTGAAGAAGAAAGTCAGTAAGAAGAAACCGAAGTACTAAGGGCGAGACCGGGCCGGCTCCGAAAGGGCCGGCCCTTCTGACGTGAGGATCTATGCTCTCAAGTGAATTGCTCAAGGCCGACGCGGTAGACGCCACTGCCGTGCTGCTCCAAAAAGGCCGGCTGACGATTACAGCGGCCCGCCTGTTCAAAGCCTCGGCGGCCGCTGATGTGTACCTCCAAATGTTCGATAAGGCCGCTGCGGCGGATGTCACGGTGGGCACCACGGTCCCCGATTGGGTGGTCATGCTGGACAGCGCAGCGGGTGAAGTCTCTAGCGGCGACGGCCTCCCGACCGATGGCATGACCTTTTACCGCGGCCTGGTGGTGGCCTGCACCACGACCTCCACGGGGAGCACGGGCTCGGCCTCTAGCGTCCGCGTGACGGTGCGATAAGGAGCCCCATGGCTGACGAGATGACCTTAGACGAAGCAATTGGCGCGCTAGCCGCACTGGAACGCGAGGAGCGGCGGAAGTGGAACGCCGTCACGCGGCTCCGCGATGCCCTCGCCGTGGCGCAAGCGGTTCGGGATGCCGAAGGGAAGCTCCAATCCCAACTCGACGCCTACCAGGCCAAGGAAGCGGCCATGGTGCAGGAGTACGAAACGCGCTTGGCGGACATCACCAAGCATCGGCGTGAACTCGAAGCGGAGTATGCCACATGGGAATCCGGTCTCCGCGAGAAACAGAAAGACGTGGAAGCGCAGGTGCAGCAGAGCTTGGAGGAGACCACGAAGCGCCACAAGAAGCTGGTCTCCGAGATGGAGGGGCACGCAAGGAAGTTGTCCGAAGATCAAGACCGCGCCCGCGCCGAGTGGGCCAAAGAGCAGGAGGAGATGCGGCATCTGCATAAACAGGCCGTGGAGCATCGGCAGGCCGAAATTGCCGACCTCGACCAGCGCGTGACGTATCTCAAAGAACAGTTGGCCGCGATTCAGAAAAGCATCATGGGTCCCTTGGAACACCTACGGGGGTAGTCATGCCGATTCTTGTCCTGTTGCTCATGCTCATTGCGCCGACCGCCGCCGAAGCGGCGTCAGTCACGCTGACCTGGAACGCCAACACCGAAAGCGACCTGGCCGGGTATAAGGTCTATCGCGGCACGCCCTGCGGCAACCCTGCCGCGCTCCCATTCCTGGCCGATGTTGGGAACGTCACGAGCTACATTGATACTTCGGCTCCAGATGGCGTGGATGTCGAATACGAGATCACGGCCTACGATACGAGCGGGAACGAATCCGTGCGGTCCAACCGCGCCTGCAAAATGCACATCGTGACGTACTACAAATCTGTGACGGATGCGAAAGGCGTGCTCTGGGGCCTGGTGGGGAGCGGGCCGAAAT
>DATIBM010000065.1:0-4266 GCA_035457545.1 Nitrospiraceae bacterium
GGCCGCCTGCGGAACCGCCGGGGCGGAGGCGGAAGCGGCCGATCGGGAGGGCAACGTCGTCCACCACAATCAGCAGTTCCTTGGCGGGATCGAAGCCGGATAGCGATCGGAGCGAGGCCAGCGCGGCCCCGCTCCGGTTCATGTAGGTCTGCGGCTTGATCAGCCTGACGACGGTTCCTTCGACGTTCCCCTGGGTTTCGCGTGCGGCGGGAACCCGGCGAAAGGCGGGGAAGCGCCAGCGCGCCGCCAACCGGTCTGCCAGAAGAAACCCGGCGTTGTGCCGGGTATTCTCGTACTCGGGGCCCGGATTCCCCAGGCCCATGATGACCCGCAGGGTTTACTCCTTCTCCTTCTTTTCGCCCTTTGCGCCGGCCTCTTCGCCTTCCTCGTCCTCGGCCTTCGGCTTCCGGATCAGCTCGGGCTCGGCCGGAGCTTCGGCTGCGACCTCAGGCGTGGCCACGATCTCGGCGCGGGGCGCCACAACCGAGCAGATCGGCAGATCGGCCAGGCTCAGGATGTCGGCCTTGGGCACCGTGATGTCGCGCACGAAGATCGAGTGGCCGATCGCGACGTTGGTCACATCCACTTCGACGTGCTCGGGAATGTCGGCTGGGAAGACCCGAATCTCGATCTTGTGCATCACCTGGTCCATGACGCCGCCATGGTTCCGCACACCGTCTGCGGTGCCGGCCAGATGGATCGGCACTTCGACTGTGATCTTCTCGTCCGCCTTCACCTCGTAGAGGTCGAGGTGCAGGATGTCGCCGCCCCGGAGCGGATGGCGCTGGATCTCGCGGATCAGCGCCTTGACCGGCGCGCGGCCGTCAATCGTCACATCCAGGATCGTCGTGGCGACGCTGGTGGTGGACAGGAGGCGGCTCAACGCCGCGCTGTCGATTGTGAGAGTCTCCGCGGCGCGGTCGTGGCCGTAGATGACCGCCGGGACCCGGCCGCTCTTCCGATGGGTGCGAGCCGCGCCCTTGCCGGCATCCTTCCGCGTGTCCGCCTGTAGTGTCGCCTGCTGTGCCATGGTCCGATCCTTCGTTACTGGTCAGTCGAAGAGCGAGCTCACCGACTGGTCGCTGTGAGTGTAGCCGATCGCCTTGGCCAGGAGGGGAGCGATCGAAAGAACCTTGAGTTTCGAAAAGCGCCGCTCCGGCGGCAGGTTGATCGTGTTGGTAACGGCGATTTCCGTTACCGGGCTGTCTTTCAGCCGTTCAACCGCCGGTCCCGACAGCAGCGCGTGTGTCGCACAACAGTAGATGTCCTGAGCGCCCAACCGCTTGAGCGCATGGATCGCCTCGGACATGGTGCCACCGGTATCAATCATGTCGTCGGGGATCAGACAGTCCTTCCCCTCGACATCTCCGACCACATTCACGACTTCCGCTACGTTGGCCGACGGCCGCCGCTTGTCGATGATCGCGAGTGACGCGTTGAGCCGCTTGGCGAAGCCGCGCGCCATCTTGGCTCCCCCCACGTCCGACGCCACCACCGCCAGGTCCCGCAGCGACTTCTGCCGGTAGTGGTTCACAAACACCGGTGCCGCGTACAGGTGGTCCACCGGCAGGTCGAAGAACCCCTGCATCTGATGCTGGTGGAAATCCATCGCCAGCACCCGGTCCGCGCCTGCCACCGAAACCATGTTGGCCATCAGCTTGGCGCTGATCGCGACCCGCGGCTGGTCCTTCCGGTCCTGCCGGGCATACCCGAAGTAGGGTACGACCGCGGTAATCCGCGCCGCACTCGCCCGTCGCGCCGCGTCCATGAGGAGCAGCAGCTCGAGCAGGTTCTCAGCCGGCGGGTTGGTCGGCTGAATGATGTAGACGTCTCGACCGCGGACGTTTTCGTCGATCTTGACGAACAGCTCACCGTCGGCGAATCGCTTGATGGTGACCTGGCAGAGCGGCTGTCCCAGCTGTGCCGCAACCTCCTCCGCGAGGGGGCGGTTGGCCGACCCGCTGAGGAGGAGCATTTGGCTCCGCGACATCGAAAGATCGTTCATGGCGGCAGCCGCCCAAAATCGCCGTGGTGTGGGGGTTAGGTCAATCCGGGCGGGGTGGCGGGAAGGCGGTAGGGCGGGAAGGCGGTCGGGGCGAACAAGGCGGACCGGACGGACCGCCAATTTCAAATTTTCAAATTCTCAATTTGCAATTATTTGACAGACTCGACTTTAGGTGGTAAAAGGGCACACCGGACGTGATGGACCCTTCACCCTGGCTGGCTCGGAGCCCTCCCCTGGCCGCCTCACCCGGAAGGAGCATCGCCATGTCACAGCTGGTTGCGTTGTCCTTGAGTATCGCGCTGCTGGGCGGAGTTGCCACGTTCCTGCTGCGGGCCATCGGGCTCGCGGTATGGGCGGCGTTCATCGCATGGGCCTGCTTCTTCCACTCAGGCGGTGACGGCAAGGCGCTCAAGCAAACGATCATCGGGAACGCGTTCGGCTGCTGCATTGCCTATGTTGCCCTATGGCTTGTGGTCGCGTCTCCTCTGGGCGGGAGCGAGGCCGGGATCGCCGTGATTGTGGCCATCACCGTGTTGGTGCTGTGCCTTGCGGCTCACGTCCCGGCGTTGTCCTCGATTCCGGCGAGCGTATACGGCTATGCCTCGACCGTCGCCTTCTTCCTGCTCACGGCGCAGGCCAAGGCGATCGCCATGCTGACCGACATCGACTATCACACCAACCCGCTGCTGCTGATCGTGCTGTCGATGGTTGCGGGGGCGCTGTTCGGATTTGCCTCGGCCAAGCTCGCCGGGGCACTCGCCAAGAAGGCCTGACGACGGGGGCGAGATCCAGATCGTGAAAGGCGGGCGCTGACGGTCAAGATCGGAAGGGAAAACACAGAGACACGAAGGGCACAGAAAGGGCGTCGAAACATCCGATTCCGAATCAACTGGGACAGATCCAGCAATTGATTGTTAACAAAATCAATTCCGGATCTGTCCTGATTGAATCGGAATTCGGGTTATCATCGGAACCCTCTGTGCCCTTTGTGTCTCTGTGTCTTGCTTGTCGATCTTACCTGTGCCTGAATGCCTGGCAGCCCAATTTCTGCATTTATCTGCGTTCTTCTGCGGCTGAATTGGTCGGCATCCCGCGGGCCTTGTTTGGCGGTCCACTCGTTGAAGGAGGCAGATGAACGCAGGAGTGCGCTGCTAGGGCATCAGTGGACGGTCAAGAAAAACACAGAGACACGGAGGTCACGGAGGGCTCCGCTGACAACCAGAACTCCGCCCAAATAAGGAAAGATCCAGAATTGATCTTATTAACAATCAAATTGCTGGATCTTTCCAGTCGATTAGGAATCGGATTGTTTTCGACGAACCCTCTGTGCCCTCTGTGTCTCTGTGTGCTGCTTGTCGATCTTACCTGTGCCGGAATGCCCGGCAGCCCAGTTCCTGCGTTGATCTGCGTTCTTCTGCGGCTGAATCAGTCACGCCTCAAGACTTACCCACCAATTCGGCCCGCGTCGCTGCGAGCTCCTTCAACTGTGCGGCATCAAGCTTGGGGTACTCGAGATCGAGCGTTGACAGCCCGTCAATCACTGCGGCGGCCACCATGACCCTGGTGAACCATTTGTTGTCCGCCGGAATGACGTACCAGGGCGCCTCCTTGGTCGAGGTTTCCCGGATCAGGTCCTCGTAAGCTTTCATGTAGTCGTTCCAGTAGCCGCGCTCCTTCACGTCACTGGGAGAGACCTTCCAGTTCTTCTCCGGAGTGTCGAAGCGCTCCAGGAACCGCCGCTTCTGTTCTTTCTTCGACAGGTTGAGATAGAACTTGCGGATCAGGACTCCGTTTCGGCTCAGGTAACGCTCGATGGCCCGGATGTCCTGAAAGCGTTCCTTCCAGATATCCTTGGTGATCAGGTCGGGCGGCACCTTTGACTTGCGGAGCAACTCCTGGTGGACCCGTACTACCAGGGTCTCCTCGTAATAGCTCCGGTTGAAGATGCCAATCCGGCCCCGCTCCGGCAGACACTTGAGGCAGCGCCACATGAAATCGTGGTCCAGGTCTTCGCTGGTCGGCGCCTTGAAGGAAAAGACCTGGCACCCCTGGGGGTTGATCCCGGACATCACGTGCTTGATGGCACCATCCTTCCCGGCGGCGTCCATGGCCTGGAAGATCAGGAGTACCGACCAACGGTCCTGGGCATAGAGCATGTCCTGCAATTGGGAGAGAGCCGCAACTCCAGTCGCCAGGACTTCCTTGGCTCGAGGTTTGTCCTCCGAGCCCAGCCCGAGGGTTTCCCCCGGATCAAAGTCGTC
>DATIBM010000066.1:0-6412 GCA_035457545.1 Nitrospiraceae bacterium
CACAGTTTGGAACTGTTTGAGGGTTTCTGTCTGAACAGAGTGGATTTCTGCGAAGCGGGTCAGCTGTTGGGCTAACGCCACGGCGTTCTGGCCTGCTTGCTCCTGAAGCTGCTGCATTCCCTGTGCAGTAACTGCGAACGAACGTTGGCTCTCCAGGAGCGTATAAGCTGCCTGTTCGACTTGCTTGAGAGCCTGTCGGCCTTCAGTTGTCATGGCGCGGAACGACTCCAAAGCTTCGTTGAGGACAGACTTAGCCTGCGCAAGCTGTTGGCTGGCTGATCGATGCTCATCGAGTGCAGCCATGAGGTTCATGGCACCCTGCTCAGTCCATTTAGCCGTCCGCTGAAGTACGTTCTCGACAGTCTTTGAGAGATTGGCTTGCGAGCGTTCCTGTGTATCGCGGATTGTCGATGTTACAGATGCCAAGAGTTCATGGACTCGACGTTCATGTTCAGATCCCACGTTCTCCAGTCGAGCAAGCACGGACCCCACGGTTTCACGCAATTGCCCTATCTGGTCACTCACGGCTCGATTTTGGGCAGCCATGGAATCGTCCAAGCGTTGGATGAACGTGGCTAAGCCAACTCGGCTCTGTTCACCCGCTCGGCTGATCTCCTCAAGGCGGTCTCCAGCAGAATTGAGAACCTGTTGTAATTCACTGAACTGTGTATTGGTCGTTCCTTCTAGCCCCTTCAAGAACTGCGCGATCAGTCCCTTAATTGCTTCAGTAGTGTCTTGGCGCTGTTGAGTAGCCAAGCGCTCCACGACCTCCACCATGCGGTTAAGAGTGGGGCCGAGGCTTTCAGAAAGCCCTTCTTTCAGGCGGGTTGAAAGGTCGACGCCAAAATGACGAAATGCCGTGGTCTGCTCTGCGAGATTGCGATGCATGTCTTCGAGAATGTGTTCGATTGTCCTCCGAGTGAGCAACCTGTTGAGGGCATGGACGAATCGATAGTAACTGTTGCTTAGGCCATGGACCAGCGGTTTCTCAAGAAAGAGGTAAATGGTTGCACAAGATAACGCTACGATGGAGGTAAGGAACTTTCCCGCTAGTCCATTGATAAGACCAGAAATTCCCTGAATACGAGAGGCTTCCTCATCAATGTTGACCTGCAATAGCCCTACGAAAATGGCCAAAAAGGTCAGTAGCAAGCCGATTCCTGTCACGATTCCGGGGAAGCTGGAGTAGAAGGAAAGATTGATACGTTGATTGATCAGATTGTCTTCAGTGAAAAACTCCTCCGCTGCACGGGTATTGTAGACCCTGATTCTGCCTGGTGAGTCTTCGTTAACGAGGACTGTTTCTCGGAACTCTTCCCAGGCCTGGGTGAGCGAGTGAGCTTTGCCAAAAAGACCATCGAGGCGGTTGAGACCTTCCGCGTCCAGCACGGAATGCTGATGCCGGAGCTTTTGGAGTTCTGTGGCGACCATCGTGAGAGGTCGCCTGACCCACCATACTTTCACCGCCATCCAAGTAAGGACGGCAAGCGTGAAGAAAAGAATGAGTGCTGAACCTGCCCAACTTAGACCAGGAGCGGTAACAAGCCCTATGGGATTGGCATCAGTGAAGGGATGGAGAAGCAGATCGATCATCGTACTCATGCCTGGCACGCTCCGTTCGGCAGAATGCCGACGCTCAACTGATCGCGAAATTTTTCGGCCAGCTTCTTTTAAGGCGAATCGCGGTCTGGTTGTCTATCTCGCTATCGTGTTTGATTAGGCTAAGTGCGGCCGCCAGTTCTTCTTGCGGGATCCTTTGCATTCAAACGAGAAGCCGGCAGCAATGCCACTCTCCCCCGGACCACTTCTCAATACACGAGTCGAGCTGCTTCCATCCGCGTAAGTTGAAGTAGCCGACACAGAAGTCTGCGTGATCAGCTATTTGAATGGTTTCGCGCAGAGCTGGCAGGAGAGATTGATCGATGTTGTCAAAGAATCTTGGCATAGCCTTCGGGTGTACGCGAGTTGCCGCCGCAGTCTACCCGTTTTCTCTCAGGAAATCAGCCTCTTGAGGGATGCATTTGGACCTATGCGAACAGGATCGGAAGGAAGGAGGGGTCATGGGGCCACGAATAAGTGGCGCCAAGTTTGTATCGTCGGCGAACTGATGAGACGGCAGACTCCCCCTTGAGGATCTTCACGAGGCGAGAACGAAGCTCGGGACCTGGCCCATTCTGATTGGCCGGTGGCGGGCGGGGTGATAAGCGGCGTTTTTCAACGCGCTGCTACGCGCCGTTGTCCTTCATCGCCGAGAGGTGCTTCATTGCTTCCTTCGCCGCGGCGCGGGCTTTGGTCGCGGGATTCAAACTGGCGCCGGGGTCCACCCTGTCCCCCATCTCGGCCACCCGCTTGCAATGTTTGATGGCGTCCCGCAAATGGGGCGCGGCCTCCTTGCCATGCTCGTCGGCGGGCGGCAACAGGTTGAGTATCGCTTCCGCATGCTTCGCCACCTCGCCGCAATGGTGGACGATCGCCTTGCCGTCTCCCATGCCTCCGTGCATCACCATGTCTTCGGCATCCCGAAGCATCGCGGTCCCGTGTTCCTGGATTACCTTCGGCGGCCCGGCGAAGACGAGGGCTGCGCCGGTAGAGGCTACGAATATACATGCAGCGCAAATGTGCATGGATGTCAGTTTCATTACCGTACTCCGCCTTTCTTGATTACAGTGATTCCTTCACACAATTGCCCCGCTCTCTCTGTCCGCAACGAGATCTCCCGCAAGTTCAATGCCGAGGGGAATATGCCGGCAGGCGGCCGAACAACAGGCTGGGCACGACCGTTTCTCTGCGATGAACAGGCCTGAACCGCCACCGAGACCGAGACCGTAAGTCTATTGCGATTCCGCTAGGCCATGGCGCTTAACCATGCGCTCGATGGTCTTCCGATCCACTCCCGCCTCTTGGGCCGCATGTCCCATATGCCAGTCATGGCGCTTGAGGAGATCAAGAAGATACGTCCGCTCAAACGAGCGCACCACCTCCTGCTTGGCTTCTTTGTATCGAGTGATCTCTTGATCGGACAGGAATTCGCGGCCGGTCAGCCGGACCCGTTCCGGCAAATGCTCGGCCCGGATCACTGGGCCGTCCGCCAGCGCGGCCGCCCGCTCGATCACGTTTTGAAGCTCCCGCACGTTGCCCGGCCAGGTGTAGGATCTCAAGCAGGAAAGGGTAAGAGGGTCGAACGTCGCTGTTGCTCCCAGGATGCGCCCCTTCTTGTCCATAAAGCGACGCAAGAAGGCCTGTGCCAGGAACTCCACATCCCCCTCCCGTTCCCGCAACGGAGGCAGCAGGATCGGAATCACGTTCAATCGATAATAGAGGTCCTCACGGAAGGTGCCGTTTCGACAGGCCTCTTCAAGATTCCTGTTCGAGGCCGCGATCACCCGGACGTCGATATCGGTATAGCGTGTCCCGCCGACACGGCGCACATGCCGTTCCTGTAACACACGGAGGAGCCGAGCCTGGAGGGTCTGGCTCATCCCGCTGACTTCATCCAGAAAGACCGTCCCGCCGTTCGCCACTTCAAACAGTCCCGGCTTGGCCGCATGGGCCCCCGTAAAGGCCCCCTTCTCATGTCCGAACAACTCCGATTCCAGGAGGGTGTCGGGCAGAGCGGCGCAATCCACGGGCACGAACGAATGGGCCGCCCGGCGGCTGTGCGCATGAATCGCGCGCGCGACCAACTCCTTGCCGGTCCCGCTTTCGCCGTAGATCAGCAGGCTGGCTTCCGTATCGGCGACTTTCCGGATCAACTCCAACAGGGTCAGGATCGCTTTGCTCCGTCCAAGGATCTGTGCGAGCGCGGGCGTCTCTCCCGAACCGGTCCGTTGCAACCGACCGCCGCCGACCTGCGCCAGGATGCCGCCCCCATTGGGTTCAGTTCCTCCGAAAGCCCGTTTCGCCACCTCCTCCAGGTCCTTGCTGGAATAGGGTTTCAGGATGTAATCCAGCGCCCCATACCGCATGGAGGCCACCGCCGTCTGGACGGTCGCATAGGCCGTCAGCAACACCACCTTGATCGTGGGGTCGATCCGCTTGGCCTCGCTGAGCACCCCGAGACCGTCCAACCCCGGCATGCACAGGTCGGTCAGGACCAGTTCCGGTCGCTCGATTTGAATCCTCTGTACGGCCCGAACCGGATCATGCTCCGTCAGACAGTCGTGCCCCAAGCGGCTCAGGATGCGACGGCAGTTGTCCAGCGCATCCGCTTCGTCATCGACGATTAATATCTTGCCTGTGTTCTCCATCCGGCCTCCTCATGCACATCGACACGTGATGCCAGCGCGGGCAGCGCCACGGACGCCACGGCGCCACGCTCGCCGTTCTTGACCTCCAGCCGTCCACGGTGATCCGCGACGATCCCATAACTCAGGAACAATCCCAACCCTGTGCCCTGTCCCGTCTTCTTCGTCGTGAAGAATGGATCGAAGATGCGTCCGAGTATTTCTTCAGGGATGCCTGGTCCCGTATCCCGCACCGTCGTCACGACGAAGTCGCCCTCGTCAGCCTGCACGGACTCGGACCGAATGGTCACCTGCCGGGGCTGATCGCTGTCCCGGACCGCATCGATGGCATTGTTGAGCAGATTCAGGATGACCGTCTCCAGCCGGTCCCGATCCGCCATGACCGGAGGCACGTCGCCGGCCAGGTCCGCCTCGAGGCGGACGTCATGGGCCGCCGCCCGATCCCTGGCGACCTCCACACAGGCGCGCAGCACGCAATTCATGTCGATCGGCTTCAGGGTGGTCGCCGCCCCGCGCGACATGGCGAGAACGCTCCGCGTGACGCGGGAAATGCGGTCGGCCTGAGACCGGATGGCCCGCAGATCGTTCCACACGTCCTCCGGCAGATGCAGATGCGCCGCCTCCGCTTCCATGCATTCGATCCGGTTCAGGATGATCCCGAGCGGATTGTTGATTTCATGGGCAATCCCGCTCGCCACCTGGCCCAGCGTGGCCAACCGTTCGGCGAACTGGAGTTTCTTCAGGTGGCCGGTCACCTCGGCGGTTTTCTCTTCCACGCGACGGGCCAGGTCTGCATTCAAGGCTTCCAACTCAGCCCGGGAGGTCTTGAGGCGATCGGCCATCCGGTGCACGGCAGCCGCCAGATCCTGAAACTCATCGCCGGTCGCGATATCGAGGGGACGGTCGTAGGTGCCCTGGCTGATCGCTTCCACGCCGGCCTGCAACGTCTGGATGGGTCTGGCGATCCGGGCGGCGACATAGCGACCCATCAACCAGAGCAATCCCACCATGACCAACCCGATCGCGGCCAGGTTTCTGACCTGATCGCGAATCGGCGCATAGCTCTCGCTCGGCTGTTGCCGGACCAACACATGCCAGGTGTTATCGGGCAGCTTCAGCCCCCCGACCGGCGCAAAGCCGATCACCGTATCCTGAGCGCCATGCCCGTCGTCCTCCGCCACGGCCCAGCCAGGGTCCGGCGACACGATCATGGCCATGAGCTGGCTCGGGATTCGATGCGCTTGCCGTGGCAGGATGGGACAGATCAGCGGCTGACCCGCCGCGTTAAACAGCATGGCGTGGCCGGTCTGCCCCACCCGAATCTCTTTGATAATTGCAAACAGGCTGTCGAACCGATAGGAGGCCTTGATGGCCCCGATCACCGTATGTTGGCGGTCGTCCAGGATGGGCACGGCGATATCGATGGTTTCCTCCGGCGTGCGAAAGGAGCCCTCGCGGCCCGGGATCACTCCGCTGATAAAGACTGGTTCCGGTTCGCCGCGCTGGACCGCCTTCCACCAGGCTTCGTCGTGGAACACATAGTGATCCGGCTCGGAGCTTGCCGCCACGAGGGCTCCATGTTGATCCGTGATCAAGAGGCCGACGACCTTATCCCCATCCCGGACTTTGGTTTCACGCAGAAAGCGGGACAGCGCGGAATCCAGCAGGCGCGCGGAGGCATCCTTGCCCTGCTCCCACATCTGCATCCGCTCGCGAATGATTTGATCGATGGCGGAGCGCTCGGCAGGATAGGCCCGGTTCGCGGTCTCGACGGGCTGGCGGACCCGCAACGGAGCTGAGGCGAGCAGACGAACGCCTTGAATCTCGCCCTGCACCAACAACGTGACGCGATCTGCGACCTGGACGGCCACGGCCTGAAGGTTGCCGCCGATGACGTCGCGCAGGGACTGCATGCCGGACATGTAGGCCAGCACCAGTCCGATCAGCAGGGGCACGCAGCCTACTAGCACGATCGCGACGACAATTCGCCCACGAATGGTATGACTCATGACCTTGGGACTCAAAATGAGGCTATTCTAAGCAACCGGTGGGAGCAAACTCCAGAGCCGCGACGGGCAGGGATCAGTCGGAATCCGACCGTCTTGCAACCAAGGTGGATGAGGCATCCGATTGATCCCCGACTGTTGCATAGGGCAGCCGCCCGACCG
>DATIBM010000067.1:0-2316 GCA_035457545.1 Nitrospiraceae bacterium
ATACAAGGACAATCGATCATTTGTATCTCCCAGGATTGGGAAGGCGATCCCACAAGCAAAAAGCATATCATGCGAATTCTGTCAGCGCGCAATCGCGTCCTATGGGTAAACTCGATCGGCATGCGCCGCCCCACGGCGGCCGCAAGCGATCTCCGGCGACTGGCGGCGAAGCTGCGGCGCATCGTTTCCGGCGTCCGGCAAGTGGAGCCCAATCTCTACGTCATGGATCCTCCCGTGTTACCGCTACCCGGCATCGCGGCGGCGGAACGCGTGAACCGAGTCGTGCTTGCGGCCAGGCTTCGGAATCTGTGTCGCCGGCTGCATCTGCAACGGCCGATCGTCTGGACCTTCCTGCCGAACGTGAACTGGCTCCTGGGTCGCCTGCACGAACAGATGGTGATCTATCACTGTGTGGACGAGTATTCCGAATTCTCCGGCGTGCCGAAAGAGGTCATCGTCCGGATGGAGCGGGAGCTCATTCGCCGCGCCGACCTCGTATTCACTTCGGCTGAAAAGTTATGCGCCGAGCGGAGGGAGATCAATCCCCGGACATATTTTATTCCCCATGGCGTCGATGTCGCCCATTTCAGCAGAGCCTTGGACCCGGCCACGACAGTGGCGACCGAGATCGCCGCGCTGCCGAAACCCGTGATTGGGTTTTTCGGCCTGCTGGCGGATTGGGTGGACCTTGACATGATCGGCGCACTGGCGCGGGCTCGCCCGCAATGGTCGTTCGCACTGGTCGGGAAGGCACAAACCGACCTGCGCGCCGTGGAGGGATTGCCGAACGTGCGGCTCGTGGGGCAACGACCGTATGCGGCGCTCCCTGGCTATTGCCGCGGGTTCGACGTCGGCCTGATCCCGTTTCGCATGAATGAACTCACATTGCGGGTGAATCCGCTCAAGTTGCGCGAATACCTGGCGGCCGGCCTACCGGTCGTGTCCACGCCCCTCCCGGAGGTCGTGCGCTACCAAGGTGTCGTCCATATCGCGACCAATAAAGAAGGGTTTTTGCAGGAAATCGAAGCGGCGCTGAAGGAGCGAACCGGTGAACGGGACCGCGGCCGGGTGGAAATGATGCGGAGCGAGGGGTGGGAGGCGAGGGTCGGCGACATGTCGCGCCTCGTCGAGAAGCGGCTCATGGAGGTGGCATGACGTATCGATCTTCGACAATGGTTTCATCGATGGTCGTGATGCTGGCATTACAGGCGTGCGGGGGAAGCGTGGCCACTGCGACTCCGAATGCTTCCGGCGTGCGGCCGGCTCTGCCTCGCGAATACGTTGATACGACCGTCAAAGCCTCGCCGGGACGCACGCTCGCCGTTCCGGCCGGCGGGGACTTGCAGGCCATGCTTGACGAGGCGCAGCCGGGAGACGAGATCGTACTCACGGCGGGCGCGAGGTACAAAGGCCCTTTCACGTTGCCATACAAGAAAGACGGGGAAGGATGGATCACCATCCGTTCCAGTGGCGTCGGGAAGGACTTTCCATCGCCGGGATCACGCGTCCAGCCGTCTCAGGCAGGGAGGATGGCTGCGCTGGTGTCGAATGAGCAGGGAGTCATTGTCGCGGAACGGCGGGCCCACCATTATCGTTTCATCGGCATTGAAATCGCACCTGAAGCCAACTCCTTTCTTCGCGACCTCGTGTTGCTTGGAGATAATACCGGTCGGTCGGTCGATGATTTGCCTCATCACATCATCTTGGACCGTTGCTACGTGCATGGCGAACCAAAGAAGGGCGCCCGGCGCGGTGTCGTGATGAACGGGCGACACATGGGCGTCATCGATTCCTATGTGTCCGGGTTCAGGGAGGATGGACAGGATTCTCAAGCCGTGGCCGGCTGGGGAGGGAGCGGACCGTTCAAGGTCGAGAACAATTTTCTCGAAGGAGCGGGAGAGAACATTCTGTTTGGAGGCGGAGATCCTTCGATTAAAGATCTCGTGCCGTCGGACATCGAAATCCGTCGTAACCATGTCGCCAAGCCGCTGTCATGGAAGCCGGGTGAGCCGGAGCACGACGGCGGAAATTGGCAGGTCAAAATACTCTTGGAGCTGAAAAACGCCCGCCGGGTCCTCGTGGACGGAAATATTTTCGAGTACAACTGGCAACGGCCCGGTTATGGATTCGCAATTACGTTTACCGTCCGTAACGAGGAAGGCCGTTCTCCCTGGGCCATGATAGAGGATGTCACCTTTACCAATAATATTGTCCGCCATAGTCCCAGCGGCGTGAACATCATGGGATCCGATGACATTCATCCGCCGAGCGGACAAGGCCAACGCTTCCTGATCAAGAACAATATTTTTGACGATA
>DATIBM010000068.1:0-9005 GCA_035457545.1 Nitrospiraceae bacterium
CACCGACGCCGCCAACATGTTGAAGCCCCAGCTGGCGCGCGGTGAATTGCGCTGCATCGGCGCCACCACGCTCGACGAGTATCGCAAGCACATCGAAAAGGACGGCGCGCTCAAGCGGCGGTTCCAGCCCATCCATGTGCAGCCGCCGAGCCTGGATGAGACGGTGCGGATCATTCAAGGGTTGCGCGATCGTTATGAAGAACACCACGGGGTGGAGATCACGGACGAGGCCATCGTGGAGGCGGTGAAGCTCTCAGACCGGTACATCACGGACCGGTTCCTGCCGGACAAGGCCATCGACCTGATCGATGAGACCGGGTCGCGCGCCAAATTGCAAACCTACGCCCTTCCCGGCGAGTTGAAGGCGCTGGAGCAAGAGTTGAAGCGCGTCTCGCGCGAAAAGGAAGTGGCGATCTCCATGCAGAACTTTGAAGAAGCGGTCCGCCACCGAGAGGAAGAGGAACGGCTGCGCAAGCTGCTTGAAGAGTCCAAGCGGGAGTGGAAGAAGAGCCAGGAAAAGCAAAAACCCGTCATCAGCAAGGAAGACGTGGCCTATGTCGTGTCGAAGATGACCGGCATTCCGCTCTTCAAACTGGAGGAAGAAGAATCCAACAAGCTCCTGCGGATGGAGGAATTCCTCCACCGCCGCATCATCGGCCAGGACGAAGCCATTTCGGCCGTCTGCCGGTCCATCAGGCGGTCGCGGGCCGGACTCAAAGAAACGAAGAAGCCCATCGGCTCATTCATCTTCCTCGGCCCGACCGGGGTCGGGAAGACGGAGCTGGCGCGGGCCCTCGCCGAGTTCCTGTTCAATACAGAAGATGCGTTGATCCGGGTGGATATGTCGGAATACCAGGAGAAGTTCACCAGCTCCCGGCTCTTCGGCGCCCCTCCCGGCTACGTCGGCTACGAGGAAGGCGGCCAACTTACCGAAAAGGTCAGGCGGCGGCCCTATTCCGTCGTCCTGTTCGACGAGATCGAAAAGGCCCATCCGGATGTCTTCAACGTTCTCTTGCAGGTGCTCGACGACGGCGTCCTGACCGACAGCCTGGGCCGCAAGGTGGACTTCAAGAATACGGTCGTGATCATGACCTCGAACCTTGGCACCAAGTTGATCCAGCGGAACGTCTCGCTGGGGTTCCAGAGCGCCGAAGCCGGCGTACAGGACCGCAAGATCAAGGACGAGGTGTTGGGCGAGTTGCGCCGCTCGTTCAGCCCGGAATTTCTGAACCGGATCGACGAGATCGTCGTATTCCATCCGCTCGAAAAGGTCCACCTCTTCGCGATCCTGGATATTCTGCTGGCGGAACTCAACAACCGCCTGCTCGAAAAAGGCATCCAGATCGAGGTCAGCGACGAAGTCAAGCAGTGGCTCATCCAGGAGGGCTACCAACCGCTCTACGGGGCCAGGCCCATGCGACGGACGATTCAACGGAGCCTGGGCGATCCTCTGTCCGAAGAGCTCATCAAGGGCCGCTTCAAAGAGGCGCGCCGGGTGCGGGTGGTCCTCCGAGACGGTGCGCCGGTATTCGAAGAGATCGGCGCGTTGGCGGAGGTGTGACCACGACGCCAGGCCGCATGTCCGCGTTTCTTGCAATCCCAGCGAAGGCCCCCGAAATCCACGGGGGCCTTCGTGTTTTTCACTCGTGTGACCGCTTCCCGCTCCAGATTCGGTTGTCCATCGCCTATCATGCTTGCCAATAACTCCGGCCTGGTGCTCGGCATCGAAACCTCCTGCGACGAGACTGCCGCGGCCGTCCTTGATTGGGAGGGACGAGTGCGATCCAGCATCGTGTCATCGCAACATGCGACCCACGGGCCCTACGGCGGCGTCGTGCCGGAATTGGCGGCCCGCCGGCACATCGAAACGATCGAGCCGATTGCGCGGCGTGCGATGGACCAAGCAAACGCCGGTTGGGCAGACCTTCGCTTGATCGCCTGCACCAGCGGGCCCGGTCTCGCGGGCGCGCTGCTGGTCGGGTTGAGCTATGGAAAGGCGCTCGCCTATGTCTTGAAGATTCCCTGGGTCACGGTCAACCATCTCGAAGGCCATATCGCCTCGGCTTGGATCGACCGTCCGGCGATCGGGTCTTCGGCCCTGGTGTTGGTCGTCTCCGGAGGACACACGCACCTCTACCGGACGACCGGCACGTCGGGGTACCGCCTCCTCGGACGCACACTTGATGATGCGGCGGGAGAAGCTTTTGACAAGGGCGCAAAGCTGTTGGGGTTGGGATTCCCCGGAGGACCGGCACTGGATAGGCTGGCGCGATCGGGCAACCCCAAGGCCGTCCGGTTCCCACGCTCTCTGGGCAAGCGCACGAGTCTCGACTTCAGTTTCAGCGGACTCAAGACCGCCTTGCTGTATCACCTGCGGGATCATCCCGATTGGGACCAGCCGGCTCGGACGGCCGATATCGCCGCGAGCTATCAGGAAGCCATCGTGGACGTCCTGATCATCAAGGCGTTGAGGGCCGTTGACCAGAGCGGGCTCCGGACCTTGGCGGTCGTGGGCGGAGTTTCAGCCAATTCCCGCCTTCGCGCGCGCCTGATGGAGGCCGCACGCACACAAGGCATCGAGGTCGTGATTCCACCCCTCTCGCTGTGTACCGACAATGCCGTCATGATCGCCAGAGCCGGTCTGGATGCCTATCGCCAAGGGCGAATGGCATCCTGGGAGATGGAGTCCCAGGCCAATGCCTCGTTTCCAATCGCGGATCAGCCGTCCGGACGGATTGCACCCGACGGATCGCAGAGCCTCCGGGTCACCCACTCATAAAAAGGAGTACGCGCCATTCAAAGCGTCATCGGGCACATTGCGGGATTAAAGCCGAGCCATCTCTTGCAGTTGGAGCATCTGACACGCCGCCGCGTGCCGGCCGACAAGGTGATCTCAACCGAACTTGCCCGGAGTTGCACCCAACTCTCCCGCCTCATCGGTCGCCCGATCGGCGCCCTGTTGACCAGGCGGGGAGCGGTGGAACGCGTCGTGGTCGGTTCCGATTGGGCCCAACCGATTGCCGCGGTGTCCAAACTCCGTCTGGGGGATCGCTCCCTGCGCGGCACCAGGCTGGTTCACACCCACCTTCGAGACGAGGCCGTGCCCCGTGAAGACCTGACCAACCTGGCGTTGCTGAGGCTTGATCTGCTGGCGAAGTTGAGCGTGGGGGAGGACGGAAACCCTGGCCAGATCCGCTTGGCCCACCTCCTGCCGCCCAACGCCGCCGGCTTGGTGTACGAAGTCAATCCGCCGGTCTCTTTTCACGAGTTGCACCTGGATTGCGCGCGATTCATCTCCGATCTGGAGAACCGAATCGCCAAGTCCTCCACCGGCCATGAAGTCGCTGCCGGCCAGGACCCCGCCCTCCTCGTCAGCGCCAGCACGCGCAGCCGGATGGAACAGGAAGAGCGCCTGGTCGAGCTCGCCGAACTGGCCAGATCCGCCGGCCTGACCGTGTTGGATCGCATCGTCCAACGCACGCCGGTCGTCCATCCCAAGTATCTGATGGGAAGCGGCAAGCTGAAAGAAGTCGTGATCACCGCGCTGCAACAGGGCGCCAATCTGTTGATTTTCGATCAGGATCTGTCGCCGGCCCAGGTCCGCGCGATCACGGAGGTCACGGACCTCCGGGTCATCGACCGCACGCAATTGATCCTGGATATTTTCGCGCAGCGGGCGCATACGCGCGAAGGCAAAGTGCAGGTGGAATTGGCGCAGCTCCGCTACCTGCTCCCCCGTCTGTCCGGCCAGGGCACGAGCCTCTCCCGGCTGGGAGGAGGCATCGGCGGACGCGGACCGGGCGAGACCAAGTTGGAGACGGATCGCCGGCGGGTGCGGGACCGCATCGCCCATCTGGAGCGGCAGTTGGCCACCTTTGCGCGCCACCAGGACCAACGGCGCGCCCGCCGCAAGCGCCAGGGGGTGCCGGTCGTCTCGATCGTGGGCTACACCAATGCGGGGAAATCCACCCTGCTCAACGTGCTCACCCAGAGTCAGGTGTCCTCGCAGGACCGCCTCTTTGAGACGCTCGACACGTCCAGCCGGCGGCTGCGGTTCCCGCGCGACCGGGAAGTGATCGTCACGGATACCGTGGGGTTCATCCGCGATCTGCCGAAAGACTTGATGGGCATCTTCAGGACCACATTGCGTGAGCTGCGCGACGCCGATCTGTTGCTCCACCTCGTCGCCGCCGATGCCTCGGATCCGGATCGGCAGATCCGCGCGGTCGAGGACATCCTCCGGGATCTGGACATGGCCGATATCCCGCGCCTGCTCGTCTTCAACAAGTGCGATCAGGTGCCTCTCAGCGAACGAGACGGGCTCTGCCGCCGGTTCGGAGCCCTCGCGATTTCGGCGATGCAACCGCAATCGCTTACGCCCTTGATCGCCCATCTGGACAGCATGCTGTGCCGCGTACAGGCCTTCGGCAACCCCATGACCTCCGGCGGCGCCCTGCCGGTCCCTGGTCTTGATACGGACTCGACGCGCCTTCAAGAGAAGCGGACAGCGGCCGTTGGGCCGGCAAACGGGGTGGGGATGTGAGGCGTCCGGACAATGCATCAGTGGCAGCTATCCTTCAGGCTCTGAAGAAGGCCAACCCTCAGCCTCAGGTGGAACTCGACCACGCCGATCCCTACCAGTTGCTCGTGGCGACCATTCTCTCCGCGCAATGCACCGACCGCCGCGTGAATCAGGTCACGCCGGCCCTGTTCCGCCAATATCCAAAACCCTACGATCTGGCCAAGGCCAAGATTCCCGAGTTGGAGTCCATGATCCGCTCAACGGGATTTTTCAAGAGCAAAGCCAAAAACCTGGTGGCCTGTGCGACAGCCCTGGTCCAGCGGTTTCACGGCCGGGTTCCGTCCACCATGGAGGAACTCGTGACCCTGCCCGGGGTCGGAAGAAAAACGGCGAACGTCATCCTCGGCCATGCCTATGGACAGCCGGCGGTGGTGGTCGATACCCATGTGAAACGGGTCGCCCAGCGTCTGGGCCTGTCCAAGTCGGCGGACCCGGACCGGATCGAACAGGACCTCATGAAGCGCATCCCGCGGTCTCAATGGACGGAAGGATCCCAACGGTTGCTCTTGCACGGGCGCTATGTCTGCCTGGCGCGGCGCCCGACCTGCGGCGCCTGCGTGCTGTACGACCTCTGTCCCTGGAAAGGAAAATCGCCTCAATGATACGGAGCATGACCGGATACGGCCGCCAGGAAGCCCCCTGGAAAGACGGGACCCTGGTCGTGGAGATTCGATCGGTGAACCATCGCTTCCTGGACATCGCCTGCCGGATTCCCAAGAGCCTGTCCTCGTTCGAAGAGGCCTGCAAGGAGGCGGTTCAACGTCATTGCCACCGGGGCCGCGTCGATATCACGCTGGCGATCACCGGCGCCCGTCAGGGCCGCAAACAGATCACGCTCGATCGCGACCTGGCGGCGCAATACTGCGGCGCCCTGCGCGACCTGAAGAAACAGCTTCGCCTGAGCGGCAGGCTCGACATCAATACCCTGGCCGGCGTGCGGGAACTGGTGACGGTGTCCGAGGAGGTCTCCGGCCCGGACAAGGCCCTGCTCAAGCTTGCCGGCAGATTGGTCGAAACGGCCTTGAACGAGCTGGTTCTCATGCGAGAACGCGAGGGCCAAACCTTGAGCGGCGCGGTTCTCGGACATCTGGACGCAATCGAGCAGGCCCGTTCGGCGGTGGCCGAACAGGCGCCGCGGCTTGTGGAAGCGGCCTTCTCCAAACTGAAGTCGCGGGTCGAAAACCTGCTCCAGGGGCCTGTGGTCGATGAAGCGCGCCTGCGTCAGGAAATCGCCCTGCTGGCCGACCGGAGCGACGCCACGGAGGAGCTGGTTCGCTTGGGTTCGCACCTCCAGCAGTTTCGCGCGACGCTGGCCAAGCCCGGGACAGTCGGCAAGACCTTGGATTTCCTGCTGCAGGAGATGGGCCGAGAAGTGAACACGCTCGGGTCCAAAGCCAACGACGCCGGGATCGGCTCCACCGTCGTGCAAATGAAGACGGTGCTGGAAAAGATCCGCGAACAAGTGCAAAATATCGAGTAGCCACCGCCGTCTTCGTCTCCCAACCCATCATAGGATCGTCGAAAGGTCTGGTGTCGGCCCAGGATGGAACGTCGAGGTTTGCTGTATATCGTGTCGGCTCCTTCCGGAACGGGGAAGACCACGCTGTGCAAACAGATCGTGCACATCGTCCCCAATCTGTGGCATTCCGTGTCCTGCACGACCAGGCAGCCGCGGCCCGGCGAGGAACATGGGCGCGAGTATTTCTTCATCGACGACCGGACGTTTCAGGAGATGATCGAACGGCAGGAGTTCGTCGAATGGGCCCGGGTCTATGGGCACTGGTACGGCACCCCCCGCAAAGCCATCACGGACAAGCTGGACCAGGGGGTGGACGTCCTGCTGGAGATCGACACCCAGGGCGCGGCCCAGATCAAGAAAAAATTCCAGGATGGGATCTATGTCTACATCCTGCCCCCGTCGCTCAAGGCGCTCCGGACGCGCCTGCAGATGCGGGCGGGAGACTCGCCGGAGGAAATCGCGCGCCGGCTGAAGAAAGCGCGGGAGGAGGTCTGGAGCTATCGGGAGTACTACTATATCGTGCGCAACGACGATCTGAAGCAATCGTTGAAAGAGCTGGAAAGCATTTTCATCGCCGAACGGATCAAGACCAAACGCCTCGACATCGGATGGCTTGAGGCCAATTTCATTCTCGACAAGGAAGACAAGGAGGGCGAGAGTCCATGAGCGACATGCTGCAATTGTTACCGGAAAACATTCAGGATCGTTTTGACTCCAGGCACCGGCTGGTTCTGGTGGCCGCCCAGCGGGCCAAGCATCTCATGCAGGGCGCAAAACCGCTCGGCCCGGCCAGATTCGCGAAGGAAACGACGCAGGCCCTTGACGAGGTCCTGCAGGGGCAGATCCAGTACCTGCGAGGGAAAGAGGCTCGCGACGCCATCAAGGAATCGCGCAAGGGCCGCGACCTCGAGAACGAGCGCATGGCCATGATGACGGCCGAAGATGCGCGCGAGATCAAGAAAGAGCTGAGCAACTATGTCGATGATTCCCCGAAGGAAGCGGCTCAAGCCGACTCGGAAGGAGCAGGGTGACGCTCGGGACGCGGCCTCTGCGCTGCGGCCTCGTCTCATCGGCCGCCGCCTTGTTCTAGGCGTGTGCGGAAGCATCGCGGCCTACAAGGCCCTGCTGCTGCTGCGCCGGCTCAAGGCGGAGGGGGCGACCGTCCGGGCGGTGCTGACCCGGTCCGCCGCCAAGTTCGTCGCGCCGCTCTCATTCGAAGTGCTGTCGCAAGGTCCCGTCGCAACGGATCTGTTCGCCGCCGGCCACGAAATGCGGCACCTCGCCTGGGCCGAAGAGGCCGAGGCGATCGTGATCGCGCCCTGCACCGCGCACACCATCGCGAAGATCGCACTGGGCTTGGCGAACGACCTGCTGGGATCGCTCCTGCTCGCCGCCCAGTGCCCGGTCATCCTGGCCCCCGCCATGGACGGAGGCATGTGGGACCATCCCACTGTCCAATCACATGTAGCCACCTTGCGGGAACGGGGAATCGTGGTGCTCGATCCGGAAATCGGCCCTTTGGCGAGCGGGCGGACGGGACGGGGGAGGCTTCCGGAAGAGCAGGTGATCCTGGATGCGTTGATCGAGGCGCTCAGCCCACGCCACGATTTCAAGGGTGAACGGGTGTTGGTTTCGGCCGGACCAACGCAGGAGCCGATCGATCCGGTGCGCTATCTCTCGAACCGTTCGTCCGGAAAAATGGGCTATGCCGTCGCCGAGGCGGCGGCGGCAAGGGGCGCGGAGGTCCTCCTCGTGACCGGCCCGACTGCTCTGCCCATTCCACCTGCGGTGCAGGCCGTGGCCGTCAAAACCGCAGAGGAAATGCACAAAGCCTTGACCGGTCATCTGGCTTGGTCAACAATCGTCATCATGGCCGCGGCTGTCGCCGATTTTCGGCCGGCCCGGCCGGCTGGACAGAAGATCAAGAAAGACGCGAAGCTTCTGACAGCCCTTGAGCTTGAACCGACTGTGGATATTCTAGCCGACCTCTCACGCAAGCGAACCATCCAGTTCCTGGTGGGCTTCGCGGCAGAAACGCAGAACCTGGTATCTCATGCAGAGACCAAGCTTAAGAAGAAAGGCCTGGACCTGGTCGTCGGCAACAACGTGCTCGCCGAAGGTTCGGGATTTGGCTCGGACACCAATCAAATCATCCTCGTGGACAGGACGGGACGGCTGACGGAACTCCCGCTGATGTCCAAGCGTATGGCGGCTGATGCCTTGCTCGACCGGGTGCGTGAGCTGAAACCCGACGACCGCGTTCGCACGTCCCCAGACCACTAAATCCACCGCATGCCCGGTACGCCTGTGCCAGACCCTTCCATTTCCGCACGACTTGAGCGGCTGGCGGCCGAATGGGCGAAGGACCCCCATTCCAAGGTCTTCGTCCAGTTGGCGGAAGAATATGTGAAGGCCGGCCTGTTGCAAAAGGCCGCCGTGGTGCTGCAGGAGGGCCTGCTCGTCTATCCCGGTTATGTGATCGCGATGGTGGCCTTAGGCTCGATCTACCAGCAGATGGGTGAGGCTGCCAAGGCCAAGGCAATCTTGGAGGACGCGGTCGCGCTCAGCCCGGAAAACCTGAAGGCCCATCGCTCACTGGCCAAAATTTACGCGGCGGAGGGCAACATCGAATCGGCGCGCAAGTCCTGCACGGTCGTCCTCATGACCAACCCGCTGGACGACGAGATCAAAACCATCGAACGGAGCCTTGCCAAGATCAAGAACACTCCTCCTGCCAAACCTCTCGAAACGGCCTCCGCTGAGGTGGGGACTGACGCCGGTGGTCCGGTGACCGCGGCATCAGCGGACCAGGCGGCCAAATCCAGCGCGAAGGAAGAAGAAGGGATCATGTGCCCCGCTGCTCCAAGCCATACGATCTCTGCCGAGGAATCCGATGGTTCGGCC
>DATIBM010000069.1:0-8604 GCA_035457545.1 Nitrospiraceae bacterium
CGCTCCACCATGTTCTTCGAAATACCCAACCGATCGGCCAGTTCGTGGTGCGGGACATGCATGAATTTGTGCAGGAGGAACACCTGCCGACACCTGGGAGGCAACTCCTCGATCGCCTCGCGAAGGAGTTGAAGCCGCCGCTTGCCCTCAAGAATCGCCTCTTGATCGGGAGCGCCGGACGGCACGTCGTGGGCCTGTTCGAGATCGACGGTATGCTCGGCCCGGAGCCGTTGCTTCCTGAAGAGATCCACGGTGAGGTTCAGCGCCGTCTTGTAGAGAAACGCTCTCGGCTGCGCGACGGCCTCGCGCTGTTCCATGCTCAGGACGCGCACATAGGTCTCTTGCACCACATCGGCGGCCTGCTCCCGGCATCCAAGTCTGGCCGTGAGAAACCCCAATAGCTCGTCGTAATACTGCCGAAAGGCCCACAGGCCCCCGGCCGTACTGTGATCGGAGAGGCCGCTCATTCGAGTTGATAGGTCAGCGGAAGGGAGACCAGGACTGTCGGCTGCTCCAGCCCATGTCGAAGCGTGACCGGCGAGGCGGCTCGCACTGTTTCGAGGGCGGCGTGATCCAGCACGGCATAGCCCGAGCTTTCCGCCACCCGTGGATCAACCAGATGCCCATCCCGCCGCACGTTGAATTGCACCAGCACTTGGCCTTGCCATCGATTCGCCCTGGCCACCGCGGGATACCGTTTGGTCCGCTCGATCTTGTCCCGGAGCGCCTCCGACAACCAGCCGTAGTCCGGCAAGACGGATCGTGTCAGCACGGGACGCTCGACCGGTTGCGGTCTCTGTCTCACGGTGGGCCTCGCCATCTTCGCCATCACGCTCAGGCTGCGCTCCATCCGTGACGGCACATCCGGAGGAGGCGGTTCCGGCGCTCCCTGGTCCGCGAAGGGGGCGGAGGACCGGTCGGTCTCAGC
This sequence comes from Nitrospiraceae bacterium, assembly GCA_035457545.1. Lineage (GTDB taxonomy): Bacteria > Nitrospirota > Nitrospiria > Nitrospirales > Nitrospiraceae > Nitrospira_G. The sequence continues at coordinate 929 of DATIBM010000069.1, forward strand.
GATGTGACGCTCATGTCGCTCGCGGTGCGGTTGGTTCTTCCCCTCGCCGCTCGTCCCCTGGTCAGGCGGAAGTGGGACGGAAGGTTCCCTCAACGGGAACGCCTGGGCCAGCCCCGAATCGGAGGTCTGCGAGTGAACTTCTGCCGGCGGTTGGGCCGCGGGAGGCGCGGGAGCGAGTGGGCTTGGCAAGGCAGCGGTGACGATGGGAGGCGGCGTGGTCGAGACGATCGACACTTCCCATCGGAAAGGCAAAACCAGGGCTTCCGGAGGCATCGGCGTCAACAGGACGAGGGCCCCCAAGAACGGTACGCCGATCAGGGTGTGTAGGAGAACAGACAGACCCCAACCTTGCACGTAGGAGCCGTGGGACTGCGCGGGCCGCTTGTCCCATGTGGACGGGCTCACGCGTGAGCGCCGCCTGGTTTCGTCTCTCGCCCACCTCCTCGTCGAGGAGGCCGGGACAACCGAGTCTATCTCGTAGGTCTGTGGTTCGTTCCCGCGCATTGTCTTAGGGACGGGAAGGGCCGGCTGCTTTGTCGCGGGTCCGTTGCCCTCCGGCGAGGTCGAATGCCAAGGCCTGGTCCGTGACGGCCAGTCCGCAGACGGCGCAAGACCAAAAGGCGCCAGTGAACACTAAAGTGTGCTGATGACAGGTGGGACACGATCGAATCTTCATGGTTGTTTCCTTTTCATCGGTCGTTCCTCTCACAAGCAGGTCGATAGGCCCGCGCAACTTCCCCGCAGCTCTACTATGGCATCACCAGCTTCAATGACAGGTAGTCCGGTCGTGATCGACGACTCGGCTGACCCGGTTTCGATTGAGGTGCCGGCTGAACACCGCCGCCAACCCGCACACGTCTCGGGCAAAGGCGGCGAACTCCTCGGGCTCAAAATGAACCGTGATCATGCCGTACCGAAAATGCAGCTTGCCGCAATCACAGACCGCCAGCGACGTTCTGCCTTGCTGATGAACGGAGTCTCTCATTGACGCCCTCCCTTCATAGGTTCCAAAGGCCGCTCGAGCACAAAAAAGCCCAAGGACATCGCGAGATGCCTTGGGCTCCGGTCTGGCAATGACGACCTCTGGCCTCTTAGTGAATCCTGCTGTGTAGGCTGAACATGGAACCTGGTTCTATCCGGCACCCTGCTTTCTGCGGTACGCGCGGTCGGCCGTTTGCCGAACACGGGCCCGCCCTTCAATATTGATTTCAGTTCTCAATATCATTGTAAGACGGGCCGTGTCAAGCCCCTATAACTGTGGCCCGAGGAATCAGGCTTTCAATCGCCCCACGGAGCTACAATGTGGTCGTGCCAAGTTGACCGCGGGAGCTATGCCTATGATCATTGAAGTGGAAGCTAACGACAATTGCGAGACCGGCCTGTTCGTGCGATTCAAGGACGTGAGCCCGGCACGGCCGGTGCACCAGGTTCGGCTCTATGATCGCGATCCGGCCGGAGCGTGGTATTGGATCACGGGCTGGAGCGACAACAGCCAGACGCCGGACTGCCCAGCTTGCGCTCAGGTGGTGGAAGACTCAGGATCGGGATTGGCCTGCGTTGTCTACGGCGGGCGCTACGGCCTACGGTTCAAACCGATCGACCTCAATGAACCCTGGGACCTCGGAAGCCCACATCAGTGGGGAGAAGCCTATCTGTTGCTCGCGAGTGATCGAGATCTGCGCTATGCGGATGAGGCTGCAGGAGCGGCACCGTCTATGTAATGCCCAGCGCAGCTACTCGCTCCCTTTCCAACCTCCATCTTTCACTTCCCCTCTTCACAGAGACGAGTCCATCGTTCTCATCAGACGCGTGACTGCGGGGCGCTCGGACCGGCCGGCATCTGCCCATGCGAACAGTCGGCGACAGCACGTCCAGCCCACGGTTTACGACTAATTTCGTACCACTTGATAGATGCCATCCAGGCTTGTCGCGTAGAGGAATCCCCCCGGTCCTTGGACGAGATCAATGAGTGTACCCACTCCCCCACCAAAGGCGATGCTTACCTCTCCCAGTTCAGTGAGGTCCGCCCCTTGGAGCGCGAGCCGCTGGATCTGACCGGTGTTGGCATCGGTGAAGAAGAGATTATTGTGATACTGTGCCGGATACGGTGAGTTTGTGCCGACCGCCACGATACCGGTTATCCCGAGCGAGGGCGTGAAGGCCACCAGAGGATCAACGAACCGAGGATCCTTGGCGATGCCTCTGACGATCGGCCACCCGTAATTGCCTCCGCTAATCCCGCGGTTCACTTCGTCGTTGTCATCCTCTCCATTATCGGTAAGCCAGAGCGTCCCGGTATGCGGGTGAAAGGTAAGGCCGAAGCTATGCCGCAAGCCGAGGAGATAAACCGGCGAACCAGGAAATGGGTTATCGTTCGGAACGGTCCCGTCCGGATTGATTCTGAGAACCTTGCCAGCCAACGAACTTACATCTTGCGCGAGGTGAGCCTGGCGGGCATCACCGGTCGTGATATAGAGCTTCCCATCCGGGCCGAAACGCAGAATGCCGCCGTTGTGGAAAATCAGGCCAACCGGGATATTGTCGAGAATGACGGTTTCCTCCGTCCCCTGTCCGTTATTATCCTTCAGTCGGACGACCCGGTTACGGGAGGCATCGCTGACCGTGTGATAGACGTACAGATATCCGTTACTCGAAAAAGCCGGATCAAGCACAATCCCGAGAAGGCCTTGATCGGTCGCAGAATAGACGTCTAAGTGATAGAAGGGATTTGACCGCAGTTGCCAGGTCCCCCCCGCCGTGTCGATGACCCGAATATTCCCGGTCATGAGTTCGGTGTAGAAGATGCGGCCGTCTGGCGCCGCCGCCATCGCAAGGGGAAGATTCAGGCCGGTCAGCATCGGTTCCAGCCGAAATTCTCGGTCCGCTGATGCCACTATGGTGAACGAAATGGTTTGCGTGGCTTCAGGATTCGGGAGAGCCATGCCAGCAGCATCGACCAGAACCAATTTGACCCGATGTAGGCCGGCCCGAAGTCCGAACATTTGAAACGATGACCCGCTTTGCCAGTGGACCGAATGGGTATGGGAGCCTCGATAGAGAACCCCGTCTTGGTCGGTAATCCCAGGGCCATTAAAAAACTCGTGGGGAACAGGATCGTTATCCACGAAGAACACCATATGAGGTTGCTGCCGCACCCCGATTGTGTGGTTCAAGACGGCAAACGACACCGTGACCGGTCCCGAAGGCAGGCTGGCATCTTGTGACGGTGACGTCACGGTAATCGTGGCAACGCCGCTTCCCGGGTTACCGCCCCCACTCGAATCACCACCAGAGCATTGAATGAGGCTGACGCAGGCGCACAGCAATGCAACAACTGTGGCACTCTTGCGGAGCCCAGTCATAACTATTCTCCCTTGGTGTGGAAATCGTACGATGTTCTGTAGCAATCTTCCCGCCTGGACAGACGGGGAACTCCTGCCGGAATAGACTGGAGTTAGTGCGAGCGAAGTGTAGCTAGTTTGAAAGATGCTCCATATACCTCGTTGGGGGTGATTGCATCTCCATACATCTCAGACCAGTCCGAGCTCATTGCATCAACGGACGCCATGCTTGATCACTTGAACGAGATCAGTCCCAAAATCTTTTCACGATGGTGTCGGGGGCCAAAGCCGATGGCAGCAAGGTGCTCTCGGGTACAGGCCGACCAAGAGACGAAGAGATTGCCCAGTTGAAGAGAGCTGACGCTGGTCAAGGGGGAGTGTGATTTGCTACAAGAAGCAGCGGCGTCCTTGGCAAAGGTTTCGACGTGAGATATCGCATGATCAAACGCGGCCTCGAGGCTCATATGGACCGGATGATGTGTTGCGTCTCAATGTCCCGCCGAGCCGGTCCTCCGGCCAGCGGGATCCTCAGCCCGTTGTCCATCATCGGGAGAACCACCGCAGCTAGCTTGCTCGGAGCCCCTGCATGTCGAAGGAGTCGCATACGGGAAGACCTGCATATTACGGGCGCGGCTTGGATGAAATCAGCCGATGCCAATCACTGGAGGGTTTCTCCGAGGACGTCATATTTTCTTAAGGACCATGAAGACCCCGCGGCTCAAGCGAAAAGGGGTCAAGCGGATAAACGAATCACTGGCGGATTTTCTCCGGCGGCGTCAATGAAGAGGGCTTCGCCCGATGAGCCGCCGGTTCACACGAAGTGCGGGATGGTGCGCCCGGCAGGAATTGAACCTGCGACCTGCGGGTTCGAAGGCTGATTAAGTAGTAATTGGTAACTCCCTGATCTTGCGTCTGGTCGACCGCTTTATGCGGCAATTTGATCACTTAGGACGATTCTGGGGTGTGTGATGATTTCGACTGTTTCCGACCTTTTTGGATGGCTTGTAGCACAGTAATAGCACAGGGGTGTGGCGAGGTCCTCTGCAAGCATAGCGAAGTAGTCGGCGATGATCGCGTCGAGCCCGTCATCCCAACAAGGCGTCCTGATCTTGCTTTCATCGGTGAATGTTGGTCACTCTCGCGGTTGCTGCGTGCAGCCGTTACGCCCGTCGTTGGTCTCCGGGTTATGCTTCCAACTGGATGGCGTGGCTCTTGCGCGTAAACCGAGCTGGTCTCGTATGAGTCTCCGGAAGGCAAGCAGGGACACAGGAATTCATCGCCACGTCGTCAATCGCTGGTTTCATCCTGCACATCCAAGGCATTATTCAGGCGGCTCCGGATGAGCCGGAGCCGCCGGGTCGAGGGTTTCAGTTGGGTTGCAGCAATGGATGGTCTACCATCCATTGCCGTGCCTGCCCGGCCACGATCAGCAAATCCTCGAGCTGGCGCTCGCCGAAGGTGGTGGACGTGCGCCAGTTGCCGGCCGCGTCGCGAAAGGACCGGGTCAGCAAGGCTGAGTAAAACGGCCCGTTCTCCCCAAGGTTCTGCCAGACGGCCGCTCGGACGGAGCCGGAACGGAATGTCTGGGATGGTTTTGGCCGTGAAGATTTCTGTCGTTTTGAGTTCGCCATGTTTACTTCCTCCTTCGTAGTGAGTTGTGGTTGGCTCTCTCACTGAGCCTGGAGAGCCAATCCACAACGGCAAAGGAGGAGGTGCGGCCCGGAAGGGAGCCGACCAGGAGCAAGGGACGTGACAGGCGAATTTGATGAGCCGGAAGGTTACCTGGCGCGGCTGGTGCAAATGGAAGGCGCCCGGGAGGACCGAGATGTGCGGCGAGAAACCCGAGTAGACGCCTCCAATAACGGATGATCGCTGAAGCCGTTCCTGGGAACGTCGTTCGAGCAACGGTTAGATTGGCCAGGACCGAATCTCGGATCGGGAACGGCCTATCGCCTCAGTCAGCAAGCGAGATCACCTCTGAGGGTTTTAGCTCGCTCTGCCTCTCGCGCAGCCGCTCGAAGGCCATGGCAATCTGAACCTGGGTCTCCTGAGGCAACTGCGCCACGGTGACTTCTTTGCCTGATGTGGTGATGACCGAGAGCGACGAGGGTTCCCCCATGCCGGCGGCGACAACGAGCTGCTCGACTGGTTCCCCATCAATGAACGGCAGCAGGGCCGCGACCTGAGTATAGCCGACACACGCAGTGAGCACATTGGTCTTGCCAGGCTTCAAATTGACACTGCCCGTGGCGGTGGAACTCGCAAAGGTGCCGGTGCTCGGCGTACTCAAGAAGGGGACCATCGGCTCGCCTTCGGGCAGCACCCGGATGGTAAAGATCGTGGCGACCGGAATGTTGGTCGCGGTGAGCGTGACCGTCACCGGATTCATGGTCGCAGCGGGGAGCGTGAGATCGGCCGTCGCATAGGCGCCGGTCGGGCTTGCCGGCGCCGTCAGGCCGCCGACTGTGTTAATAGTCAGCGTGGGGAGGGTGGTAAGGGCCGGGGTGCCGGCGGCTGACACAGGACCCAGTGTATTCGTGACGGACGCGGCGGGATTGATGGTGCCCGGGGTACTGCAGGTCGTACATTCCACCCGGATCCGCCCCGGAATCCCGACGTGATACGGCGTACAGCTCGCAGTGCCCCCGAGGGCTTCCACCAGCCCTTGGTGCGTGAGCTGCGGCGCCACCAATCGGATGGCCCCGCCACTCCCCGCGCCGCCCGTGTACCGATCACAACTGCCACTGTAGCTGTAATTGCCCGCCCCGCCGTTGGCCCGGATCATCCCCCCGGGCGAGATCGTAACTTGAGTGGTCGAGGCGATGACAATCGCGCCCCCGCCGCCGGCCCCGCCCGCGCCCCAGATCGTGGTATCGCCCGCCCCGCCACCCCCGCCGGATCCGCCGAATAACGGGATGAGGCTCACAAAATTCGCGGCCGCGCCGTAAAACCCATCGCCCGTGGTGACGCTCCACCATTGGCCGCCGTTCCCGCCGCCTGGCCCCCGCCCCGCGGTCCCGTCCCGGGGTCCCACGCCGCGCACGCCCCCCTGGCCACCCGCGAACCCGCCCGGTCCCCCGGGGCTGCCGGCGATCGGTGTCGAGCCGCTGCCGGTGGCCGGCGCGGCATTCGTGCCGCTCACGTTGATCGTGCCCGCAATGGTGACATCCCCCTGCGCCAGCAGGGTGACCGGCGTATTGGCGCTGTTGGGCTGAAAGGTGACGGTGACCCCTGCGGGAATATTCACCGTCGTATAGTTCAAGATGCCGTCCGCCGGGAGCACCACGGTGGTGTTGGACGCGGGGTTGAACGCGCCGAGTGCACCGGTACTGCCACTGCTGAAGGTCTGGCCGAGAGCCGGGACCGTCCAGAAAATCGTCAACAGGAGTCCAACCCCGTGTCGCCAGTTCAGCCCCATCGTCAGCCCTCCCCTCTTCGTTGAATCCTCCCTGATCAAGTCATCCTGTGCCATCATGGCATCACAAAATGACTGTAGACATTCAGGACGCTCGTCTGGCCGGCGGGGAGCGTGAGCGAGGCCGAGGCGGTGGAGCTCGCAAAGGTGCCGGTAGAATTGGCCGTGACCGAGGTGGCCGTCGTGAAGGGGGCCAGCACGACGAACGTGAAGGTGCTGGGCACCGGCGTGTTGGTCGCCTCAATCGTCACCGTCACGGGATTGGTGGTGCCCGACGGCATCGTCACATCGGCGGTGGTATAGGTCCCCCCGGGCACGGACGGCGTGCTCACCCCGCCGATCATGCTGATGCGCAAGGTCGGCAAACTGGTGAGCGCCGGCACGCTCGAGGCCGTCACCGGCCCCGGCGTCGCGGCGATCGAGGCTGCGGGATTCGTCGCATAGATGGCGCCCAACGTGAAGGCTTCAATGCGCACCCGGCCCGGCCCGCCGCCGGTGGGACAGCCCGGGGTGCCGCCCAGGGCTTGAATCGTCCCGAGGTTGGTGACTAAGGGCGCCACCAGGCGAATCGCGCCGCCACTGCCCGCCCCGCCGGCTCGCCAGTCGCAGGCCACCCGGTAGCCGGCCCCGCCGTTGGCGTTGATCACGCCCGTGGATTGCACGGTGATTTTCGTGGTGGAGGCGATCACGATGGCGCCCCCGCCGCCGGCGCCCGCCGCGGTCGAGGGATAGCTGGCAGTGCGCCCGCCGCCACCCCCGCCGGATCCACCAAAGAGCGGCAGCAGACTCACGAAATCGGCCGGGGCCCCATAGGTCGCATCCGTCGTCGTCGTATACCACGGGTTAAAGATGCCTGGAGCGCCACCCCCCGGCCCCTGCCCCGCCGCCCCATTATTGTTCGAGGTGGACTTAGTCCCGCC
>DATIBM010000070.1:0-5532 GCA_035457545.1 Nitrospiraceae bacterium
GTGACGGGGTTGACCTCACAGAAGCCCTGGCCGACAGACCAGGCGAAGAAGTGGGAGAGATTAAACAAGAACTTGTTGACTGAAGCCGCGCTGAGGGCGGGAAGCCCGCTGAGGGCGGCCGTGCCCGGTCTGAGAGACTGGCGGAGTAGGCTTTCCTTGAAGCCCCGACAGTCGGCTTTGCTTATCGTGCCGATAGGTCTGTCCCCGCCGATGCTCGCTAAGAACCTATCGAAGCCCCGTTTGATCTGGCGGTCGGTCTTGGGGGCTCGCGTGTGTTCCGCGAAGTACAGCCGGGAGACCTCAGAGAACGGCTTGGAGTGCTCCCCGCTGTCGCCTAGACGGCTCCCGGAGTTCGCCTTCGAGGTTTCTTGGGGCGTAGGGTGTATGAGCACAGGCGCATGACCGTTTAAGTAGTCACCCTCCCACCGTTCCATTTCGATCTTGAAGACGTGCTGCTGTGCCTTCAGGAGTTCGAGACAGAGGCGGCGGTATTCTTCAGAAGCCTTGTCGAGGGTGAGGCCGTGGGCTTGGAGGAGTTCGTCTGCTGTGGGGCTGACCTTCCTCAAGTCATGGGCGGTGATCGCCCCTTGAGCCTCCGCGAGACAGTCAGCGTAGACCAAAGAGATAGCTTCCTGTTCATCCGCTGAAACTACTCGGGAGGCTCTGTCTTCCTCCCCTGCCTGGAGGGCCTCTGTGACGTACTGCTTCACCAGGGCGTTGATTTGGTCAGGGGTCATGATGGGGGCGGAATGTAGATACAGAATGAGCCGGGAGACTCTTCCCTTCCAGATGGCCGCTCGTGTCCTTGCTGTTCGTGCGGATGTGGTCCTGAGCGAGGCCCAGAAGGAGGACCGCTTGAGGATAGCACGGAGGGACACGGGGACAAGAAATCTTGCGTAATAGGAACGGCGGGACTTCAGGAAAAGTGTTGACATGTTGGCCCCGAAAACTGTTGACACAACCAGTTTCAGGGGGCCGTTGAAGCTGGAGTACTTCGGAGTGACGCGGGGATAGGGAGAAGGTGGTGTCCCCAACGGGATTCGAACCCGTGTTGCCGGCTTGAAAGGCCGGCGTCCTAGGCCAGGCTAGACGATGGGGACGCACGAGGAAATGTCGGGCGATACTAACGGATAGGCAGGAGGCGAGTCAATTATCGGCAAGGAGCCGGACCCCGAACCATCGCTTCATTACGTGATGGCTTACGACGACCGCAATGATCGTGGCCTCGCCCTTGTGCGCCGTCTGCCGGTTCAGTATGCTCACCGAGATTCGACCCGGTCCACTCCTGACGAGGGCTGTACTATGATCATGTCCATCGTGCGATCCACCGCCTGTCTGGTCATCGCGCTACTGTCTTGTGTGCTCTACTTCGGTTCCACGGAAGCGGGGCCATTGCTCTCGGAGCGGATCGAAACCAGCAAACTGGCCACCGTCGGCGTGCTGCAACCGGGCGAGGACCTCACGAGTCCGGCCAGCAAGACACATTTCACGATGCGGGGGACCGCCGTGCATCTCCGGGACGGATTCATCGTAACGGCACGCCACGTCGTGGAGAAGGACGACAACGGTCGAAAAGTCGTCCCGAATCAGATCACCGTGATGACCGCCCGCTTGGAGGAAAGCTCCGCCTCATTGGTCGGCGGGAGCGCCTTTCTGGATCTGGCCGTCTTTCGGATCACCGGCGATGTGGCCGCGCGTCTGCCGCCCACGCGGTTCGCGGACGGCGAAGCCTCGCCGGGCCAACCGGTCTACACGATCGGGTACCCGCTCGGTTGGGGGCCGGCCATGGGATTCGGGCGGGTGGGCAATCCCAACACCTTCATCCCGACCGCCGAAACCAGATTGCTTCAACTCGATCTTTCCGCCTGCAGCGGCAATTCCGGCGGAGGGGTGTTCAACGAACAGGGAGAACTCGTCGGTCTCATGCATGCCATCATTCAAACCGAAACCGCCCAAGGCGAGCAGCGTTGCAGCCGCTTCGGCTTTGCCGTCCCCGGTTCATTGACGCATAAGATCGTGACCGCGGTCCTCAAAGGCGAGCAGCCACGGTTTTCCCGCCTCGGGGTCGGACTGACCCTCATGCGGATGGGCAGCCAATGGCGCATCGCCGCCTCCGAGGTGACGGGACCGGCCCGCGACGGAGGCATTCAAAAGGGCGACATCATCCTGGCCATCGACAACACCGAGCTGACGGACGGTGTGCAACTCAAGAACTATCTCATCGAACATACCGCCCCGGGACAGCAGATCTCGGTCAAGGTCCTGCGCGGACAGACGGAACGGGTGCTGAAAGTGACGTTGGGACAGTCCTAGCCCGCATTATTATGACGGTTCGTCACGTTTCACCCGTTGCAGTGGAAGCGCAACGGGTACCCGGCAGTTGCCAAGCGTTGGACCCATTGCAGGGAAGAGAGCAATGGGTGGCCCCGCGTGGAGTCCCGAGAGGCCGACGCGTACTTGAAACGATACGTTGAGGTCACGAGGGGCGAGCCCACCCAGCCGACAGACTTTTCACCGCCTCTGTCTGCGTGTCACAGCGGCGAATCCGCGATTACAGTAGAAACGTTCATGAATAATGCGGGCTAACCCACTCCACGATCAGCGAGCGAGATAGCGGGGGAGCCGTTCGACCAGCGATGGAATCGCCGCCCAGATGTACTCGACGATGTCGGTGACATAGGCCTTGGCAGCCTCGGGAGATTCCTGCCACTGCGGCAGCGCTTCATGCAGATCAAGAATGGCGGACTCTCTGCCGTAGCTGACCTCGTTGAACAGCCGGACCTCCCGACCGAACCGCCGTCGGATGATGTCCCGATGATCCAGACTCATCGCCACCGGCAAGGTCGTCTCATCCAGCAGCATCCGGGTGAGTCGGCGCTGAACATGGCCAGTCACATCGACCCCCTTAGCGCGCAGGAGATCGCACACGAATGGGTGGATCGCTTGAGAGCCGGCCTCAATGCCAGCGGAACCCACAAGGTAGCAGGAGTGTTCGCCAAAATAGGCCTTCAACGCATGCTCGGCGACCAGACTGCGGAAGATATTGCCGGTGCAGATAAAGAGGATCGAGGGCATGCGACGACTCACACACCGATTTCACTCGCCGGCCAACCCGCCCCTCCCTTTTTGATCACGTCGAGAGGTAGAATGCCGCCCATGCTTGAATCAAGCAGACCTCAGCCGCGCCCGTCCGATCGCATTGCCGGCTTGACCGGCGAGGCCAGAAAACTCCAAACCCGCCTGTGCCGGCTGACCGGACAAGCCATCGCCGATTACGGCATGATCGACGAGCGCGACATCATCATGGTCTGCCTGTCCGGCGGCAAGGACAGTTACGGCTTGTTGGACATCCTTCTGCTGCTGCAAAGCCGGGCGCCGATCCGCTACAACATCATTGCGGTGAACTTGGACCAAAGGCAGCCCGGATTTCCCGTCCACGTGTTGCCGGAGTATCTCACCAAACTGGGCGTGCCCTTCCGGATCGAGACTCGCGACACCTATTCGACGGTCAAACGCGTGATCCCCGAAGGGGAGACGATGTGTTCCCTCTGCTCGCGGCTGCGGCGCGCCATCCTTTATCAGGTCGCGACGGAACTCGGGGCGACCAAGATCGCCCTCGGCCACCATCGTGAGGATATCTTGGAAACGTTTGTCTTGAATATGCTGTACAACGGCGCACTCAAGACCATGCCGCCCAAGCTGCGTTCGGACGATGGACGCCATGTCGTGATCCGGCCGTTGGCCTATGTGCCGGAATCGGACCTGGCCGCCTATGCCGAGGCCCGGAGATTTCCCATCATCCCCTGCGACCTCTGCGGCTCTCAAGAGCATCTCAAGCGGAAGGTCGTGAAGTCCCTGTTGCGGACCTGGGAACAGGAATCACCCGGCTGTTTGGACAGCATGCTCGCGGCCCTGGGGAATGTGGCTCCCTCGCACCTCTTGGATCGCACCCTGTACGATTTTCAGGCGCTGGAGCCGGAGCGCGAGGCCGGCCGGCCGTCTGGAGCGATTCATCCCTCCTCGCTCCTGTCGTTGAAGTCCTCGTCGCGTTAACGAATCCTGTTGATTGGAGTCCAGAGACAATGCGGGCGCGGCCCTTCCCTGAGCAGGGAAAAGCCGCGCCCGCACGGATGACTCAACCGATTGTCGGATCAGAACCAGCTACAAGGAGGTCGCTTTCTCGTACTGAACAGCCAGGAGCTTCAGCATGTCGTCCACGCTCTCCCGCATCTCCGCTCCCCACTTCGAGCCTTCCGGCTTGTTTTGAACTTTGTAGATTTCGCGGGCGACATTGTCACGGGTCATGATGAGGTCCGCGACTACAGCGAAGTTCTTCTGGTCTCCCTTCAGCTTGCCGATCACCTGATCGACCTTGGCAAGAATCTCATCGACTTTGGATTTGTAGGCGGCCGGATCCTTCGGCAGCCCTTCGACGTTGATCGAATCCGCCCAACTGACCGCGGCGCCCATCCAGACGGTGGAGGCCATCACCACCGCCAGCACCATCCCTGACTGACCAACCATCCGCTTTCCCATGCAATCCTCCTTTCATTCACCCTTTCAAGCAATCCATCACGATAAAGATGACTATAATCGACCCCGTCGATTCAGCACCTGTACATGAATGGACGACGGACGAGCACCTCCTTGGCAACCGGCGTCTATATCCCAACCGGCCCCTAAAAGGCAAGCCCCGGTCGAGGCAGTGCCGGATTGACGGAATTCTAGGTTCCAGCCTTCAGCCGGTCGCCGAATTTCTTTCGGAATTTTGCCACCTTCGGGCCGACTACATAGGTACAGTAGGGTTGGGAGGGGTTCCGGGCGAAGTATTCCTGATGGTAGGCCTCAGCCATGTAGAAGGCACCGGCCGGGACGACTGCCGTGACAATCGGATTGTCATAGAGCCGCTCCGCGGTCAGGGCTGCAATGACATCCAACGCGATTGCCTTCTGCTCGGGCGAGTGGTAGAAGATCGCCGATCGGTATTGGGTTCCGACGTCGTTGCCCTGCCGGTTGAGGGTCGTGGGGTCGTGGATGACGAAGAAGATGTCCAGCAGGTCGCGGAAGGAAACAACGGAAGGGTCGAACCGGATCTGCGCTACCTCGGCATGGCCGGTCCGACCCATGCAGACCGCCTCATAGGTCGGATGTTCGACCTGTCCGCCCATGTACCCCGACTCGACGGAGGTCACACCCTTCACTTGATCGTAGACGGCTTCCAGGCACCAGAAACAGCCGCCGGCGAGCGTGGCGATTTCTTGGCTTGTGGGGGACATGATCCGTTCCCTTACCCCTGCCGCTTACCGGTTTGGCGTGATCGACTTTGCCATCGCGATAGTCCGAGTTTCGCGGGAAACCTTACACGACCGCCAAGTCAGATGTACAGCATCCATCCAACCCCGCCAGACTCACCACGGCTCCGCTATGGACGAGGCTCCCGTTCGCCGGGTCGTTTGGCTCGGCGGGTCGGCGTCGCGCTCAACGGATCTGCGGGCCAATGGTGCTTCGGATAGCGCCCCCGCAATTCTTTCC
>DATIBM010000071.1:2500-6075 GCA_035457545.1 Nitrospiraceae bacterium
ACAGCCCCGGCCATTACCAAGCTCTCCGCGGCCCGGAGCGGCAATTCCGCGGGATCGCATTTGGCGGCCCGAATACCATCGCAAGGGTCGAAATCAGTTTTGATGCGGGCCGGAGCTGGGATGAAGCCGAGTTGGAGCCGCCGCTCTCTCCCTATTCGTGGGTCATCTGGAATTACACCTGGCGCCCGCCCAAGCGCGGCAAATTCCAGGTCGTCGTCCGGGCCACCGACGTCAAGGGCCGGCTGCAAATCGCCGAGATCGCCCGCCCCATGCCAGACGGCGCCTCCGGCTACCACACGATCATTGCCGATGTGGAGTCCATTGAGACCGCCAAATCGGTCTAGCCCGCCACGTTCGCGCGCATGTTCTGCCCGCCATGTCGCATGATCAGGATAAGCCCACCACGGTCAAACACCCCTTTCTCGCCGTCACCCTCGCATTCCTAGCAGTCGCGCTCTTGCCGTTCTTACTCTACTCCCTGGCCCCGGCCGATCCTTTGGCCGCGGGACACGTCGTCTATTCCGCTGGAAAGGAGCGCGTCACGTTGCTCCATCCCACCCGTTATGAACGGTACGGATACGACGCCACCTGCATCCTCGAAGCCAAAGAACAGATCATCATCATGGAGAGTCCGGCCACCCGAAACGACCAGACCGTGCTGGCCCGCATGCACGAATCGTCCGATCCAATTCAATTCCCCTACTGCCCGCCGCGGGCGGAACTGATCGTCCAGGTGCATCAGGTCAAGGCGAAGGAGGGGCTGGTGACGGTGATGAGGGATGCGGTGAGGAGCATGATCGGGCGATAATCGGATCGGCTGGAACCATCGTCGAGAGCGCAATGGCCCAAAGGAAAAGCCACGACATCTCGCTTCCGTGCCTCACGCGGCAGCCCTCCACGGCGCTCTGAAGCGGAAGTCCTCAGGTGCGATTTCTTGAATGGACTATGCAGAAACGGTCCTGGTGGGGCCGTATAGTGACCGCGTTTCTCACGTCACACAATGTATGACACATTCGCCACGGGCGCGAGTCAGATGCCTCCGAATTCTCCGTGCTCTCTAAGTTCCGCGTCCTCGCCTTGATTTCGCCTACGCCTCCGTCTACAGTCGCCTTCGCTGCGCAGAACGGACCCCACGGAGTCGGACATGGGCGAAACTCGGGTTGATCTCGAACATCTGCTGGAGGACCTGCGGGACGCCTATCCATCAAGCCTCGAAGAAACCATCCTCACCGAGATCATCGCCAACTCGCTGGACTCCTGGGCCGACCGGATCATCCTCACGGCCGATCCTGCGCTGTCCACTCTGACCGTCATCGATAACGGCTCCGGCATGCAGCGAACGGCGATGCGCCGGTATCACGACATCGCCTCCAGCACAAAAGTGCGCGGGCAAGGCATTGGGTTTGCCGGCGTCGGGATCAAGCTCGGTCTCTTGGTTTGTGAAGAGGTGGTGACGGAAACCAGGCGCGGCAAGACTCATGTGGCTACACGCTGGCACTTGGCGTCGCGCCATCGTGCGCCTTGGAACTGGATCCCTCCGGCGGGACTGGTCGGCGAACAGGGCACCGCGGTGCGGCTCAAACTCAGAACCCCGCTCTCTCCGCTGTTGGACCCCGGGTTCATCGAAGGAGCGCTGCGGCGGCACTTTCAGCCGTTGCTGGAACCATTCTTCGATTCCGTTCTGGCGCCTCACTACCCAAAGGGCATTGCATTCGAAATCGATGGGCGGGTGATAGAACGGAATCCCGCACAGGCGCCCGATGAAGCGCCCCTGGCGATTCGCATGGCCCGTCGGCGAAAGCCTTCTGCGGTGGGATATCTGCTGCGCCAAGCCGCACCGTTGCCTGAGGATCAGCGCGGCGTCGCCGTCAGTACGTTGGGCAAGGTCATCAAACGAGGGTGGGACTGGCTGGGCCTCACTCCGTCACAGTCCGAGCGGATCACCGGCGTGATCGAAGTGCCGGATCTGGCTGCTTCGCTCACCCTCAACAAGGGGGATTTTATCCGGACGGGCGCCCGCGGAGCGACCTATCTCGCCTATCGCAAGGCAATCCAAGAAGCCGTCTCCCGGCAACTGGAGACCTGGGGCGATGCGCGCACCGGAACTCCGGAAGCCTCGTCCCGTGTCATGCGTCCGCTGGAACGGGACCTGGACCGTGTGCTGGAAGAATTGTCCGATGACTTTCCGTTGTTGGCCTCGCTAGTCGAGCGCAAGGCCGGAGGCCAGAAGCGGCTGCCGATCAAGAGCGGGAACCTCGACCTTGAAAGCAACAGCTTCACGGCCGTGGCAATCCCAACAGCCGGTGAAGGACCGACCGACGGTGCAACCCCCGATCAGCCACCAGCAATGGCTCCGCCGCCTGAACAAGACGGAGCCACTACCACGCCGCCGAGTCCCTCGGTCCTACCGCTGGCCTCCACCACGTTGCCGGGCCAGGGCCGCTCCCGCGCTCCAATGCGGTATGGGCTCGGGATTCAGTTCGAGGATCGGCCCGACGATGTCGAACTGGGACGGCTCGTCGAATCCACCGTCTGGATCAATCAGGCCCACCCCGCATACGGGCGGGCGTTGGCCTCCCGCTCCGCGGGCTACCACATTTCGCTCGCCGTCGCCCTCGCGCTCGCTCCGCTGGCCGTGGAGCCGGCTCAGGAACATACCTTCCTCACCAGATTCCTGGCCCACTGGGGCCAGGCGCTCGACCAGCCGCAAGGTGGCCGGCGACGCCACCGCCGTTGAGAGAACGCCCATCAGGTTCCGAATTCACTCCAAACTTGTCGGGAGGAGTCGTCTGAGCTTCGCACACGCAGCGATCGATTTGATTTCGCGCAGCATCAGCTCCCGCCACTGACCGGGTTTCAAATCTTCCAAGACCACCGGCCCGATCGCGATCCGGACGAGTCGTAAGGTAGGATGGCCGACCGCGGCCGTCATCCGCCGGACTTGGCGATTCTGTCCCTCCCTGATCGTCAGCTCCAGCCAGGCAGTTGGGACGTTCCTCCGGTATCGAATCGGGACAGGGCGCTCCGGCAACTCGGGATCAACTGATAACACCCGTACCTCAGCCGGCCTGGTACGGACGCCCTTCAACAGGACCCCTTGCCTGAGTTGCCTCAGGGCATCTTCGTCTGGAATGCGCTCCACCTGGACCAGATAGACCTTCGGCCAGACATGCTCGGGATCGGTGATGCGATGGATCAAGGCGCCGTCCGATGTCAGGATCATCAACCCTTCGCTGTCGAAATCCAGTCGGCCCGCCGCATAGACGCCGGGCACCTTGATATAGTCTGCCAAGGTCGGTCGGCCTTTCGGGTCGGTAAAGCAAGGCAGCACGCCGTAAGGTTTATTGAAGACGATCGTATGGGCTGGCGTCGTCAGGCTCCTTCGCCGTGATTGCGATTTCAGAGTCATTTGCACAAGTGCTGAATTCACACGGCGGTCGGCAACCGCGGCCTGTGCCGTTTGGTTCGTCGGAGGAGGGGTGAGTCGTGCCGGATGGTCTCCGGAGGAATGTCCGGAAGCCCGTGATGCGGCAAGCGAGCGTTCTTCGTCCGTCATAGCCCGCGCCAGGAAGACT
>DATIBM010000072.1:0-3787 GCA_035457545.1 Nitrospiraceae bacterium
TCCTGTTCGAATGGCCGGAGGACCAAGGCCTCCACCCACTTCAGCAGGCCCTCGATGGTCTGTTCGGTCAGCTCGTGAATGTCCCGGCCTGCGATCTTGACCCACCGGGCATCCGGTTTGAGGCGGGTCCCATGGCACGCCGGGCAATCAAACGGTGTGCGATAGCGGCTGAGCAGCACGCGGACGTGCAACTTGTAACGCTTGCTTTCCATGTAGGCAAAGAACTGGTTGATGCCGTCGAACGACTGGTCGCCATGCCAGAGTCGCTCCTGGGTCACTTTGGAGAGCGCCTTAAAAGGGACGGTAATGTCCACCCGGTCTCGCTTCATGGCCGCCAGCATTTGCTTTTGCCACCAGCCGGTTCCCGGCTTGCTCCAGGGTTCGATCGCGCCTTCAGCCAGCGACTTGGTGTGATCCGGGACCACCAGGTCCGGGTCGTAGCGCAGCACGTTGCCGAATCCTTTGCACTCGGGACAGGCGCCGAGGGGATGGTTGAAGGAAAACAGGACGGGCCTCAGCGATTCAAAAGCCCGGCCGCAACCCTGGCAGAGGAAGCTGGAGCTGAACACGTGCATTCCGTGCCCGATCACGTCGACGGCGCAGCGGCCGTCTCCTTCGCGGAATGATGTTTCCACCGCTTCCACCAGGCGCGACCGGTTATCCGTCCGCAGGACCAGGCGGTCGAGAACGACGTATAAGGTCGTGTAGGTATGCAACTCGGTTGGCTTGCCTTCATGCAGATCCAGGATCTCGTCATCCGCCTTGATTCGGGTATAGCCGCGGACGAGGAGTGATTCGACGACGCTCTGCTCCGATTCGGCGGACGGCCGGGTGATCGGCTGAAGGACCATCGCCCGGGCGTCAGGAAATCGTCCAAGAAGGTCTTCCGCGACGGTATGAGGATGGAAAGAGCGGGCTTCCTGGCGACAGTCCGGGCATGTCGGGCGTCCGATCTTGGCAAAGAGCAGGCGCAGGAGATCGGAAAGCTCGGTCGTGGTTCCCACTGTCGATCGGGCGGTCCGGACCTGATTCTTTTGTTCGATGGCGATGGCCGGCCGGACGTTGGTCACACGGTCCACGTCCGGACGGGCGACCTTGTCGAGGAACATCCGCGCATAGGCGGAGAGCGATTCCACGTAACGCCATTGGCCTTCCGCGAAGATCGTATCGAACGCCAGGGACGACTTGCCCGATCCCGAGACGCCGGTGATGGCCGTCACCCGGTTATGCGGAATCTGGAGCGAGATGTTCTTCAGATTGTTTTGTCGTGCGCCCTCAATGATGAGGTCGTGCGATACGGGAGATAGGGGGCTTGGTTCCAACAGGGTGATCCTCTCCACGAAACAGGTGATCCTAGCAACCTCGGTGTGCGGCTTCAACGGCGATTCGGGAAAGACTTGGTGAATGAGTCCGGCGATGAGAGGATAGGCCCTCTCGGAGGGACTATGATTCTCACGACCACACCCAACATCGAGCGCAAGCAAGTCGTCCGGTATCTCGGACTGGTCTCAGGCGACGCAATCCTCGGCGCCAATATCTTTCGCGATTTCTTCGCGTCCATTCGTGACATCGTGGGCGGCCGCTCCGCCGCCTATGAAGCCGAACTGCGGAAGGCGAAAGACATTGCCCTGGGAGAGATGCGGGAACAAGCCAGGAGCCTGGGCGCCAATGCGATTGTCGGCATCGACATCGATTACGAAACGATCGGAGCCAACAGCAGTATGCTGATGGTCAGTGCCAGCGGCACGGCTGTGGTGGTTGAATAGGGTCGTATGACCTCAAATCCATCCTCTCGCTACCTGCCCATCGGCCGTCAGCTCGCGCAATTCTTGGGCGCGAGTTTACAAGAGGCGTCGGCCGACCTGTTCCGGGAACTCGCCCGGGCGTACGACCCCTCCGCCCACGAGTCACGCATCAGCGCCGAGGTGTTCCTGTTTTATAAGTACCTGCTGGTCCAGGCTTGCGTGGGAGTGTTTCCGGATTCCGAAACCGATGACGTGGTGTCCGGACTGTTTGCCGCGCTGAATGAACGGGCGACCGGGCTGAAATTCGATTCGGAGCGGCAGGCGGCGATGGAGCGCCTCTGGCAGTTGCGGGCGGGGCAGTTCGATCGTCCCTTTGCAGAAGACCGCGTGATCTTCCTTGATCAATCCGGCGACATGCTGCACTGGAAGAGCACCATCTTACAGTTCTGCCAGAACGTTCGCCAGCTGGCCATGCCGCCCGACATCTGGGCCGGGACGGACGGCCCCGCGCAACGGGCCAGCCGTTCGGTCACGGCCACGTTGAATCAGATGCTGTCCGCCGTCGGGGAAATAAAACGCCTGCATTTCAGCGGGGCGGTGTAGCTTCCCTCAGCCGCCTCCTCATGCTAGCGGAGGTATTGGATGGCCCATTTGACGAATCCGACACAACCCATATAGACGATCAGCGAACCCACCATCGCGGGCCAGAAGCCAAAACGCGGGACCCCGAAGATCATGGCCAGGACATAGACAATCCATGGCGGAACGAACCAGAACAATTTCTCGGCATAGGCCACGATCGCATCGCTGCCTCCGTTCAGGTAGAGCAGGACAAAGGTGGCCCCGGTGATCGCCGGAAAGGTGCTGGCGAAGGCGGCCAGATAGGGCCTCCCCTGAGAGCCAAGGTACGTCGACAGGCTCACAATCGAGCCGCCCAGCAGAAAATACACGGCATACTTCCCTAGATCATTCACAGAACGGTCCTCCTTACGCTCCGCGAAACGCCTCCATGGCCTCTCGCTCCAACGCCTCTGCGCGACCTGTATAACGAGGTGAGAAGTGAAACACAACCAGCTCACGCACCCGAGCTTTGCGCGCCATGAGGCCGGCCTGTCTCGCCGTCAGATGATATCGGTCCCGCGCCTTTTCCGCGTCCACATCCAGATAGGGCGATTCGCAATAGAACACATCTGCATCGCGGGCAAGGGCGACGATTTTGGCCTCGTTGTCCTCGTCATAGCGGGCATCGACGACATACACGATCTTTTGTCCGCGCGAGATCGTCAGAAACCGTTCTTTGACCTCCCCTAACACGAACTCGCGGTCTTCGCGGCGGTGCTCATCGTAAAGGGTAACGGTGAACCGGAAGTCGTCGGTTCGTCCCTGCCAGAGGTGCTGCTTCACCTCCTTGAGCCAGGCGCCCACCGGCAAGCCGGCGTCATGCAGCTTCTGCTTGTTGACATTGACATGAAAGCGTTCTTCGAGTGCGTAGGCCAACGAGGGGATCCGGTGGTTCAAGGAGACCGCCGTCACTGTGAACATGGGATCTTCCAAGACGGGAACGCGATCGGTGGAGGACAGTTCTGCCGTTCGGATCGAGTGCTGCAAAGGGCGAAAGCCGTTGGCTGCCGGGAAAATACAGCGGCGTGATTCGCCCCCATGACACTCCTGCACCTCAATGGTCAGCGGATAGCCGTCCACCAGATTCCACGTATAGCCGCGCAATTTGCCCTCCACGTTCTCGATCAGGCCGGGAGGACCGAAGAGCCGGAGGGTTGCGCCTCGTCCCAAGGCGACGCGCAAGAGGGCGTCGAATCCGATGAAGTGATCCATATGCGTATGGGAGACGAAAATATCGTGCGCTCGTAGGAGTCTGGTTGGTCCCAGACTGTCATTGTGTCCCAGGTCGAAGAGCAGCGCTCGCCGAGACCAGCGGATTTCCACATAGACCCCGGGATCCCCGAAGACGTCATTGACCAGATAGCTGGAGAAGGAGGGGTTCATAAAGTCGCCGAACGATACACGACAATCTGCGGCGGGTT
>DATIBM010000073.1:0-5882 GCA_035457545.1 Nitrospiraceae bacterium
AGGACGTTGTCGTGATGGCCGGCGACGGCGGAACGGCCGACATCGGCTTCCAGCAGGTGCTCCACTCCTGGTTCCGGCAGGAACGGTTCACGACGATCATGCTGGATAACGAGGTGTACGGCAACACGGGCGGACAGGAAAGCGGGATGACGAACAGAGGCGCGGTGCTCAAGATGGCCCCGCTCGGAAAGAAGTTCGAAAAGATGGACATGGTCGCCATGGCCAAAATCGCCGGCTGCGCCTATATCGCCACGGTCGTCCCGAATAATCCGCGGCGAGTGGAGAGTGTGATCAGGAAGGCGGTGCTGGTCGCCCGCGAGGTCGGTCCAACCTATATCCAGGCGTATACGTCCTGCAATATCGAATATGCGATCCCAACCGACAAGGTCATGGAGGACGCCAAGACCGTCGAGGATGATCGCTACAAATTCGCCGAGTATGTCAGCGATGAAGCCAAGGAATTTCTGGCCGAGCGGTACGGCTACAGAGAGTTTCTCTCGAAACCGGCGGCTGCCGTCACCAAGGCATAAGCGCGACAGGATCCGACTGCGCGGACTGCGGACGGTCGGGAGGACGGCGCGGGGTCTACCCGCGTTCATCACGAGATGTCACATTCCGCGCACGGTCGGAGACCTGACCGCGGTCCAACCGGCGGCTGGACATTCGCCCCTTTCACGGGGCTGAGATCTGAGGAGGGTCAGGACATGGCCTATAGCGAGAAAGTGGTGGACCATTTCAACAACCCACGGAACATGGGGAGTTTCAAGAAAGACGAGCCGGGTGTCGGCACCGGGATCGTTGGAGCACCCGAGTGCGGCGACGTCATGAAGCTTCAGATCAAGGTGCAGGACGACAGGATCGTGGAGGCCAAGTTTAAAACCTTCGGCTGCGGCTCCGCGATCGCCAGCTCCAGCCTCTCGACAGAATGGCTGAAAGGGAAAACGATCGAGCAAGCGGGCGCGATCAAGAACACCGATATCGTGCAGGAATTGAATCTCCCGCCCGTCAAGATCCACTGCTCGGTCCTGGCCGAGGACGCGATCAAAGCGGCCCTTGCCGATTACACGAAGCGCGCGTCGGCGCAGGTTTGACAAAAACTGCATGGGCTGGAGGGAGTATCATGACGAACGACCCACGACATCTCACGCTCGAGAAGCCCCAGTATACGCTGGGCTATGGCATGCGGCTGGATAAGGGCACGGCTCCCGACCTGGAACACCCGCACGTGCCCATTACCTTGCCGGACGGATCGGAAGGCCGGATGGCGCTGCACGTGATTCACGGCACGCCGGATGAAATCAAAGCCCGGCTGCTCGAAAGCGTCGACGCCTTTTTCGACATTCATGCCGAGGACTAAGCTCGGGGTTCTGTGACCGAGGCGTCGTCACTGCTGAGGGCCATACCGACGTTTGATGCGGAGGCAACAGATTATGCAGACACTCGATATCCACCGGCCAGGCATGCCCGATCTTCAGTTCGCCCTGCTGGTCACGGCACTCTGCACATCCCGCCTGCCCGACCTCAACATACCGGAGGCGCTGCGCACGAGGATTTTTGACCGCTGTTGGGTGCTGCTTCACGATAGCCCGCCACCTCGCAAGCCGGAGCTGCGGGTGTTGGACTTGCGGCCATGGACCGAGGTGACGCTGGACGCGATGATCGAAACCATCCGAAGCGTCCTCACGGAGGCGGGCATCACGACCCTCGTCTGGGATCATCCACCCAGCGAACCGACACGGATCAGCACGCCGGAAGCGCAGCCGCTGATCGATCGATTCGAGCAACTGTATCCTCGACCATCACGGGCGAGCGGCGCGGCCGGCAGAGATCCGATGCAGGCCGCACCGGACCGCCTGCATGGGCACGGACCGGACATTCGGCAAGTCATCGGCGAGCTGGCCGCGTTGATGGCCGCGGTGCCCACGGCGTTGAAGCGTGGCGCAGCAGACATCGCGGCGAGTGGAAAAGATGCCGAGGTAGCCGACATGGTGCGAAAGGGGGCCGAGGTCATGCGAGACAGCGGGGCTCTGTACTTGACGTGGGCCCGCCATTACGCCGCGCTGGCTGAAGGCGATTCGGAAGCGGCTGAAGCCGCCGATGAGACCGAGTTTGGTGTGTAACCACTTGGGTAAGACGTCGGCGCGGGATTGGTCAGGGTCGTTCCATCTTGTTGCCGTATCGCCCAGTGAAGACGCCCGGTACCTGTTCGCTTCGTTGTCGTCCGGCTCGGGAGCTGTGCCACGATTGTTCGCGCGGAGAGATCAGGCCGGCCGCGGCAAAGCCGGTACACCTTCTCCGATATCGAGCCCGGTGGCAGGTGTTGGCCTGCCGAAACTCAAATAACGCGAGTCGGCCTCGTCGTCGTATTCTCAATCGAGCGGGGCAGCCTTCTTCTCGAACACCTTCACGGTTTCTCTACAATTCTCCTCCAGGTGCGGCGACCACAAACTTGCCCCCGGGCGCCCGTTCCTCGCTCCTCTGTTGAATCAACAGGGAACCTCTTGTCTCCGCCCTGCCACTTGTTGTACGGTACCCCCCCGATCCGAACCATAACAGTCGTATATCGTGGGTCTTATGTCGTAACGCCTGCGCCCATTCCCGCCATCCGATTCCTCAGCTTCTGAGCCTTCAGTTCTGAGTCAGACTCGCCTGGTGGTCCATCGCCTGCAAGGAGTGCCTCGTGATCAGCACGTTCGATTTGATTCTACTGGGAAGTCTCATATCCGCCGGCGGGCTGGTGTTTCTTCAGCAGGCGAAACGGCCGCATTTCGAAAAGATATGGCTCAGCGGCCGGCAAGCTCCTCATGCGGGATCGACCCGGGAGAGCCGCGAGAGACTGGAGCGGTCGACGGCGCTCGCGGGAACCCGCTGGCTGACGGTCGGCGCCCTCACCCTCTTCCTCGCCTATGCCCAAGGCGCAGCCGAAGGCTACCTCATGGGTCCATGGAGCGACCTCCTGTTCCACCTCGTCTTCGTGGCCGGTTGTTGGGGCATGACGGCGTGGGGGATCAAACGAAAAGCCGAGGCACCGGCGGGCCAGACGAACGACTGTCCCAGTTCAACCTCGTCGCCCTTCGGTACAGAATTCTCTCGACCCGGCGACTGATTTCCACGGAAGGCATGGGAGCGATCTGCCGTGGTGCCGACCCAGGGAGTCGGTCTGACCGATTTCGTGCGATGGCAACCGCCGACCCCAACAAGTGACTTCCAATTCCGCTTTCCTCTTAGAAGTGTAAGCCCGGGCGATTTGACCGCCCGTCGCTGCCCTCGTTAGACTTTTTGTCGGTCGGTTATCAGGGGCAGGACATGCGACAGTGGCGGCATTCCATTGGATGGGTTGGCGTGGCGATGATCGGCGTCTCTCTGGTTCTGTCCGCCTGTACGTCCGGCCTGTTCGATGAGGTCGTTGACATGCGAGCCCTGACTGCTGAAGAGAACGGGAAAAGGAACCTTGAGGCGATACGGGCGATGCAGGTGGAACAGCCTCGTGCGCCGGCGGCAACCCCGGCCCCGCCTCCGGTCTCCAACGCGCCGTCTTTCCGAACCCAGTCAGAGCCTGTCCCATCAGACGTTCAATCGGATGTCATCCCTCTCGTGCCCTCATCGATCCCGATGCAGCCGAGTGGTTCGGCACAAGCGCAGGTCCCTCCGATACGACTGTGGACCCCGAGCCCGCTGACCCGTCCAAGCCCTCCCGACTACCCTGTCCCAGCCTATACGATCCCGGCGCCGGTCGGGCCGGACTACCACGGAACGATCCGCTGCCTGCCGGACGGGCTGGGCGGGCAACGGTGCCAGCCGCGCTAGAACAGAGTTCTGGTGGATCGAATCGGGGATCGGCGGAGATCACGGATCGGCGGGTCGGCGCTCCTCACACATGCCGGCTTCCGTGCGTCACGTCCCAGACATAGGGCAGCAGGTAATAGCACAGGATGAAGAGCGTCAGGCCCAGGACCGCGCCGACCAGGCCTTTGACCAACAGCCCCGCGAGCGGCACCAGGAACAGGCCCAGGTGCATCACGTGGGCCATCGCCTTGTGTTGATCGTAGAAGGCTTGCCGCGTCTCGCCGTGGAGCGATTCGCTGAAGGAGAGGTGGGAGGGCAGCATCGTCGTACCCCCTTTCGTCCAAGCATGGGAAAAAAGACGGGTCAACGGACGGACAGCCAGCCAATACGGTACGCGCAAGGAACCCGGGACGTCAAGCGGCACCGCCGCACAGGCCGACGACGTTGGCTCCAGAGATCGCCATCTTCTGGCGCTCAAGTAGCATGCCGGCAGCACCATGGTCTCGCTCACCGACTTTCTCGCGAGATTGTGGAAGGTGGACTGACGATGGGGAGCGGCGAGATGAGATGTGCCTCGCCAGGCTGAGTCGGTGTTGGGCTTTAAATCCCGAAAAGACTCCCAGTACCTTTTCTTTCTCGCGACACCTTTTCTTTCTCAACATGGCAAAGAAGACCTACAAACAGCTTGGCTGTCTGGATGTAGACCCCATAGGCGGGTCGTGCATTCATGGTGCGGGCTGAGACGGAGGATGAGGTGATGCGATTGACGGGTGACCATGCCAAGGTGGCGCATGACATGTCCTCCCCTCCTTCTGACATGGTTTCGAAGATCAGGGCCGCTATCAAGACGGTCACGGTGGACGCCTGATACGACGAGAGGCAGACCGCGAGCGAGCCGCTCCGGCGACTCACGGTCAATGCGTCCAAATTGTCTCGGGGGTGTCGGCGAACGGATAGACATGTACCATCCAGCCGAAGAGCTGCGGTACGAATCGCCCGCCGGCTCGGTCGCATTCGGCTTCCGTGAGAATCGATCCTTTCGGCCCGAACTTCGTCCAATCGGCGCTCTTCATGTCCCTCTTCTGCGGAAGACAGATATTCACGTGGGCGTGCCACTGCGTAATACTCAGAGGGATTCGTTTATTCAGATCCGCCTCGCTCGACCGTTTAGGCGCCGTGAACATCGCGCCTTCCAGTTCATAACCGTCGGGCGTCTTTTTGTATAAGAGCGAGGTCGGCTCTTCCGGATTGAAGCGAAAGGCCGCCTTGAACCCCCGCCACTTGCTCGTAAAGTGATAATGCGGCTGCTGGACGTTCGGGAGGAACGGCTCGTAGCCGTCCTTGATGGCCGCGCGATAGTCCCGATAAGGGGACAGCGCCTCGCGGAGATGCCACAGGATCTCTGCCGCAGCCGCCTGATCCGTGGGATTCGCCGCGCGAAGCGCCGTCCAGCGGAAATGCGGCCCCCAATGCGCATGTGAGCCGGCCATGGAACTCACCGTTTCCGCCTCATGGTGCCCGTGCTGGTGCTCCTCCGCTGCATCGGCGTGTGTCATGGGCTCCTGCGTGGCCTGTGATGGATGCTTCACGGAGCAGGAGAGGGTGAAGAGGAAGGCCAGGATCAGAGCGAGGAAATGCATGCCGCTCTCATGGAGAATTCCACAAACAGTTCAGATAGGACGGCTGTGTTGTACTCTTAAACAAACTGCGTTCGTTTAATCAACAGAAAAAGTAGCCTGTCCCTTTGTCTTGTCCCGTCATGTCATGGAAAAAGACTCCCGGTACCTTTTCTTTCTCCCGGTTGCCGAATGTGGGGATGAATCGCACAGGATTCGACAGGAAAGGTTCGGATGGTTGTGAAAGGAGCCCGCCAGACTCAGATCTCCCCCAGCGCTTGCATGAGGCCAGACTTCCATCCTTGGTAGGTTCCATTCCCTACCCTTGCGAAGAAACTCGTGTTGGCCTGCTGCCGGTTTCAAAGACACCGAGTTAGGTGTATGAATGAAACCGGAGGTGGGGCATGGAGCGACGCAAGTTTACGCGAGAGTTTAAGCTGGAGGCTGTGAAGCTGATTCAAGAACGCGGGGTAAGCGTGG
>DATIBM010000074.1:0-6721 GCA_035457545.1 Nitrospiraceae bacterium
TGGCCGAGCGATCGGGATAAGGAGATCGCGCTCGCATGGGCGGCGACCGGGCGGTGTACAGCCCGCCGGTCGTTACGGTATGATGCGGCTGTCACTCATCCAGGTTGCACATCCATGGCGTCCCAAGGCCCTTCGGGTCACAATCATCAGCAAGGCGAATCGTCCGACCAGACGATCACGGTCAAAGAAGTCGAGCTGGTTCGCGTCGTCGTCAGCCGATCCGGGCTCGCGGTATCCGCCGAGTGGGCCATCCATCCGCAACTGAAGCAGGACCTGCCTCCCAACGAATGGAAAGAGGTCGCCGACCTCATGGGGAAGGTCACCAACCTGGTCGGCTCTCGTTTCAAGCGAGTCCTTGCCGAGGTGGAACCGGACCCGCCAGGCAACGCATAACAGACAGGCTCAGGTCGAGGTCGAGGTCGAGATCCAGGAGGATCGAACCTCGCCCGGCAACCTCAGCCTCAACCTTAACCTTTGAGCGAGTGAATCGCTATGGAGACCTATTACCATCCCAAGGACCTGGGCAAGTTCGCCGATATGGGGAAGGGGAACAAGGACCTGTGGGACAAGTTCATGAGCTACTACAGCGCCGTCTTCGCAGAGGGCGCCTTGACGGAGCGCGAAAAGGCGCTCATTGCGCTGGGGGTCGCCCATGCCGTGCAATGCCCCTACTGCATCGACGCCTATACGCAAGCCGCGCTGGAGAAGGGCTCGAACGTGGAGGAGATGACCGAAGCGGTCCATGTCGCCTGCGCGATCCGAGGCGGCGCTTCGTTGGTCCACGGCGTGCAGATGCGGAACGTGGCCGAGAAATTGTCGATGTGAGGAGGCTGAGCCAGTCGTCTTCCGCCGCCATTCACGAATGACCAATGACGAATGACGGGGCTCTTCACGCGGGCAGGTACCCGTTGGCGCGGAACCATACAATCGCATCCCGGATCGCCTGATCGATCGGGCGTTTGGCGGTGAACCCCAACTCGCGCGTGGCCTTGGAACAGTCATACTGTTGCATGTGGGCCACCATCTCGACGAAAAAGCCCGGCACCGGCGACGGGCGCCGGAGGATCGTCCGGACTCCCCAATCAAACGTCTTGAAGGCCGGACGGGCGAACCAGGATGGAATGGGAAACAGGGGCGCGACGACCCCGAGCTCCTTCGCGATCAGCCGGTTCAATTCCTGTTGGGTCGTATTCCAGTTCCCAAGCAGATACCGCTCACCAACCTTTCCCCGTTCCGCCGCCAGGATCATGCCCTCCGCCACGTCCCGCACGTCGATCGCGTTAACAGGACCATCGATATAGCCCGGCATCAATCTTCTGGCGATCATGAGGATGACCGTGCCGCTGGTGGGCTTGCTGTCGTAGGGTCCGTAGCAGGCGGTGGGGCAGACGATCACCGCCGGCACGCCTGAACCGGCTGCCTGCCGCACCTCCCGTTCCATCTCCGCCTTGGCCATCAAATAGGGATTGTCATGGTAGCGGGTCGAAAAGGGGCAGTCTTCTGTCGCCAGCCTGCCGGCCTGGGCGGGATGTCCGATCGTCGTCAGGGCGCTGACGAAAACCATCCGCTCGACCTTCGCGGCACGGACGGCTTCCAGCACATGGCGCGTCTCCTGGAGGGCTTGCCGGACCGCTGTGTCGACGGGAACCGTGTGAGGAGGGTAGTAGCCGGCGACGTGATAGACCCTGGCAATTCCCTCACAGGCAGCGGCGAGCGACCCGGGCTCGTTCAGATCGCCCGGGACACGCTCCACTTCGAGACCATGGAGCGTCGCGTGGCCCTTCGCCTGTTTGCTGGAGAGAATCGGCCTGGCCAGCACGCGGACATGCTCGCCCCGCGCCAAGAGCGCGCGAACGAGGTTCGCGCCAAGAAAACCCGTGCCGCCGAGGACCAGGACCCGCATCCGCCCACTCCTGGATCCCTCACCCCTGCCCTCTCCCTCGGGGAGAGGAGACGGTGAGGGGTTGCACTAGGCGCTCGCCCGAAACGGCTCGAAGGCGCGATCCGCCTTGGCCGCCAAGTAGAAATCGCTCTCGGTCAGACCGTTGATCTTGTGCGTCCAGATCTCCACCTTGCATTTTCCCCAGGCCAGATACAGGTCGGGATGATGCCCTTCCGCCTCAGCCACCGCTCCGACCTTGTTGACGAAGTCCAGCGCCTGCGCAAAGTCCTTGAAGGTGTAGAGCCGCTCCAGATGCCCGGCCCCGTTCAACGACCAGCCGCGGCCGAGTTCCGCCAGGAGTTCCTGCGTACGCGCGGCCGGCAGGGGAGGCACCCCGCCCCGACAGGGCACGCATTTATTATCCGCCAATCCCATAGATCCCCCATCCGAACCTGTGGTGAAACCCCGGTTTCCTTAAAAGCCCCCCGTCTCATGGCTTGTGCCCGCGCTCGAAGAAGAGCCCTCGGTTGATGTCGCCAACACTCACGATCCCGACCAGTTTCCCCCGCTCGACGACCGGAATGCGCCGGAAATTCTTCAAGCCCATGTAGGAGGCCGCCTGCAACACCGGGTCGTTCGGCGAGACGGTCATCGGGCTGACGCTCATAACCTCTTCGACCTTCTTGGTCAAGACCTCGGGATACCCCTCTTCCATCTCGACGAAGTCGCGGCTATGGACGTTATCGTGGATATAGTCGCCGTAGTTGGGGTAGAGGGGCAGGAGCACGTCCCGGAGCGTCACGATGCCCACCAGGCGGCCGTCGTCCTCGACAACCGGCACGGAGGCACAATGCCGGCTGAGCATCTTTATGACCGCCGAGCGAACCGTATCGGTCTTTCGCGCCGTTACCACACCGGTCGACATCACCTCATGCACAAGCATGGCCGCCTCCTTTCGCAGGCTCACGACTGCTGAACACCGGACCGGACAGGAGGTCGCGCCGCGGCCGCTTGGATCGTCGAGCAGGCTGAAGAGGAGGCCGCCGCGCAGCCTCAGGGGGGAAAGCCTAGCACCAGGCGGGAATCATCGCAAGGGCGGGGATCGGCGGCAAGCCGGAGGACATCCGTCATTCGTCAAGCGTCATTCGTCAAACGTATAGAAGCGGTGCGTCTTCACACCCTGTTCTCTCATCGCTGCTCGATTGATGGCTGACGCTTGACGCATGACGATGGGTCGAGCCGCAACAATCACCTGTCAATCAGGTACAAGGCTGGGAACTTCCTCGACATTCTGACGCTACTTCGCATCCTGGGCGCAGCGGAATCCTTCCAACCCTTCACCTGCCCGAGCATACTTCCGGACCTGATAGTCAACCTGAGAACCTGGTAGCGGTTTCGCTCTGAATGCGCCCACACTCCCGCGAATCGTCTTTCTGCTCTGGTCGCCCGCATCGCTGGGGACAAATCTCGACTCGTGATAGGAACTGGCTGTCCATTCCGTCACATTCGGATCGAGGATGCGTCCTTCCGTATCATGCGCCGCCTTCTCCCATTCGTCCTCTGTCGGCAATCGTTTCCTAGCCCATTGACAGTAGGCCACCGCGTCGTACCAGCTCACCTGATCAATGGGGTCGTTTTGATCGCCGGACCAGCCCCGCTCTTCCCCATAGGCTCCCGTGACACGGCGCCCAGTGGCCTCCATAAACTGCCTGAAACGTTTAACCGTCACGAGACTTTTATCGATATAAAAATCGTCCGCGACGTAGAGATTGACGGGTGGGGCATCAACCTCCTCGACTTCCCCTCCACCGTAGACCTCCACGATCTTGGTCGGGAGGCGTCCGGCCCGAATCAGCACCATCGGGGCGCCGTCTTTGCCGGTGATCTCCTTCGTGGCTGTTCCTTCTGGTGTGATCCGCCAACCTCTCAGGGCCACCTCGAGGATCGCCGCAGGAACCGCGTAGCCCATCCGGTCTCTGGCGTCGGTCACCACGCCCATGACTTTGCCTTGATGGAGCACCGGACTTCCCGAATGGCCCTCTTCAATCAAGGCCTGAAAGGACAGCTCCGGTCCCTTGAGCCCGTTCAGACTGCCCGTGGAAACGGCCCAGGGCGCCAATGCCCGCGGAAAGCCGATGAGCGTGACCGGCTCGCCGCCGGCTATCCGGCTCGTTTGATCGAGCGTCAACGCGATCAGACCCTCTGGCAGCGGACCGGTGACCAGTAACGAAGCCAAGCCCTTCTGGTTCTCGCTTTCAATCCCGATAATCCGGGCGGTGAAACTCTGTTGAGGCTGCGGAAAGAACGAGACCCGCGGCTTGGGATCGCCCTCGATGACGTGAGCGGCCGTGACGAGATAGGCGGCGTCCTTTTCCAACCGGACGATGAAGCCGGTCCCGACCTTCGGCTGCTGCCCCTCGACCTGGGCCGTGATCTTCACCACGCCGCTCTTGAGTTCTTCGATCTGCTGCGCATGGAGGATGGTGGAGAACAGAACAAGAACCAGAATCGCTCGCAGGATGTTCAAAAAGGCCGTCATCTCACCAGCCCACCCCGGCGCGGTGTCTGTTTCATCTTGACGTTGGTCGATTGACGACTGACGTTTGACGTATGACGAAAGTTTCGGCAGCCGCGATCACCAGACAGACGGAGAGCCAGCCGGCAGAGTTGTTCACCATTCGGCTACTGCCGTTCCAGCGCGAAGGAACCCGAATTGCCGTTACTGCATGTCAGATAGCCTTGGATGGTCTTGCCGCCGCCGCCGACTTCCGAGACGAAATCGCAAAACACGCCCTGGAAGACTTGTGACGCCGCCCGCCCTTGAAAGACGTTGCCATGCACCTGGCCCTGCATCGGCCCGAAATCGCCCTGGTTGTTGGCATAGGAGCCGGTGACCGTGTCACCGCTCTGTTGATAGGTCGCTTCCAAGCCAACCATGCCTCCCAACATGCTGAAGCCGAGGCCCTGGTACTTGCCGGACACCAGCGGCCGCGCCGTCGGCTGAACCGCGACCGGTTCCGGTTCCTCCGGCGCGATGTCGGGCGGAGGCTCCCTTGCTTCCTCTGAGAGCCGCACGCCCCATCCGTCCAGGGCAAAGCGCGCCACCACGGCCGGCACGGCGGTGTTAAACTTGGCGCCCACCTCCGTCACAATGCCCACCACCTTGCCCTGGAACAGGACCGGCCCGCCCGAGTTGCCTTCATCCGCCGCGCCGGAAAACGAGAGGGCACTGCCCCGCCGTCCTGAAAGAGTTCCCGTGGTCACGGCCCAGAGGGACCCTTCCACCCGAGGGAAGCCGATCAACGTGATGGACTCGCCGCCGCTGACGGTAGCCGTCTGGTCGAGGTTCAGGGCCTGAAGATCGGGCGGAATCTTTCCTTCGACCAACAGCGCGGCCAGCCCGGCCGGGTTCCCTCCTTCCAGCCCCAGTACGCGGGCGCGGAAGGGGCGGTGCGGGGCCGAGAAGAAAAAGACGTTCGGGTGTTGGTCCCCTTCGATGACATGCGAGGCCGTCACGATGTAGACATGGTCCTCTTCCACCTTCACGACGACCCCGGAGCCGACCCGATTCTTGCCCTCCACCTGCGCCATGAGCTTCACGACGCCCTTCTTGATCTGCGCGATGTCCTGAGCCCAGAGCGAACCGGGGAATAGGATCAAGAGAGGAAGCAAGAGCCATGAGGCAACCCTCGCCCACGATGGACGCACCAAGATCAAATGGATGGAGGCTTCCTGAGTGCCTACACAGGTCATGTTCGGCTTACCCTGAACGCTCCGCCACGGTGACGAACGATCCACCGGAGGGGCGGGATCATGAAAGACTGTTGTCCCTGCTTAGAAGAGACACCATACTCGTTGCAGTGTTGTCACGTCTTACAGGATCTCGCTCAAACTCTCTCGGGAGGGTTTCGGCACCGGTGCATGATCTCATAAACGACCGAGCCGGCCAAGTACGCGAACAGAGAACGACCGCGTCTGTGCGAGATCGGCATCCCATCTTGACGCGTGTCATGTGTAAGGCTACACTTTACTCGTGAGGATACGGAACTTTGTCCACAAAGGACTGAAGCGCCTGTATCACGAAGATGACCGGAAAGGTGTTTCGGCCGACACGGCGGACAAGCTCCGCAAAATGCTGGCGTTCCTTCAGGACATGGAAGACGCTGAAGAACTGCGCTCGATCCCGGTCTGGAAAGCGCATCAGATGACCGGTGATCGCAAAGGCACATGGAGTCTTCATGTCACCCGCAACTGGCGCCTGACCTTCCGAATCGACGCTGACGAACATGAGATTTGCGACGTAGATTATGAGGATTATCACTAAAAGAGGTCATGCCATGCGTATGCTCAATCCCCCACACCCTGGCGATTTTATCCGGACAGAGATCCTTGCCCCGAACGGGCTTTCGGTCAAGGCGGCCGCCGAGGCCCTCGGCGTTTCCCGACCTGCCCTGTCCAACCTGCTCAACGGCAACGCCGACCTTTCCGGCGACATGGCCCTGCGCATCGAAAAGGCCTTCGGCGTCAAGATGGATACGCTCATGCGGATGCAGTCTTCTTATGACATCGCCCGCACCAGGAAGCGAGCACGGACCATCAAGGTTCGGCGTTACCTCCACATGGCAGGGGCTCCGGCCCGGTAGCCTGCCGATTGTTCCCCGCTGGCAGCAACAGCCGCCAGACCTCCACATCGGCGTTGCCTGCCGCAAATGATCTCGCTTTTCGCGCGCGTACGCCGCCAAGACCAACGACTCGAGGACGGCACGCATGCGGGACTCGATCCGGTCACCGACCACGAACCGATGGGAGCGAGGGCATTTTCTCACACCGCGCCAAGAC
>DATIBM010000075.1:0-4031 GCA_035457545.1 Nitrospiraceae bacterium
CAGGTCAACGAGGCCATCCGGCAACTGCGGGCGAATCGCATCCGCTATCGCGCCGTGATCCGTCTGTAGCATGAAGGGCGGCACAGACAGAGGAGGCGTTCCATGAACAGCGTCTGCTTCACGCGCCGCGGTTTTCTTGCAGGGTTGTTGGCTGCCGCCTGTCTTCTGGCGTCCGGCGCGCTGGCCCAAGAGGGACATCAGCATCGTCAGCCGCGCGACATCAAGGACTACCTCGAACATCTGGAGCGGCCCGAACGCGATGCCTATCAGAAGCCATCTCAGGTGGTCGAGGCGCTGGGACTCAAGCCCGGCATGGCGGTCGCGGATATCGGCTCCGGCTCCGGCTACTTCACCAGACGGTTCGTCGAAGCGGTCACGGAAACCGGAAAAGTCTATGCGGTGGATGTCGAGCCGGAGATGCTGGAGTACGCGAAACAGAGCGTCGAGCACATGCACGTCGCGTTCAACGCGGAGTTCATTCTGGCCAGGCCGGACAATCCCAAACTGCCGGTCGAATCCGTGGATCTGATCTTCGTCTGCAACACGTTCCATCACCTGGAGGACCGAGCTGTCTATTTCGCCAACCTGAGATCGGCGCTGAAACCGGGCGGCCGCATCGCGATCGTGGATTTTTACCACGACGAACGTTCGGGCGACCTGGGTTTCCCCAAACGGCATCTGGTCCCCCGCGAGACGACGATCGAGGAGATGACCAAGGCCGGCTACCGACTGATCAAGGAATACTCGTTCCTGCGCAAGCAGTACTTCCTGGAATTCGTGCCGACCGCCGCCCCTTGACCGGACGCCGACTCCTACCGATGACACAGTGGAGACAAGAGACTCCCGTTTCTTGCTCCGAAACGCCGCTCATGCGACACTACAAGCGATGACGATTGCGCATCCTCAATATTCGGAACTCAGGCAACGCCTCTATCTCTCGCTTGGCCTCAACGCCATCGTGATTCTGGCCGAGTTTGGGGCCGGCTGGTGGCTCAACAGCATGGGCCTGATGAGCGACGCCGGCCACAACCTCATCGACCAGGGCTCGCTCTTTCTTGCGCTCTACGCGCACCTCTTGGCCGCGCGACCGGCGACCGAAGCCCGCACATTCGGCTATCACCGGGCCGGCATCATCTCGGCATTCGTGAGCTCGGCCGTGCTGCTGCTGACCGCGCTGGCGATCGCGGCCTTGGCCGTCAAGCGCATCCTCGTCCCCGTGCCGGTCCCAGGCGGCTGGGTGATGGGGGTCGCCTTCCTCTCGTTCGTCGCCAACTTGACCATCGCCCTGCTCCTGCAGCGCGGCGCGGAAGAAGACCTGAACATCCGTGGCGCCTTCTGGCACATGTTGGGAGACGCCTGGGTTTCCCTCGGCGTGGTGGGCAGCGGCGCGGCTATCCTCCTGACGGACTGGACCGTGCTCGATCCGATCGTCAGCCTGCTGGTGGTCGTGGTGATCGTGCGGGGAGCCTGGCCGATTCTGCGGGAATCGATGGAGGTGCTGCTGGAGTCAACGCCGCCCGGCATCAAGACCGCGCATGTGGTGGAAGCGATTGAAAAGGTTCCGGGCGTGAAGAACGTGCATGATTTGCATATCTGGGCCGTCGAACCGCGCCTGGTGATGCTGACCTGTCATGTCATGGTCGAAGGCGACGATTCCACCCTCACCAACGAACTGCTCCATACGATCCGCCGAAAGGTGGCTGCCGAATTCGGCATCCAGCACCTGACGATCCAAATGGAAACGCAGTGCGGCCACGACACCGACGTCCACTGCAACCTCCACCACCTCACCACCGACCACGCAACCGAGCCGCTTCACGTGCATCGGTGATTGTGAATCGCCTCAGTCCATCCTTTCACTCTCGGTGGATGACCGGTCTCAGTGCCCCCGCATCAATGGCGCGCAGCAAGGGAGGTTGATCGACGAGGTTTACCGCTATTGGTACACGCGCTGATCATCCCGCCAACTCCGTCTGGGTTCATCCAGACAGGGCTTCCCGCCAGTGACGGTCCGCGATCCAGCGCGCCCGCTGTTCCACGGGAGCCGTCCGGATTGACCCAGTCGCGATCACTCCTTTCACGGAGCTGGGTATTGGCATCCTCCACCGCAAGGCCATGAGACCCATCGGGATTCACCCACGAGACCTGTCCAAAGGTCATTGGTTCTGCGGCCTCATTCCCCGCGTAAGACAATCCAGTGAGGCCAAGTCCCAATGCACATATTCCCACGGCGACTGCCAGAGTACGTTTCATGGTCGCACCTCCTCTTATCTCTTGATGGACATCCCCGTCATGGACAAAGCACCTCTTCCCCGCGGCTTCCAGGTTCACGCGCTCGGTCATGTTCAATGGCCTGCGCCTACATTCTGGGCATGATGCCCATGGTTCATGACAGATTTCACCGTCAGCGGCTGTCCGGCCCAACCTGTTCTTGAGGCAAACCCTTGCCCGTACAGGTCGTAGAGTTCAAAGAACTGATAGCTCTTGCAGTCAGTCAACACTTCTTTGACCTCGTTCAGATAGCGCTCAAATGAATACTCAAAGAGCACGCCCTGGCCTCCGACCATCGTCACGGTTCGACGTTCAGGATTGATCACGCTTTCCTGATGAAAAACGTATCGGTAGTAGGGGCTTTCGGAGCCGCCCACGTGGCGTAGGAACTGCTCCCACGTCGGCGGCGTGATCAAAGACAGCCGCTCGGCACTATTGACACCCTGCACTGGTCCGAACCTTCCAAAGAAATCCTGAAACATGTTGTCCATCCAGTGATGCTCTTCAGCCACATGGTGGATCGCATGCTCAAACGAAAGGGTGGTGTGCGTTTCCCACCGCGATCCAGGAGCCCAGTGAAAGATGACGCCGTCGGTCGGTCCCGGCCATCCCGTCCCGCCCACCTGTTCAACTTGGTGTTCCGTAATCTTGTTGGCCCACACCCAGTACAAGAAGTCGAGAAACCGTTGGTCCTCAACCGTCAAAGTCAGCGCCTCGTTGGTCAATGGGGTCTCCGGGTTATAGCTGGTTCGGGCCGGTTCACAATGGGCCTCCCACTCTCGGTCAGACCAGGCCGCTTCGCTCACCGGAAAGCCCATCGCATCGTGAGCAACCGACAGAAAACATGTCACCAGAATGCACAAGAAAGATGGCAGGCAAGGCATGGTCTTCAACAGAGTTTTCAGGGTCATCATTTGAGGCTCCTTTCCGCCTAACCCAATTTCACTGCGAGATCGTTCTTCCATCCCCCGCGGCAGAAATGATGTTCATCCGATCATTCCCTTCGAAGGAGATGCGATTGAGCTTCGACCCTGCAACAACTGCAACGTGAGTGCCACGGGCAACCCCGAACACAAGACTTGAAATGCCACCATTTTTTCACCCGCATCGATGTTGAACTTAGATAGGGAGACAGTTCTGTGACGATCGCTTCCGTGACGGTTCTAGAGAAATACCGTCTGTATCGGTTCAGATACCATGCGTATCCATATCGATAACCATGAAGGAACGATCCAGAGACATATGGCGACAGGATGAGGATCGAGCAAGATTCGGCGTCTTGATAACCCACTGAGGGTGCCCAATCAAGACATCGATGAGAGAAAGAGGCTGTCGAAGGTTTGGGGCGAAAGGAATCTGCCATTTCGGCTTGGAGGTGAAAACGCTTGCCAGCGTCACAAGAAACCGAAACCAGGTAGGTCAGGATATGGTATTGCTCAACCAAGCGGCATATTCGCTTGCCCGCTGAATATCCTTGCGTTCGAGGTCCGGATACCCCTCAAGAATTGCTTCGAACGTCGTGCCATGCGTGATCGGCCCCACGATCACGGAGATCGGGGTACGCATCCCCGAATGCACGCCCGCCCTGCCGTGATCTTCGGATCAAAGGCAATGCGGTCAGAGGGGGCTCCGGAAATTCGGACAGTGTGGTAAGTGGTAGCCTGGCTTCCCCACCGCCACCGCGAGGTGGCCGACGAGAGGAGCGAGGCGATGAAGAGAACGAGACGAAATCATGGAGCGACCTTCAAGGCCCAGGTGGC
>DATIBM010000076.1:0-11947 GCA_035457545.1 Nitrospiraceae bacterium
CGGCGGCGAAGACACCGGCGACGCTCGTGGCGGTTCCCTTCCGGGTCACGATATAGCCTTTCTTATCCATCTCAAGTTGACCCTTGAAGAGGTCCGTGTTCGGACGGTGACCGATCGCGACAAACACTCCGGCGCAGGGCAGCTCCGATACCTCGTTGGTCGTCACCCGGCGGAGCCGCACGCCGGTCACCTTGTCCGTGCCCAGAATGTCCTCGACGACCCTGTTCCAGAGAAAGGAGATCTTGGCGTTCTTCTGCGCGCGCTCCTGCATGATCTTGGACGCGCGCAACTTGTCGCGCCGGTGTACCACGGTGACCTTGGTGGCGAATTTCGTGAGGAAAAGGGCTTCTTCCATGGCGCTGTCGCCGCCGCCCACCACGACCAGTTCCTGACCTCGAAAGAAAAACCCGTCGCAGGTGGCGCAGGTGGAGACCCCGTGGCCGGTCAGGCGTGATTCATTGGGCAGACCCAATTGAATGGCCGACGCGCCGGTGGCGATGATGAGGGCCTTGGTTGTCAGGTTCTTTTCCCCATCGACGGTCAGGGTAAAGGGCCGACGGCCGAGATCCACCGAGGTCGCGTCGCCGGTGAGGAACTCCGTGCCGAACCGTTCGGCCTGGGTCCGCATCGCCTTCATCAGGTCAGGCCCCATGATCGCCTGGGCAAAGCCGGGATAGTTTTCGACCTCGGTGGTGGTCGTGAGTTGGCCGCCCGCTTGCCAGCCTTCGATCAACAGCGGCGACAGATTGGCGCGCGCCGTGTAGAGAGCGGCGGTGAGTCCTGCGGGACCGGAGCCGATGATGACGACCTGACGCATGCCGGCACTCTAACACACCAGATCCAACGGCTGCATCGCTGGGGCTCGGGTGATCGTGCGAGGTCAATCGCCTCGCGCTAGGCCATAGCCGAATAGGTGCGAAACAGGCGGGCAACCTGGCGGCGGAGGTCCGCCAGCGGCCGATCTCCGTCGAGGACGTCGTCTGCAAGCCGGCGTTTTCGGCTCAGGGGCATCTGGGATCGGATGCGCCGCAAGGCCTCGGCGCGGCTGAGCCCGTTTCGCCGTTGCAGACGGGCGACTTGCGTGTCGCGCCGGGCCGTGACCACCGCCAACCGATCCATTCGCTTGTGGGCGCCGGCTTCGATCAGCACGGGGGCGTCATAAATGATGACCGCGCGAGGATGTTTCTCGATGATAGCCCGAACGAGCTTGGCCTGCTCCCTGGCCACGCGCGGGTGAATGATTGCGCCGAGGCGCCTGAGCATCCGATAGTCCGCAAAGACGATTTCGGCGAGGGCCGCCCGATCGATGGTTCGGTCCGGCCTGAGAATGCCGCGCCCAAAGACCTTGACGATCTCGCACCATGCCGGTCGTCCCGGCTCCACCACCTGCCTGGCCAAGAGGTCGGCGTCGATGATCGAGGCGCCGCATTGATGAAACATCTGCGCGACGGTGCTTTTCCCGGTCGCCACCCCTCCTGTCAGGCCCACGAGGATCACGCGGCGAGAATACCATGCGCCTGCCAGTCCGACAATTCTTGGCATAGCGCTCGTTGACTTCTCCGGCCACGGGCCTGTAAGAGGCTGGTATGACCTTGTTCAGGATTATCGCGGCTCTCATCGCCGGTTGGATGAGCACGGCCGGGACGCCGGCTATTGCAGAGGGAGAACTGCCTCAGGAGAAGCGAGGCCCGCGGACGATTGTTGTGGCGTTGGACGGTAGCGGCGAGTTTCGTTCGATTCAAGCGGCGTTGGACGTCGCCGGCAAGGGGGATACCATCCGGATCAAAGCCGGCGCCTATCCGGAAGATGTGACCATCCACAGCAAGGAAGATCTCAAGCTCATCGGAGAAGGGATTGATCTGGTCACGATTCTCGGCAAGGATCGGGTCGGCGTGTTTCACATCGGGAAGTGGCCCTATGGCGCCACCAATATCGAGATCAGCGGGATGACCATCAATGAGCACGGCGGCCATGCCATAGGGATCTTCAACGGCAAGGGACTGGTGCTCCACGATCTCGAGGTCAAAGGCATGCTGTTCGGCCAGCAGGTTCAGGATGTCCGGATCGAGCGCTGCCAGATCGGCGGCAGCGAAACCACCGGCGTGCAGTTCGCCGATTCGCAGGCGGTGCTCATCGGGAATGTGATTCACGACAATGACCACGGGGTCAACATTGCAGGCAAGAGCGTCGTGCGGTTGGAGCGCAATCTGATCACCCGCCAGTTGTTCGAGGCCGTGGTGGTGACGGATCAAGCCCGCGCCGTTGTGATCGCCAACACACTGGTCAAGAACGGAGGCGCAGCCGCCTTCCTCGCCAAGTCGCAGAGCGAGGTGTCCGGGAATATCGTGAGCTTGAACAAAGTCGGATTCGTGGTGGCTCCGACCAGCCAGGTGCAGTTCGCGCTCAACGCCTTCTCCGAAACCGGCGAACGCTATGTTCGTCCCGGAACGCCGGCGGTGCCGGCGCCGGAATTGGGCAACGGGTCCGACCTCACAGCCGACCCGGGCTTTCTGGACCCCAGCCGTGACGATTTCCGATTGCGCACCGACAGTTCCCTGATCAAGGTCCACGATTTTGCCTACCTCGGAGCGTTCGCGCCGGTCTCATCTGAGCGTTGATCCATCCGACCCTGGATTTAACTTGAAATCCAGCGGCTTACGCCACTGGCACACGATGTGAATTCCCTGTGCTATGCTTAATCAAGACATCAACCGATATGAGCCAAGCGAGACGGTCCAGCCCGAACCCATCTCGGGACCGTCGCAGGGAGGCAAAGGGTGGCGAGTTACCGATCAGACCTCGAAAAATCCCGCTTTCAGCACATGCCGTCGTTGGATGAACTCGAGGGCGGCAAACTGGTCGGGGCCGTGGTGCCGATGTCCGAAAAGGCCCAGAACCAGATGCGCGACAGCATCGAAGTTATTGATTACCTGCTCAACCAGGACCAAGTCACCTGGAGTTGACCTGCCGCGCGGAGCATCCTCTTCTTCCGTGAATCTCTGCCCTCCGCCTTGCCATTCTGGCGAGTAAGCTTAATCGCCGCCTGCTCCCATTCCGTCTCGTGACTCCCGCCCGATCGAGGATTGTGCGCCCCGCCTTGTAAGGCCCTTCCAAATGTTACGACCAACCGGCATCAGTACCCGTGCTGTTGCGTCAACAGAGGGAGCTGTCTTCATGCAGGACGAATCGACGCTATTGCGTGCGGCGCTTATCGGCGTCTTGGCCGAGGAGGGTCCGCTCGAATTCGATGATCTCGTCACCAGGCTTCCCGGCTGTACCTGGAACCAACTGTTTTCCGTTGTTGACCAATTGAGCCGGATCGGCGCCCTGTCCGTTTGCCGCCCGACGAGGCCATCGCTTGTGGTGAGCTGTTGCGGCCAACCCCAGCGCGCCCATCGGGCCGCGGCCGGGAACCGGCCTTGATACGTGGGCGATGCCTGCCAAGAGGATCTGTATTTTCAAAGCTTGGAATGACCGAACTGGAGAGCTTAGAGTAGTGAAATCCACTTCACACCGACGGGGCATCCGATGAGAAAGACGCGACAGGTTGGTTCCCTACCTCAGCCCGGCCAGACGGCTGAGGATCTGCGCTTGATGGAAGATGCCAAACGGATCAAACATTGGAAACGCTGGGGTCCCTACCTGAGCGAACGGGCGTGGGGCACGGTCCGAGAGGACTATAGTCCGCATGGAACGGCGTGGGAGCATTTTCCCCACGATCATGCCCGTTCCCGCGCCTATCGATGGAACGAGGACGGGCTGGCCGGATTCTGCGACCGCCATCAATGGATCTGTTTCGCCCTGGCCTTATGGAACGGACGAGATCCGATCTTGAAGGAGCGGGGGTTCGGCCTAACGGGCAACGAGGGCAACCACGGAGAGGACGTCAAGGACTACTACTTCTACCTGGACTCCACGCCCACCCATTCCTACATGAAATGGCTCTACAAGTATCCTCAGGCCGAGTTTCCCTACAGGCGTTTGGTCGAGGAAAACCGCCGGCGCGGACGCCACGAGCCGGAATTCGAGTTGCTGGATACGGGCGTGTTTCAAGGCAACCGGTATTTCGATGTGATCGTCGAATATGCCAAGGCCTCTCCGGAGGATCTCCTGGTGCAGATCGAGGTGGTGAACCGCGGTCCAGAGACCTCGGAGCTCACGGTGCTGCCGACCCTGTGGTTCAGAAATACCTGGTCATGGGGCCTGGATGTGCGCCGGCCGCGTCTTCGACAGGGCGAGCCGATCCACTATATGAGCGTGGTCGAGTTGACTCATGATTATTATGGCTTTCGACGCCTGCTCTGCCAGGGCGAGCCGCCGTTGCTGTTCACCGAGAACGAGACCAACAGCAGGCGCCTGTGGGGCGATCCGGATGGTCCCCGGTACGCCAAAGACGGGATCAATGACTATATCGTGCACGGCATAAAGGAAGCGGTGAATCCCGATCGAGTGGGCTCGAAGGTGGCGGCTCATTACACGTTCACGTTGGCG
Source organism: Nitrospiraceae bacterium (assembly GCA_035457545.1). Taxonomy (GTDB): domain Bacteria; phylum Nitrospirota; class Nitrospiria; order Nitrospirales; family Nitrospiraceae; genus Nitrospira_G. The sequence continues at coordinate 4,492 of DATIBM010000076.1, forward strand.
TCCGGTGAAACGAAGACGATCCGCTTGCGATTCACCGATCACTCATCCAACGAGACCGTGACCGAGCCATTCTTCACGACCACGTTGGCGCAGAGAAAAGCCGAAGCGGACGAATTCTATGCGCAGTTGGCGCCGCCCAGCCTGTCCGATGACGCAAAGCGGGTCCAGCGGCAGGCCTTTGCCGGCCTCCTCTGGAGCAAGCAGTTTTATCACTATGACCTCGCACGGTGGTTGAAAGGCGACCCTGCCGGGCCGGAGCCGCCCGCGAGCCGCCTGAATGGCCGCAACTCGGACTGGACACATCTCTACAATGCCGACGTGATCTCGATGCCCGATAAATGGGAGTACCCCTGGTATGCCGTCTGGGACCTGGCCTTCCATTGCATTCCGCTCGCCTTGGTGGATCCGAAATTCGCGAAGGACCAACTTATTCTGATGTTGCGCGAATGGTACATGCATCCCAACGGGCAGATTCCGGCATACGAGTGGGCGTTCGGCGACGTCAACCCGCCCGTGCATGCCTGGGCGGCCTGGCGCGTCTATAAGATTGAAAAAAAGCGGACGGGAGTGGGGGATCGGACGTTCCTCGAGCGGGTGTTCCATAAGCTGCTGTTGAATTTCACCTGGTGGGTGAACCGGAAGGACGCCGAAGGCAAGAACATTTTCCAAGGCGGGTTCCTCGGGTTGGACAATATCGGCGTGTTTGATCGAAGCAAGCCGCTCCCCACCGGCGGCCACATCGAGCAATCCGACGCGACGAGCTGGATGGGAATGTACTGCCTGAACATGCTCGCGATCGCGCTGGAGCTGGCGCGCGACAACCGGGCCTATGAAGACGTGGCGAGCAAATTCTTCGAGCATTTCGTCTACATCTGCCGCGCGATGAACAATATCGGCGGCGAGAAGATCGAGCTGTGGAACAAGGAAGACGGATTTTTCTACGATGTGCTCCATCTGCCGGACGGGCGGACCCTGCCGTTGAAGGTGCGGTCCATGGTCGGCCTGATCCCGCTCTTTGCCGTCGAGACGCTGGATTCCGATCTCATCGATCAGTTGCCGCGATTCAAACATCGCATGCAATGGTTCATGGAGAACCGGCCCGACTTCGCCTCGCACGTGGAAACACAGTCCGAGGACGGGGGAGTCAGGCGGTTTCTGTCGTTGGTCAACCGGACCCGTCTGAAGAAGGTCCTGCTCTACATGCTGGATGAGCAGGAGTTTCTGTCCCCTCACGGTGTGCGGGCGCTATCGCAGTATCATCGCGCACAGCCCTACGTCTTCTCCATGATGGGGATGGAACATCGGGTCGATTATGAACCGGCAGAGTCGACCACGGGCCTGTTCGGAGGGAATTCGAACTGGCGGGGACCGGTGTGGCTCCCCGTGAATTACCTGTTGGTCGAGTCCCTGCAGAAGTTCCACTACTTCCTCGGCGATCAGTTCAAGGTGGAATGTCCCACAGGATCAGGACGTCTCGTGACGTTGTGGGAGGTGGCCGGAGAGCTGTCGCGGCGGCTGGTAAGGACCTTCCTGCGGGACGGCAAGGGCCGCCGGCCGGTGTACGGCGGCACGGACCTCTTCCAAACCGATCCCCACTGGCGCGACCTGATCTTGTTCTATGAATATCTCCATGGAGACAATGGGGCGGGCATCGGAGCTTCTCACCAGACGGGCTGGACGGGGCTCGTGGCCAAGCTGATCCAACAATCGGGGGAATGACGGAGCGCTCAGCACTCATGACTCATGACTCATGAAGACATCCTCGTTGTGGTCGGCGCAAGGCCAAGGTGATCCGGTGAAGCTCTCACGAATAGCAGCCGTAGACTGCCAAAATCTCCAACGTGCGCTCAGCCTTGAATGGCTCGAACCCAACGGCCGCGGCGGGTTTGCCTCTGGAACGGTCGCGGGGCCGAATACGAGACGGTACCATGCCCTCCTATTGACCGCTCGACGACCCCCAGTCGATCGGGTCGTGCTCGTCAACCATCTTGAAGAATGGGCGGAGGTCGGGGATAACGGCCAACCTCTGTCCACCACACTCTATCCAGAGGCCGTGCATCCCGAGGGATATCGATTCTGCACAGACTTCATCTCAGATCCCTGGCCGACCTGGACCTATAACGTCGCTGGCATAAGGATGACGAGAGAAGTGCTGTGTATCCGGGGAAGAGATCTGGTCGTGGTCCGTTGGCGGGCGGCTGAGGGCTCTCGGAACGTCGTTCTTAAGTTGCGCCCAATGCTGTCGGGGCGCGATTACCATGCGACACACCATGCCAATTCAGCGTTGCAATCGGAGGCGCAGGCGGAGAAAGGACTGGTGTCATGGCGTCCTTATCAGGATCTCCCCGCGGTCCACGCGCACCATGGAGGCGAATATTCCCATCAGCCGGAGTGGTTTTACCGGGTGCAGTTTCCGGTTGAACAAGCGCGCGGCCTCGACGGGGAGGAGGATTGGTGGTCGCCGGGCGAGTTCCGCTTGGACTTGAGCGAGACCGGTCAGGCGTGGCTGGCGTTCACCACCGAGGCGATTGAATCGCTGGAAGTTCCCGAACTGCTGGAAGCCGAACGCCGCCGCCGGGAACTGGTTGCGAGCGAGGCGCCGAAGGGAGATCGGTTGGCGGAAGCGCTCTGGCGCGCGACGGATGCGTTTGTCGCCGAACGTGGCGAACAACAGACGGTCATCGCAGGCTATCCCTGGTTTACCGATTGGGGACGGGACGCCTTCATTTCGTTGCCGGGCCTCTGCTTGGTGACGGGGCGTTATGACACAGCGCGACAGGTCTTGCAGGCCTTTGCCGACCATGTTTCGCAGGGGATGATCCCGAATCGGTTCCCCGACGCAGGCGAGCAGCCGGAGTACAACACGATCGATGCTTCCCTCTGGTATGTGCATGCGGCGGACCGCTATCTCTTCTACTCCAAGGACGAGGAGTTCGTCCGGCTCGTGGCCTGGCCGGCGGTCAAGCAGATCATCGACGGCTATCGAACCGGAACCAGGTACGGGATCAGAATGGACGCGGATGGACTGATCACCGGAGGGGCGCCGGGGGTGCAACTTACTTGGATGGATGCGAAAGTGGGTGATTGGGTCGTGACCCCGCGTCGCGGCAAACCGGTCGAGATCCAGGCCCTCTGGGTCCGGGCGCTTGAAATAGGCGCGTCGTTGGGGACGAAGTTCGGCGAGCCGGAGTTCGCCGCCCGTTGTCGCCGGGACTGTGCGCTGGCGAGCAGATCGTTCCGGTCCAGGTTTTGGTACGAGGAGGGCGGCTATCTCTACGATGTGGTCGACGGCGAAGGCGGAGACGACGCCTCGCTGAGACCGAACCAAATTTATGCGGTGGCCTTGACCGGCAAGCTTTTGACCAAGGAGCAGCAACGGCGCGTCGTGCGCATCGTCCAGGAGCGTCTGCTGACCCCGGTCGGACTTCGCACGCTTGCCGCACATCATCCGCAGTATCGCCTCCGTTATGAAGGAGGAGTCGTCGAGCGAGACGGAGCGTACCACCAAGGGACCGTCTGGCCCTTTCTGCTCGGTCCCTTCATCACCGCCTGGGTGAACGTGTATGGTCGGAGCGAGGCGACGAGGCGGCTGGGCCGGAAGCTCCTCCAGGGCTTGGAGCGGCATCTGGAGGAATGCTGCCTCGGTCAAGTCTCGGAAATCTTCGATGCAGACCCGCCGCATCTACCTCGGGGCTGTGTGGCCCAGGCCTGGTCGGTGGCTGAACCATTGCGGGTATTGCTCGAAGATCGGTCTCCATCCCGGGCGACCAGACCGATCACGAGCAAGACAGCCGCGGGCACCGCACGACAGCGAACGGCCACCCGGCGTTCCCGGCGAGCCTAACTGATCCAGCTCTTGCCGCAACTAGGCGATCGTGGTCGTGTGCCGGCGTCCATGGGGCCGGTCGCCGATAATGGCTCTTGCGCCTGCCGTCAGGATGTGATACTCAGAAAAGCCTCACAAGTTGATCTCAATCCCCAGGCGAACTCATGGCACGCAGCAGAATTCCGAAATCGGAATGGTGGTTGGTGTTGGCGCTGTGTTTCTCAGCGGGATGCCAAACTTCTTCGTCTTCTACGCCCGGGCCGGCGATTGATCCCTCTCAGTTTGATCACCTCTGGAAAGCCTACACCCGCTGCATGACCAGCCGGGATTTGGATACGGCCCGCCGGCAGGCGGATCTTCTCCACCAGGCGGTGTTGCACGAGTCGGACCGTACGACCTTTCTTCCCTCCACGCTTGATCGGTACGTCGAAAAGCCGCCGACGCGGCTTGCGGCGGATCCCCGTGAATTGGCGACGGCCTGCCGATCTCATGTGTCCAAGATCGAGCACGCTCAGGCACAGCCGTAGGGAAAAAACAACCTCCAATCGGTTTGTGTTGTGCCAGCTCGCACCAGCCTCCGTTCCTGAACGAATGAGGTCATCCAGCCTCGCCGGATCGCCCGCGGCCCTTTGTAAGCATTCGGTAGCTGGTGAGACCAATCGCCATCAGAATCGGAGGAGGGTTCGATGCGTTGTGATCAGTGCCGCCAAGCCATGATTCCAGCCCCGACATTCGACAGTTTTGACGAACACCTCACGTTGCGCGTGACGGTGTGGCACTGCCCCGGGTGCGGCGAGGTGGTGGAAGAGATCCTGTGTGAACCGGAGGGAGAGGCCGACCGTCCTCGGCGGATGCGCTACCCGGTGCGGGAATGGACGGGCTGTGACCGTCCCGTTGCCGGCCGATCACGGACGGGCCGTCGAACACTTCTCTCCCTTCCCTCCTAGTGTCGCCATCCGTCCAACTCCCTGCATCCCTCGCCCCCTCCCAGCCTACGTTCCTCTGACCTTGTAAGAACGTTCCGCCAACTTCGACTCCCCGGCATGAGACTGTTGTTGCTCCTCCTCGGTTTGTCTTGTGCCGGCTGTCAGATCCCGACTGCGGTGTCGGACCAGGATCGGGCCATGACCAGCCTCTGGCACCGGCATCAGGCCTGCCGGACAACCCAGGACCGAGACCATCTGCGCCGATTGTCCGATGAATTGCATCGCGCGGCCTTGGAAGAGCAGGCAGGTCTCGTGGCCATTCCGGGGCTTCTGCGCTCGCTGGTCTCGGCGCCGCCCGTGCGAACGGCGATCGATCCCAAGGCGGTCGCGGCGGCCTGCTTGGCTCGGGCGGGCTCGCTGGCCCAAGCCGTCGGCGACCGGCCTGAGGCGGAGCGAGTCGTCCGCTTGATTGTCGAGCACTACGCCGAACCGGACTATGCGTTCTATCTCGATCTGGCTCAAGGGCGGGTGAGAAACCAGGGTGAGCAGGCCGGGTATTCCCCCGTTGGGCCAGCCTCAGTCAGCCGGCGCCCGCCGCGCTTTGCCCATCGAATGCAGGAGCACAAAAGATGAACGGGACGACCGAGGTTGTCCCTGATCTGGCCGTCCGCCCGTCCGGATCAGCCACCGCACCGTCAGTTGGTCGGATGGTGCGCCAACATTGGCCCGAGTACCTGATGGAAGCGGCTGGGCTAGGGCTCTTCATGATCTCGGCGGCCGTGGTCACGAGCCTACTCGAGTATCCGGGCTCGCGACTCCGTCAAGCTCTTCCCGATCCGATCGTCCGACGTGTCCTCATCGGCCTGGCTATGGGACTGACCGCGATCGGAATCATCTATTCCCCTTGGGGCAAACAGTCTGGCGCCCATTTGAATCCTGCGGTGACCCTGACGTTCTTGAAGCTGGGAAAGGTGCGGCCGACAGATGCGGTCTTCTATATTCTCGGCCAGTTTGTCGGAGGATGGCTGGGGCTTGCGCTGGCAGCATGGGTCGGTGGGACGTACCTCGCCGATCCGGCGGTGAATTATGTGGTAACGGTTCCCGGCGATGCGGGGCCGATCGTCGCCTTTGCGGCAGAGACGGTCATCTCCTGTGGATTGATGCTCGCCGTGTTGACCCTCTCCAACCATAAAACCCTGGCCTCTTGGACGGGCGTCTGCGCCGGCTGTCTGGTCGCGCTCTATATTTCCCTGGAGGCGCCGCTGTCGGGCATGAGCATGAACCCGGCGCGCACCTTGGCCTCGGCGATGGTCGCCCATCTGTTTTCCTCCCTGTGGATCTATTTCGTCGCGCCGGTATCGGGAATGCTGGCGGCTGCCGCGCTCTTCATGTGGGTCCGGCAAGCAGATGAAGAATTGGCCTGTCCCAAGCTGCACCATGCCAACCGCCGGCGCTGCATCTTCTGCGGCAAACCGCCCGGAGCATAAGGTGCCAAAGGGAAGTCGATAGGTGTGCCGTGCAGGATCCTCAAAAGGGCAGAGGGGACGACAAGCGTGATTCGTCAGTCGTCAACCGTGAAGGTGCTCGAAGCGCGGTATTGCATCTCCTTGCCCCAGACGACTGACGAATGACGCTTGACGCATGACGATAGGTTGGGGCGCCGCGATCATCCGCCAGGCGGGCTTTTTCAGCATCCTGTCAGATGCCCGCGTACCACTCATAGCCCTGGTCCTCCCAATACCCGCCCTTGCCGCCGCCGAAGCCGGTTAAACTGTCGGTCAGCTCGAGCTTCATCAGGTACTTGGCGTGCTTGTAGCCAAGCTGCCGTTCAAAGCGGAGCCTGAGTGGCGCGCCGTGCGGGATGTCCAAGGGCCGGTCGTTCAACTCATAGGCCAAAATGGTCTGCGGATGGTAGGCGTCTTCCAGCGCCATGCTCTCGTAGTAAGGGACGTTGTCCTCGTCCAGATCGGCGCAATGGAACACGACATAGCGGGCGGACGGCCGTGGCTGTACCAGTTCCATGATCTCCCGTAAGAGGACACCCGTCCATTTCCCGATCGCGCTCCAGCCCTCGACACAATCGTGTCTCGTAATTTGCGTACGGGAGGGCAGCGCCTTCAGTTCCTCCTGGGAAAAGCTGGCAGGCTTCTCCACCAACCCGGTCACCATCAGCCTCCAGTTCCTGAAATCCTCCGAGGCGAGCGCATCGTAGAGCCGATTATTCGGGTCGGTGTTGCCGTTGGCCGGGAAGACAGGCGAAAGGTCGGCCTCCCGGTATTCCTTAGCCATGGCCGCCTTCGGCGTGAGTGCCCGCTGGACACGGTCCGTCACCCGTTCCGTCTTGCCTAGAAACCTGCGCACCCCCTCCTGGCCGGAAAGCCCGTCGCAGCCGGCAAGCGCAAAGAGGCCGGCTGCCTGCAGGCTGCGGGTCAGAAAGCGCCGCCGATTAAGGGGTGTGTCGAAGATCATGGATCTGCTCCTCCTCCGGAAGCCGGTACCAGCCGGTGATCATGGAACGGAGATTGTTGACGAGCCCCGTCAGGATGACCTGCGAGACGTGGATGACGATGAAGCCGACGAAGGCAAAGCAGGCGAGGAAATGAAGGGTCCGCGCGCTTTGCCTGCCGCCGAAGAGGTCCAGCAACCATGGTGCTGCCGCGTCGATCGTGGGCGACATGGTGAGTCCCGTTAGCACGATCAGGGG
>DATIBM010000077.1:0-19615 GCA_035457545.1 Nitrospiraceae bacterium
CGGAGGTCAAGGGCATCTACGACTACATCGAATCATTGCCGGAAGGTTCCGTGTTTCTCCTGTCGCTGGACTTTGATCCGGCCTCGAAGCCGGAGCTGTACCCGCAGGCGGTCGCCATCTTGCGCCATGCCTTCAAGAAGAACCTGCGCGTGGTGGCCATGACGCTCTGGGTGACCGGCACCGGCATGGCGGACCAGGTGGTCACCCAGATGGCCAACGAAGCGGGGAGGACGAGCGGCAAGGACTATGTCTTTCTCGGGTGGAGTCCGGGCGGCACCGCCGTCATCATCAATTTGGGACAGGATCTCTACACGACGTTTCCCACCGACTACAGCGGCCGCCCCACGGAGGGGTTGCCGGTGCTCGCCGGCGTCCGCAATCTCCGCGACGTGGACTATGCCGTCTGCCTCGGCGCCGGCAATCCCGGGGTTGATGCCTGGTATGTCTTCGGCAAGGACAAGTACAAGTTCGAGCTGGGAGGGGGCTCCACCGGCGTCATCGCGCCGGGCCTCTATCCCTTGCTGCGCAGCGGTCAGATCAACGGGCTGATCGGAGGCCTCAGGGGAGCGGCGGAGTACGAGAGCTTGATCGGGCAGAAGGGCCGGGCCGTGGCCGGGATGGACGCACAGTCGGCCACCCATCTCGCCATTATCGTCCTGGTGGTCATCTGTAACATGTTTTATTTTTCCCTGCGGCACCAGCGCAGTCAGCGCGAGCCGCGCTGATCAGCCGGAAGGAGCCTTGCGTGCCGGTCGAGATGCTGTTTGGGGCCTGGGTCGCGACAGGGTTGACCCTGTTCATCATGACCTTCCTCTATCAGGATAACCCGCTGTTCAAGGCGGCCGAACACCTCTACGTCGGGGTGTCGGTGGGGTACGAGATCGTCAAGGCGACGGATACGGTCCTGCTGCGCTTGATCATCAAGCCGATTGCGGAAAACGGCGAATGGTCGCTTTTGATCCCGGTCGGGATTGGGCTGTTGATGCTGACCCGGTACGTGCCGAAGGTCTCCTGGCTGTCCCGCTATGCCTTCGCTTTCATCGTGGGAGTCGGGGCGGGGCTGGCCATTCCGCGCACGATTTCCTCCTTCATCCTGAAACAGATCGAGGACACCGTTCGTCCGCTCCTGACCCTCGATGCCGTGGAAGGCATGAGTTTCTCCCTGAGCCTGTTGAATCCGGCCAGCAACATAAACGCCGTGATCATCCTGGTCGGAGTCGCGAGCGTCCTTTACTATTTTCTGTTCACCGTCGAACATGCGGGTTTGGGCCGGTCGGTGGCCCGTATGGGAATCCTGTTCCTCATGATCTCGTTCGGCGCGGCATTCGGCTATACGGTCATGGCTCGCATGTCCCTCCTGATTGGCCGCCTGACCGACTTGATCGAGTTCGCCTCTCCCTCCTATCACTATGCCAGCCTCTGGCTCGCGGCCGCGACGATCGCCACGCTCGCACTCTGGGCGGCCAGACGGAAGGGCGTTCCGCCTTCCCAATGAGCGCCCGGTCTCGGTTGCGGGCTCGCAGATACCTCCGGTAGAATGCGGCGCAGGAATTTCAACGCACGTGCTGGGCTCTTCAATTATGGATACGACCTCCTCCGCAAAATCAGACCGGTTCCAGGACAATCCGGTTCTCCGGAATCTGCAATATTCTCCGATCAAGGAGCAGGACGAGCACTATATCGTGCTGTGGGACCCGTCGGGGCTCAGCCGTGAAAAGCTCGTGCTCCCGCTGAACTATTTCTTCGTCGTGCAACATTTGGACGGACACCATTCTCTGGACGAGATTGGAGCCCTGTACCTGAACCGGTTCGGCGAGTTCCTGCTGCCCGACAAGTTGCAGCGGCTGGTCGCCGACCTCGAATCCAAACTATTTCTGGAAGGCCCGGCGGTCGAAACAGCCAAGGAGCACCGCCGAACGATCTTCCGGCAAGCCCCGGTCCGTCAGGCCGCCTTCGCAGGGAAGAGCTATGAAGCGGAGGGCTTCAAACTTCGCCGGCAGATCGAAAGCTTCTATCAATCAAAGGAAGGCCCCGAGCAGAAGCCTTCTCCCAACAAGGGGAAACGCATCAAGGGGCTGGTGGCTCCGGCCTATGAGGTGAAGCAGGCCGGTCCGATCTATGCCTGGGCCTATAAGGAACTCAACGAGGCGGAGAGCCCGGATGTGTTCGTGCTGCTCGCGCCCTGCCACGCCGGCATGGACTCGCTGTTCGCCCTCACGGACAAGGATTTCGAGACGCCGCTCGGAACCGTTCCCGTCAACAAGCCGATTCTCGATTATCTGAAACGGCAGGGCGGCGAATTCTTTGCCGACGACGTGGCCCATGAGCAGGAACATGCGCTGGAGTTCCAGCTTCCGTTCTTGCTGGACGCGGTCGGCAAACAGAAGGCCTGCACGATCGTGCCGATCCTCTGCGGCTTCTCGGCCCAGGATCTGGGAGAACAGACGGTCCGGACCGGCATCGATCGGTTGATCGATCTGCTCCGGCGCGCCTTCGCCGAAGCGGCAGTCGAGCCCTGTGTCATCGCCAGCGCCGATCTCGCGCACATCGGGATGCGGTACGGCGATGCGGCCCCCCCGACGGACTTTTCGTTTCACCGCTGCATGCAGCAGGATCTGGCCATGCTGAAGTTCGTGGAAGAGCTCAAGCCGGAGGAGTTCGCATCGTTCATTCGGAAGGAAGGGGACAGCCGCCGCATCACGGGGTTTGCCTCCATCTACACCCTGCTGCGGTTGATCACCGCGGAGGCGGGACAGGTCTTGCGGTACGACCGAGGGATCACCGACCAATACAACAGCACGGTGACCTATGCCAGCATGGTTGTCTTTTGAACCGTCAATCGTTATTCGTCATGCGTCAATCGTATGGACGAGGGCCTCGATTTTTCTCGATTGACCAATGACGAGTGACGAATGACGCCTTTCGCTACTCCTTCACGATGATGGTCATCGGAACCGGTTCGAGCGGGTTGTCGGCCTGATCGCGAGCCAGCGCCGCGATCTTGTCCACGACCTCCATCCCGCGGAACACCTCGCCGAAGACCGTGTAGGTCCGATCCAGCCCACTGTTGTCCGCGACCGAAATGTAGAACTGCGATCCGCTGTCGTTGAAGTCCCGCGTGCTGTTGCTCTCCCTCGGCATCTTGGCCATGGCGACGGCGCCTCGCTTGTGGGGACGATCGTTCGGCTCAGGAGGGAGAAAATAGCCCGGGCCTCCCATTCCATGCTTCGTCCGGTCTGGATTCTTGCTCAGCGGGTCGCCGCCTTGGATGATGAAACCCGGTATCACGCGATGAAAGGTCGTGCCGTTGTAGAACCCCATCTTTGCCAGATTGATGAAGTTTTCGACGTGACGCGGGGCCTCATCGGGATAGAAGCGGATCTTGATCTCGCCGAACTTCGTCGTGATCGTGACCCGCGGGTCCTTTTTCTCGAATCCTAACGTCGCCATGCGCAGACTCTAGCGAAGTCGCAAGCCACTCTGCAACCGGTGCGACCCTGATTCACTTCGACAGCCCGTCGCCCGGCTTGATCCACCACCATAGCAGGCCGCCGAATCCGGCGGCGCCGGCCGCGGCGCCAAGCGCCGCGGCCCAGCCGAACTGATCGGCGAGCCACGGGGTCAGGGTCGGGGAGAGGCTTCCGCCGAGGTTGGCCCCGGTATTCATCAGCCCCGACAGGGTGCCGGCAAAGGGCCGGGACAGATGGACGGTCGAGGACCAGTAGGCTCCCACCGTGAAGTACAGGCAGCCGGCGCCGAAGGATAGCCAGAGCACGGCCGGCAGGGGATGATCCACCCAGGCGCCCAGCGCAATGGAGGCGCCCGACAGTCCCATTCCTCCCATGCCGGTTAGGCATCGCGCCTTCGTGACGCCGAGGCGGAGGGTCAGTCGATCCGTCAGCCAGCCGCCGACTGGACAGCCGACCAACATCGCCAGGAATGGGGCCATCGCGAACGCCGCGCCGCGCAGTTCCCCAAACCCGCGGACGTTGACCAGGTAGAGATAAAACCAGCTCATATAGACATAGGCTACATAGCCGAGACAGGTATAACTGAGAACCAGCCACCAGACCGTCGGCGTGCGCGCGATCCGCGGCCAGGGCGTGGCGTCATCCGATGCGGCGGCCGGTCTGTCGTCGAGAATGAGCCTGACTTCGGCCTGGTTGATCCCGGGATGATCGCTTGGGCGGTCGCGCGCGTACCAGTGCCAGAGCCAGGCGACCAGCACGCCGATCCCGGCCGCGAGGTAGAAGGCCGTCTGCCATCCCCAATTCACCATGATCCAAGCGGTCACCGGCGGCGTCACGGCGGCACCGACGCCGATTCCGCCGATCGCCACGCCGATCCCCAGCGATTGCTCCTTCTGAGGGAGCCAGTCGGCCACCGTGCGGTTGAAATTCGGCAGGGCGACCGATTCCCCCATGCCGAGCAGAAACCGGACTGCAATCAGCGCGCTCAAGACTCCGACCCCGGCCGCGACCCCGATGGCCGGGGCCGTCGCCGTGAGCGCCGTCCACAGCGACCACCAGAGGATCGCCCCGGCCAAGACCCTTCGCGCGCCCCATCGGTCTCCCAGCCATCCGCCGGGAACCTGACAGAGCGCATAGCCCACGACGAAGGCGGAGAAGACGTAGCCCATCTGCTGGTCTGTCAACCCGAAGGCCGGCATCATGTGCCTGGCCGTGACGGAGATGTTGACCCGATCCACGTAGGTGACCACGCTGATCGCGAACAGCAGGGCGAGGAGGCGCCAACGCACCGTCGTGGGAGGCTCGACAGGATCTGACTCGGAAGACGCGGAAGTCACGGGACCATTCATCGGAGATCGGGGTGAGGCGCATTATAGTGATCGCGGACGGGATGCTCCAGAGGAAAGCCGGATCGTTTGGATAGATCGACAAGCGAACGCCGCGATTCCGGCAAGAGAATTGGATTTCCAATGACCCTTTCAGTACTATGAGGATGAAGGGGGATTGCCCTTACCACGCCCCGATGCGCCCTCTCATTCGAATCGCCGTGCTGTCCGTGGTGGCAGTGATCCTGCTCGCCGTCGCGGGCCTCTTCCTGATCCGTTCCTCGACCGGGCGCGACTACGTCAAGGATTTCTTCGTCCATCAAATCGAACAGAACATCGGCCGCAAGCTGGAAGTGGGAATGGTCCGCATCGTGCTGTTCCCGGGCATCCATCTCGACCTGCGCGAGGTCACGATCTATGAGCCGGACGGCCAGCGGGTGTTCGTCAAGGCCCAGCGGATCGATACCGTCCTTCGATTGCTTCCGCTGCTTCGCCGCCAGGTCATCGGCAAACGCCTCGCCATCGAGGGGCCGGAGATCACCCTGCACCGGACGGCGCCGGGCTCATGGAACATCGCCGCCATCGCCTCGGCGTCCGGCGCACCCTCAGGCGGCCACAAGCCCACGGATTGGCTAATGTTCGTCAAGGAAACGACGATTCGACAGGGGACGCTCAAGCTGATCGACGACGGGCGTCCGGACGGGACCCGCACGGTACAGTTGCACGAGGTGAACGGGTCGTTCATGGTCCGTCCGGAATTCCAGCAGGCCGACGTCGCGATGACGGCGCGCTGGCACAGCGATCCTGGTCCGGCCGCCCTGTCCTTGACTGGAACCGTCGGGCAAAGCGCGACTTCCGCGGGATTCGGATCCGACGACGCGGGCCGGACCGGACCGCTGTATCAATTCGAAGGCCGGATGCAGGCCACCAAGCTCCAGGTTCGGCAACTGGCCGATCTATTGGGACCCAGGCCGCTGCCGCAAGAACTGACCGGGACACTCGATCTCCAGGGGCACCTGCAGGTCGTGCCGGGCGTGAGTGGATATGATGTGTTGTTTCACGAGGTGGCGGCGCGGTTGGACAAGCTCTCCCTGACCGCGCGCGCCAGCCTCGCCGGGCTCTTGTCCGCTCAGCCGACCGTGTCGATCACGTTCAGCTCATCCCCCATCAAGCTCCATGATCTCTTGACCTATGTGCCGCTGCGTTGGATCCATCCCGTGATCCAAACGGTCCTAGAGGAGCGTGAGATCGACGGCACGGTGGAAATCGCCAATGCCACCGTGATCGGCTCCCCCGATCCCACCCCGCAGTTCGGCGTCACCGGAGAGTTTCGCATTACCGATGGAAGGGCGCTGCTCGGCGCCGACCGGGTCCTCACGCAACATTTGACGGGAACGGTCTTTGTCGATGCGGGGCGGATCCGCATTCCCTCGTTCTCCGGCGACTATGGGGCCCTGCACATCAGCCAGGGGAAGGCCCTGATTTCGTTTCTGGACGCGGGGCCGTGGCTGGAGATGGATCTCACCGGCGACATGACGGCGGCCAATCTCGTCAGCTATCTGGCCAACTCGCTTCGCGCTCCGAGCGTTTCGCAGTTTCTCACCTCGATCCGCAATATCCAGGGCGTGGCGGTCCCGACGTTTCGACTGGTCGGCGCGCTCAACCAGCCAGGCGGGATTACGTTTGTCGGCGGGGAAGTGAGGGCCGACGACCTCAGCTTCGACACGCCGGCATTGCCGCAGCGCGTGCACCATGTCACCGGCCGCGTCCGTTATTCCCAGAGCGGGACCGAATTTGACAGCGTGGCCGGCCAAGTGGGCTCGACCCGCTTCAGCATCCATGGAACCGTGACGGCCGGAGCATCCGGCGCCTTTCAAGATGTTGCGATCCAGGCCAAGGGCGAGGTGGCGGAGTTGGCTCCGCTCTTGCCCGGCCAGGCCATGACAATGACCACCAGGCTGATGCATGGTCCGGTGTCGCTGTCGGTCATCCTGTCCGGTCCGTCCGAGAGACCGCGTCTCCGGACACAGGTCCACCTGACAGAGGCCCTGCTCCGCCTGCCCTGGGTCGGCGAAAAACCAGCCGGCATTCCTGCCTCGCTGGAGCTGGAGGGAGCCATCGTTCCAGGAGGCTTCACGATCGCGCAGGTCGACGTGGTGGTCCCGCCGGCGCGGATCGGCTTGAAAGGCAAACTGGTGTTCGGCCGCCGCTTCAGCATCGATGCGTCGCTGGCGACGGGAACGGTCGCCGTCTCCGGTCTGCCGGAATGGTTGAACCGTGGCGGTCTCGAAGCGGGGCAGGTGGAGGTGTCCCTCGACGTGAAAGGCTCCCAGCCCGACTGGTCCACCTGGCGCACGACCGGCTGGATCGCCTTGACCAACGGCTTGATGAGCCTGAAGGGCGTGGACGGGCCGATTCAGGATCTCTACGCCCGCGTCAGGCTGGTGCGCGATGGGGCGGAACTCAAGCAACTGAGTTTCAAGATCATGGACAGCGACCTGTCGCTCTCCGGCACATTGCGCAACTGGAGCACGAAACCGACGATGACGGCCAAGATCGAGTCGTCCCATCTGGATATCGACCTCATCATCCCCAAGGAGGGCCGCTCGCCCGTTCGTGACTTGCTGGAATATCTGGCGGCCACCAGCCAGGTGACGGCGACCGCGTTGATCGAGCGGGGAGTCTACAAGCAGTTTCGCGTCGGCGGGCTTTCGGGCCGCATCAACATCGAAAACGGCGTTCTCGACATCGATCGCGTGAATGCCCGGTCGGAGGGCGGACATATCACGGGACGCCTGGTCGTCCACCTTCCCAAGGACGAGCCGGCCGACGCCGAAGCCTCGTTTCGCGTGGCCGGCGTCCCGTTCGAAGAGCTCTCGCACCTGGTCGGCGTGCGCGAACATTTCATGACAGGAGAGGTCCGCCTGACCGGCACCCTCCGCGGCCATGGACGCAACCCGCACGGCATTCTTCCGACTTTGTCCGGAGACGCCGAGGTGCTCGTCACCGACGGCCGCATCTTCAAATCCCAGAAGCGGGCTCTGTGGAAAATTCTGAGCATCCTCAATCTCCCCGCCGTCCTCCAGGGCCAGATCGATCTTGAAAAGGACGGCTTGCCGTTTGACAAGCTCACTGCGTCCATCGTCATGCAGAACGGCCGTTTCGACAGCGATCGGCTGGTGCTGGACAGCCCCGTGGTCAAAATCAGCGGCGCGGGACATTACGACCTTCCGACGGATCAACTCGAGATGGTGTACGCCGTCAGCCCCTTCGGCTCCTATTCCAAGTTCGTCAAAAACATTCCCCTGTTCGGACGTCTGTTCGCGGGAGACCGGACGGGGATCGCCACGGCCTTCTTTGAAGCCAAAGGGTCCATGGACGATCCAGAGGTCACCTATCTGCCGATGAAGTCCCTGGGAGAAGGACTCTCCAGCCTCGCCTCCCTGGCCTACGATGTTCTGCGCAATACGTTCAAGGTGCCGAAAGAGTTCATCACCGGCTCGGACGAACCGCCTCCCGCCCCGTCGTCAGAGATCGACGCGCCGAGCCGCGTTCCCGGCCGCAACTTGTATTGACCTCCCCTGCGTGCTAGCATCGAATCGACTGCGCGTTGCAGACACACCGGCACATGTCTCACGAACGGACGACCCAGATGAACACGAGCGCGACCCTGTTCTACGCGGCCAGCGAAGCCGATTCCAACCTCTACTACGCCACCAAGTTCATCGCCCCGGATCCGTTCTTATACATCGACATCAAGGGCGAGCGCCTGCTCGTCATGAGCGATCTGGAAATGGATCGGGCGCGCCACCAGGCCAAGGTGGACCAGGTCCTGTCGTATTCGGAATTCGAGCGACGAGCCAAGGCCGAGGCTTCTCACCAGCCGGGCCCGATGGACGTCGCCCACGTGCTGCTTCGGGAGCGGGGAGTGGATCAGGTCCTCGTGCCGTCAAACTTCCCCTTCGGTCATGCCGTGCGGCTGCAGGAGTTGGGATATCGCCTGGAGAGCAAGAAAGAGCCGTTTTTTGAACAGCGAGTGATCAAGACGGCGGAGGAAGTCCTCCACATCGAGGCCTCTCAACGCGCCACGGAACAGGCGGTGGCCGCCGCCCATGACCTCCTGCGCCGGGCGACTCCGCGGGATGGACTGCTCTGGGTCGATGGCGACCCCCTCACGTCCGAGCGGGTAAAGAAACTGATCAACGTGCGGCTCATGGAGCACGACTGTGTCGCGCAACATACCATCGTGGCGGGCGGTGAGCAGGCCTGCGATCCGCACGACGAGGGCAGCGGGCCGTTGCCGGCCGATCGGAGCATCATCTTCGACGTGTTTCCGCGGTCCGCAGCCACCCGCTATTTCGCCGATATGTCACGGACCGTCGTGCGGGGCACCGCTTCGCCGGAGTTGCGGCGGTTGTACCAAATCGTGCTCGACGCGCAGGAGGAAGCGATCGACTCCATCCGGGACGGAGCCGATGGCGCCAAAATCCACCAGCGGATCTGTGAACGTTTCGAAGCAGCGGGCTACCGCACCGGCCTCGTCAACGGACGCATGCAGGGCTATTTTCACGGCACGGGCCATGGGGTCGGATTGGACATCCATGAAGCGCCCCGGATCAGCCGCAACGGCTCCAGGCTCCAGGAAGGCCATGTGGTCACGGTCGAGCCGGGGCTCTATTACCCCGGACTCGGCGCCGTGCGGATCGAGGACATGGTCCTTGTGACCTCCGACGGCTGCCGCAATCTCACGCAGTATCCCAAGGTGTTTGAGATCGGTTAACTCCGCTCTATGCGCCTGACCTTCCGCCTGCTCCGGTTCAACCCTGAAACCGGCGACCGTGCTTCCTGGCAGGACGTTCGTCTCGACATCCACCGCGGCATGACCGTGCTGGAGGCCCTGATCCGCATCAAGAACGAATTCGACGGCACGTTGAGCTTGCGCTATTCCTGCCGGTCTGCGATTTGCGGCTCCTGCGCCATGGACATCAACGGGTCGGAGAAGCTCGCCTGTCGCACGTCCGTGCGTCAGGAGTTTGAGCGCCACGGCCAGGTGGCGGTCGGACCGCTCCGCAACATGCCAGTTATCAAGGATCTGGTCGTGGACATGTCGCCGTTCTGGAACAAGATCCGATCGGTGGCGCCCTGGCTGTCCTCGAAGAGCGCGGCGGCGGCTGATCCAAGCGGGCAAATGATCATCTTCCCCAGCCAGGCTCAGTTCCACAATGTGGACGCCTGCATCATGTGCGGAGCCTGTGTGGCCGCCTGCACCACCCACGAGGTCTCGCGAGGATTTCTCGGGCCGGCGGCCTTGGCGAAGGCGGAACGGTTCCTTGCGGACCCCCGAGAGCCGCTGCACGTCAAACGGTTTCGGCTGGAACAGCTTCAGGACGCCGACGGCATCTGGGACTGCACCCGGTGCAATTTCTGCGTACAGGTCTGCCCGAAGGACGTGAAACCGATGGAGGCGATCATCCGTCTTCGCCGCGCGTCGCTGCAGCAGGGCGCCACAGAGACCGGCGGCGCAAGGCACATACTCGGGTTCCGGCAGCTTATCGAACGGGACGGACGACTCAACGAAGCCCTGATGCCGTTGAAGGTCGTCGGCTTCGACATCAACCGGCTGGTTCAAGTCGGCCCATTGGGCTTGCGGATGCTCGTGCGAGGGAAGGTGCCCAGCCCGTTCGGCCATGCGATCCCCGGCATCGAACAGGTGCGCGCCATTTTCCGAACGGTCGGACAACGGCGGCGGGTTTCACCGCCGGCAGGGTCTTAACCCATGGGCGGCCTCTGCAACCTGACCCGCCGCTACCCCTTGATGCAGACCATCGGTTCAAGCTGCGCGACGATGCCTGCCAGATGCGCCTCGTCGGCTGCTTGCACGACCTCGCTCACATCTTTATAGGCGCCAGGAGCTTCCTCGGCGACCCCTCGGAGTGACGGGCTCCGGATCACGATGCCGCGCAGGCCGAGCTCCTTGACGACATCGCGGCCCTGCCATTGGCGAAGGGCCTGATGCCGGCTCATGTTGCGGCCGGCCCCGTGACAGGCGGAGCCGAAGGCCAACTCCATCCCTTCGCGCGTCCCCACCAGCACATACGAGGCGGTGCCCATGGTTCCCCCGATCAACACCGGTTGTCCGATGTCTCTGAAGGGCGGCGGCAGGTCCGGATGGCCCGGGCCGAAGGCCCGCGTCGCCCCTTTCCGATGCACGAACACACGCATGGTGTTTCCGTCGACGACATGGTCCTCAATTTTGCAGGTGTTGTGCGATACGTCATACAGGAGGTTCAGGTCGGCTTGCGGCAACACCTCGGCAAACGCCTTTCTGACCAAATGAGTGATGATCTGCCGATTGGCCAGCGCGCAATTCATGGCCGCGCGCATCGCCCCCAGATACTCCTGTCCCACCTCAGAATGGATCGGCGCGCAGGCCAGCTCCCGGTCCGGCACGTGAATCTTGTACCGGGCGGCGCTGACCGCCATGGTCTTGAGAAATTCCGTCCCGATCTGATGGCCGAGTCCGCGGGAGCCGCAATGAATGCTGACGACGACATCGCCTTCCCGGAGCCCGAAGGCTGCGGCGATCTCATGATTAAACAGCCGCGCGACCCGTTGCACTTCCAGGTAGTGGTTCCCGGACCCGAGCGTGCCCATTTCGTCCTGCTGTCGTTTCTTGGCGCGTTCGGACACGGCGGCCGGGACGGCTCCCGCAATGCAGCCTTGCTCCTCCGTGCGTTCCAGGTCGGCAGTCCGGCCATAACCCTGTCGGACGGCCCATCGCGCGCCGCCCGTCAACATCGCGTCCATGTCCGCCGCCTTCAGGCGTAACAGGCCGGTGCTGCCGACACCGGCCGGCACGTGGTGAAAGAGTCTGTCCGCCAACCGTTCTTTAACCGGTTCGACCTGCTCGGTTGTCAGCCCGGTGGTGAGCGTGCGGACCCCGCACGAAATATCGAACCCGACCCCGCCGGCGGAAATGATCCCTCCTTGGTCCGGATCGAACGCGGCGACGCCGCCGATGGGGAATCCGTACCCCCAATGCGCATCCGGCATGGCATGGGACGCCTTCACGATGCCGGGAAGCGTGGCGACATTCGTCACCTGCTCATAGACCTTGTCGTCCATCTCCCGTACCAGCGCCTCGGTTCCATAGATGATGCCCGGCACGCGCATGGCCCCGAACGGACGAATTTGCCACTCACACGCCGATCGGCGTGTCAGCAAGTTGAGATCCATGTTCCTCTCGCAGAGACTTCATCGTTAGACATCCACCACACATTGCGCTGTCCATAGCCCCTGGCGATCCTGGGCCACGGCGAGGCTCGTATAGGTCGCACCCTTCACTTCGACGGCCGGACTGTGCCGTGCCGGGTCGACCGGCTCTCCCCATAGAGTGGCCTCCAACCGATGATCCGACAGACGGACTTCAAAACGGCTGAACAGCATCCTGCGCGTGGCCATTTCGTACACCAGGGCGTTCAGCCAATCCACCAGCAACAATTCGTCGTCGGGCGCCTCACAGCGGACGGTGACAGCTTCCCCGGGGCTCACCCGCTGAGGGTCGGTCGTCACGGCGGTGAGCGCCATCGCCGCGGCTTCGAATGCCGCCTCTTTGGTCGGACCGATTCCACGCACACCCATATCGGCTTGATGGGGGAAATGCTCCCATACCGGCCTGGGACAGTTGGCTTCCGTCGGCGCGGTAGGTCTGGACCGTGCAAAGGTCATGTTCACCAGCCGAAGGATCGAGCTGAGCGGCGGTGCTCAGGACAGGCTACGCCACCCGGCGGTCAATGTCGAGGCTTCTTCGTCACAGACAGAAATCGACGGGGAGGACGCAAGAATCACAAAAACGATTGGAGAATCCATCTCGCCTCGGCAGAATACAAAACGCAACACCCGCGCCCACCGACATCATATGAATGACGCCAGAGCAGTCCCACGCTTTCCCGTTCAATTCAGAAGCTCGTTTACCTCGACCAATGTCACGGGAGGAGAAGGCAGCGTGGTCGATCTTTCCGTGCGCGGATGCCGGATCGAGTCTTCCACCCATACCCTGGCGGGGACGGTGCTGGAACTCCGTATCTACGTCTCCGATCATGAGGCGCCCCTCGGCATCGACCAAGCTGTGGTCCGCTGGACAAGGGGAAAGTTCTTCGGCGTCGAATTTGTTACCCTCCAACCGGAAGAATGGGTTCGACTCCAACAGGCGGTGAAACGGTTGGAACAGCAGACATCCGCCGCATCAATCAACCCGGCGGATCACCACGGGTCAGCAGTCGGAGGGCAGTGAGGAAGGAACGGTGACGGCCTTCAGCCGGCTTTCTTCACGACGCCGGACCGCAAACAGCGGGTGCAGACACGAATGTGCAGGCGAGATCCATTCACGACCGCGTGAACGCGCTGCAGATTGGGGTTAAACACCCGCCTCGTCTTGTTGTTGGCATGGCTGACATTGTTGCCGGTCCGATGCCCCTTTCCACACACATCACAACGATAGGCCACGGCAGACTCCTTGGTTTCGCCAGTCAAAAATCGCGACATGCTATCACATGGCCATGCTGACGAACAAGTCCCAACCGTGCTCAGCGGTTCGGTTTGTCCTCTGTCAGGAAGGTCAAGTTGCCGGACGGCGAACGGCCAATTCAACTGTGCCCAACACGGCGAGGACGACTGCGATCTGGACTGCCGGACGCTTGTCTCGGCTCCGGAAGCGCAGGGGTCACGATATCGAAGGTGCTGTCTCCGCCATCGTCCAGCCCGTCTTTCCCGACACTGTACAACCGGCGATGGGAAGGGCTCCATAACATCGGGAGTCCCGAAAAGGGATCGAAGTATTCCGGTCCGGCCTGACTGATCCGTTCAGCCATCTTCTCCGTGCCGCGCACGCTTCGCATAAGCATTTGAAGCGCCGTCAGCCGCAGCTTGGCATCGGTTGCCAGCAGTCTCTGCGTGAACGACTCCCAAGAGGGATCAAACTCGATCGGGTTGAGCAAGTGCTCGAACAACGTGCGATTCGACCCCTTGGTCACTTCGTGCAGACGGGGGAGGGGACTGTGCAGGACTGCCGACGACGTGATGAGCGCGTCATAATAGGTCGCATAGGCGTCCCAGGTCCGTTGGGTTTCCACCGTCATGCCAAACAAGGTCTTGGAGACAGGGTGCTGGACCCTCGTGAACGCGTCGGCGTGCAGGCCGGCCGTCTGCGCCAACCACTGCCGATTGTGATCGGCATCGTCGGCCCCGATAAGATTCTCGACCGACAGGATCTCTTCCCGCCGGGCCAGTCCCAGCACGAATTCATTCTGGATCGGCCAACGCATGGCGTCTTCCTCGCGGGTCAGCGCATGGGCGATCTGTTTGGCAGCAGCCAGGACCGCAGGATCGGGGTCCGCCTTGGCCAGCGCCTTGGAAAGGAGGCTCACATTGTCGTCCACCATCACCGCGGCCATCATTTTCATGGGAATGGTCTTGGCGTCAGCCAGCACCCGCCGCCAGGCGATCGTATCCTGTTGCAGGCGTAAAGACCCTGTCGTCGCACTATGCGCGAATCCTTCGCCGATAAACAGCCGGTGGGCCGCCATGATCTCCGTAAACCGCGGGCTGGCCGGATGGCCGAACCCCCAATCCTCGAACGGCATGCTCAACCATCGGCGGTATCGATCGACCAAGACCGCATATCGTGTCATGGACGTGCGCATCGTCACGCCCTGTTCCTGAAACGCCCGAACCGGATCGCCTTGGGACCACTCCGGCACGACGTCATCCGGACCGATCGTGATGCGGAGGGCGGATCGCGCGCCTTTCTCCAGGTCGAAATGCCGAAGGCCGCGATGCGCCTCGGCCTCCAACCAGATTTCATAGCCGACCTGAACCGGATCCGCGGCGGTATCCGCCGTAAACCCGACCAGAAGAAAATAACCGTTCTGCAAGGGGCTCTCCAAACGAACGTCCGGCATTTGAGCGAGCCGGCGGAAGACATCGCTCGGCCCCTCGCGCTTCACGGAAAAAATCAGACCGGACACCTCCAGAAACACGGCCAGGAGGCAAATCGTAATCAGCATATTTCTCATCGGCTTGGATCCCATCTCCCGCCAACTTGTGTCGGCCCAAAGCCACGTTCGACGATCGCTGCCTCAACCCATCGCCGTGACGCACACGATGCCGGTTGGATAGAGGGAGCAAGCGATGTGCCATTCTTCCCGCCGCAGGTCACTTGGGCTCGACGTGGAAAACGCTTGGCCGAATGCTGACTTGACCAGAATCGGCTCAGGAAGCCGTTTTTCGCCCATGACACAACTGCCCGCGACCGAAGCGAACGGGCCAAAATTGAACTTGACATCGTTTCGGTTTGTCTCCTAGAGTGCGGGCCACAACAACGGCCGCCTGGGGAAAGGGAAGAGGGTGAGAATCCCTCGTGGTCCCGCCGCTGTAACTGGGAACGAACTCCGCACAGACCACTGCCGATCGGCGGGAAGGCGCGGAGCATAGGAGACAGCCCAGAAGCCAGAAGACCTACCCAGGACACTGACTGTCGTTCCCTCGTGGGGTGGGGAACGGTGAGGGTGAAGACGCGGGTGCAATCCTCAGGGTCAGATGTGGCCTTGGGGATTTTTTGTTTGTGCTCCGGTCCCGTCCGTTTCCGTTCTTCTCGGCGACCATCCTGTGGTGGCTTGCGGTCCAGTCTGTGTTGCCGGCTGGATACGCGGATTCTCCCGGAGCACTCGATATGAAACGCCGCCAACCCGGCATTTTGACAGGCATGCCGTTCATGGCCAACGTCAGTTCACGGACGTTTGTGGATGACACGGGGCGAAAAGTCTTTTTCGCCAACCCGCCGCGGCGGATCGTCTCGCTGGCTCCCAACATCACCGAAATGTTGTTTGCGCTGGATTCGGGCAGCCGCGTCGTCGGCGTGACCTCGTTCTGCAATTTTCCGCCGGAGGCCGCAGCCCTGCCCAAGGTCGGCGGGGCCACACCGAACCTTGAACGGGTGATCCGCCTCAATCCGGACCTCGTATTGACCCCTCGAGGGTTCCTGAACCTCGACGCCGTTCGAGAACTGGAGCAATTGAAAATTCCCCTCTTCACATTCGAGACCCACACCCTGGACGATGTGCTCGGACATCTTTCGACGCTGGGCCGACTTCTTGAACACGGCAAGACGGCGGATGCGTTGGTGAGGCGCCTGCGCGAACGGATCAAGCGGGTGAGTATCCCCTCCGCCGGCCGTCCACGACCAACAGTGCTCTATGTGCTCAACAGCGACCCCTTGATCACCGTCGGGCCCGGCAGCTTTATCCACCATGTGATCGAACTCGCGGGGGGCGTCAATATCGCCGCAGACACAGGAACCGCTTATCCACGGCTTTCAATGGAGACGGTGCTGAAGAGAAACCCGGATGTTCTGCTCTTTCCGGCGGGGGAGTCGGAAACGGTTTCCGAATCTCAGTTGGCCCAGTGGCGAACCTGGTCCGCCTTGTCAGCGGTCAGGCACAACCGGCTTGTGCCGGTCGCCAGCGATCTCCTGGACCGCCCTGGTCCGCGCATCGTCGAAGGGTTGGAACACCTGGCTCAAATATTCCACTCCGATCCCGTTTCTTCCAATCCCGGACCATGAACGTGGTTACGACACCGTCCGATCACGCCACAAACAGTCCGATGGCGCCGCCGCTGGGCGAACAAGACTTGGCCGCCGCCAACCAGGAAACAGTCATCCCCTCGCCATACCGTGCCTGGATCACGATCGGGAGTCTGGCCCTCTGCACCGTTCTGGGCTTTCTGCTCTGCCTGCAATTCGGCGCCGAGACAATTCCTTTTGCCAAAAGCATTGAGGTGCTGCTCGCCGCCTGGTTTCCGACTCACCAGGGAGAGGGTCAATTTGATGCCGAGGCCGCCATCCTGCTCCATTTGCGGGCTCCACGCCTACTGCTGGCTTTTTGCGTCGGGAGCACCTTAGCCATCGTGGGCGCCACTCTTCAGGCACTGGTACGGAATCCGCTCGCCGACCCTTACGTGCTCGGCGTCTCCAGCGGCGCCACCTTGGGGGCTACGCTGGCGATGACATCCAACTGGCTGACGACCGCCCTGGATGGAACCGGCATTTCGGTCGCCGCATTGGCTGGCGCCGTCCTGTCCATCATCGTCGTCTATCGCCTCTCCTCATCCGGATCAGGCTTGCCGGTGCAGACCTTGTTGCTCGCCGGGGTCATCGTGAACGCGATCTGTTCGGCCTTGACGATGTTTCTGACTTCGCTGCTCAGTCCCGATCATCTCTCTCGCGTGATGGCCTGGCTGATGGGGTCCTTGCATCCGGCCGGATCGTTGCAAATGGGGCTGACCCTCCTCGTCGGACTGTTCGGCACCGTCGTGTTGACGCTCCATGCCGAACCCCTCAATTGCCTCCTGCTCGGAGAGGAGACCGCCCAGAGCCTGGGATTGGACATCGAGCGAACCAAACGACGCCTCTTTGTGTTGACCGCTGTGGTGACGGGTATCATCGTGGCCGTCAGCGGCATGATCGGTTTTGTCGGCATGATGATCCCGCATGCCCTCCGATTCATCGTCGGACCGGACCACCGCAGGCTATTGCCGGCCACGGCCCTCGCAGGCGGCTTGTTTCTCATGATCGCCGATACGATTGCGCGCACCGTGATCGCCCCCTCTGAGTTGCCGGTCGGAGTCGTGACGGCGCTGATCGGCGGGCCGATCTTCGTCTGGCTCCTGTTATCCGCACACCACCAGCATTTCTTCGGCCGGTGACCTCCATGCCATGCCCGCCGCCCGCCGCGACTGCGGTGAGCGAACAACCACGATCCTGTCCCTACACCATCCGGAATCTCTGGTTTCACTACCCCTCGGCACCATATGCCGCGCTTCACTGTGCCGTCTCCTGGGTCATCCGGGATCTGTCGCTTGACGTCCGGCCAGGAGAAATCCTGGGCGTCCTTGGTCCAAACGGATCCGGGAAGAGCTCTCTCGTCAAAGTCCTGGCTGGCCTGCTCCGCCCGCAATGCGGCACGATACAGATGTTCGGAGCAGATCTCAGCCAGCTTACTCCCCGGGATCGGGCGCGTCGCGTCGCCGTCGTGTTCCAGGACGCACCCATCACCTTTCCTATGACTATCCGGGAACTCGTCCTGCGGGGGCGCTACCCCCATCGTTCCGAGACCGGGCTGTTTTCCGGCTGGGGATGGGAATCGGCGCAGGATCACGAGATCGCTCGGCAGTCGATGGGCGAGGTCGAAATTGCCCACCTGGCGGATCGCCCCCTCCATTCAGTGTCGGCCGGGGAACGACAGCGGGCTTATCTTGCCCGGGCGCTGGCGCAGCGAACACCGGTGCTGATTCTGGACGAACCGACGGCCTATCTTGATGTCCATCACCAGGTCGCCTGCTTTCGGACCTTGCACCGCCTGCAGCTCGGGCGGACACAGACGATTGTGATCGTCACCCATGACTTGCATCTCGCCGGCCACCTCTGTGATCGCATCCTGTTGTTGAGCCACGGGCTGACGGCGGCGCTGGGACCGCCGCATGAGGTGCTTCAGGCAGACCGCCTCGAATCGGTGTTTCACTGTCGGGTTCGGGTGCTGGTCGAACCCCATCCCCTGACTGCTCGCCCGATGGTCACCGCCTATCCCGATCTGCGGATGGAAACAGGGTGTCAGCCGCCGCCATAGACAATATTGCGACCTGGACGCCCGCACCGCGTCCGGTCCCCGGAAGCCGATTGGTGCAGATTCAATTTTGACAGGAGGGAGTGAGTCAGGACCAGAGAGCAGCACGGGGAAGATGGTGAGACACCATCACGGTACCGCCACTGTATGCGGGGAGTGACCTTCCACACAGGCCACTGTGTACGACACGTACATGGGAAGGCGGAAGGGAGCAGGGATCCGCGAGTCAGGAGATCCGGCTGCGACCGAATGCCACAACACCCTTCGAGGTAAAGGGAGGTGGACCATGCAGGATCATCGTTGGGGCCCAGTGGCCCTGATGATCGGGATGTGCGTCATGGGCTGGGGAGGACCGGAGGCTTCCGCGGCCGACACAGAAGAGGAGCCGGTGCCGGTGCGGGATGTCATCATCAGCGCGACGAAAACCGAAATCGATGCCAGCAAGGCCACGAGCGCCGTCGAGGTGATTCGCGGCGAAGAGATCGAGCGGAAGAAATTCAGATCCGTCCTGGATGCCTTGCGCCTGGCCCAGGGCATCACGGCCTTCCAATCCGGCGGTCCCGGCAACCTCGCTACGGTGCAAATACGAGGGACGAAGAGCGCTCACACCATGGTGGTGATCGACGGGGTCATCGCCAACAGCCCCAACTCCGGCCTCTTCAACTTCGGCAACCTGTCGGCGGACAACATTGAACGGATCGAGATCCTCCGCGGCGCCCAGAGCATGTTATGGGGCTCCGACGCGATGGGCGGAGTGATCCATATCATCACCAAGAAGGGAAGCGGCGCTCCCACGGCCAACGCTTTTCTGGAATATGGTTCCTTCGCCACGTTGCGGGAGGGGCTATCGGCCACGGGAGCCAGAGGGCCCTTCGATTTTTCCTTTATGTTGACCCGCTGGGACACCAGCAGCTTCTCCTCGACCAACTACCAGCGCGGCGCCTACGAACGGGACGGCTTCCATAATTGGAATACCTCGGCCAGGATCGGGGCAGCGTTGCCGCACCACGGCCGGCTGGACTTGACCATTCGCTGGTGGAACGCCGACGTCGACTTCGACGGACAGACGGGCAATAGCGAGCCGGCTGATATGTTCGGAAGCCGCCAGACGACCAGGAACCTGCTCCTCAGCGGCGTCTAT